>NZ_CAJMZG010000006.1:0-414557 GCF_905220255.1 Paraburkholderia sp. J69-1 | reverse complement strand
CGAAATGCAGCGCCGCGACGCGAAGCGCGGCCTGGCGTCGCTGTGTATCGGCGGCGGTATGGGCGTGGCGCTCGCACTCGAGCGTCTGTAACGAGGTTCTGAACCGTTTGCTCTGCCGGGTGCGATCCGGCAACCGGCGGAGCACGGCGTCAATCCAGCAGCAGATTTGTCGCGCATCACTCGATGCAAACAAGAAACCGCGCGATTTATGCCAGGCAGGCTTCGTGTCCCATGCGAAGCCGCCGGCCCACGTAAGACGCGGCGTCTCAAGAGAGACGCCGCGAGGACCACTGATTTTCTTCTCTCGCGGATATACAGGATGACTAAGCGTATTGCATTGGTAACGGGTGGTATGGGCGGCCTTGGCGAGGCCATCAGTGTTCGTTTGCACGACGCAGGCTACAAGGTCGTGGTGACGCACTCGCCGGACAACGCAGGGGCAAAGGACTGGTTGAAGCGCCAGCAGGACGCAGGCCGCGAGTTTCACGCGTACTCGATCGACGTGGCCGATTACGATTCGTGCCAGCGCGGTGCAAAGAAGATTCAGAGCGAAATCGGCCCGATCGATATTCTGATCAACAACGCGGGCATCACCCGCGACATGACGTTCCGCAAGCTCGACAAGGTGAACTGGGACGCCGTGCTGCGCACGAATCTCGATTCGATTTTCAATATCTCGAAGCCGCTTTGCGACAGCATGGTGGAGCGCTCGTGGGGGCGCATCATCAATATTTCGTCGGTGAACGGTTCGAAGGGCGCGGTCGGTCAGACCAACTACGCAGCGGCGAAGGCCGGTATGCACGGCTTCACGAAGTCGCTGGCGCTGGAAGTGGCGCGCAAGGGCGTGACGGTCAACACGATTTCGCCGGGTTATCTCGCGACGAAAATGGTCACCTCGATTGCCCAGGACATTCTCGACACGAAGATCCTGCCGCAGATCCCGATGGGCCGTCTGGGCAACCCGGAAGAAGTGGCGGCGCTCGTGCTGTTCCTGTGCTCGGATGAAGCCAGCTTCGTGACGGGGGCGAACATCCCCATCAACGGCGGCCAGCACATGCAGTAACTGCGTTGGGCAGTGAAGCCGCGCGGTGCTGCCGCGCGGCAAACCATCGATTCATTCGGGCCGGCACCTTCCAGTGCCGGCTTTTTTTATGCCGTCTTGCGATCGAGCGCGAACGACACCATCAGCACCAGAATGCCGAGCACGGCCAGGATCGCGCCGACCCAACCCGTGGCGAGCCAGCCGAAACCCGCTGCAATCACGATGCCGCCGAGCCACGCGCCCAAGGCATTGGCGATATTGAACGCACTGTGATTGAGCGCGGCCGCGAGCGATTGCGCGTCGCCGGCCACGTCCATCAGGCGCGACTGGAAAGCGGGCGTGCAGGCCGAACCCACGCCTACGCAAAACAGCACCGGCAACATCAGCCAGAGGTGGGGCGCTGCGACCACGAACACCAGCAGCACGACCGTCGTGAACGCATACATGCCGAGCATGGTGCGCTTGAGCCAGCGATCCGCAAACCAGCCGCACGCCATATTGCCGATGATCATGCCGATGCCGATCAACGCCAGTGCCCAGGGCACGTGAAAGCTCGGCAGATGCGTGACCTGGGTGAGCGTGGACGCCACATAGCTATAGACCGAGAAAATCCCGCCGAAGCCCACTGCCGAAGCCAGCAGCGTGAGCAACACCTGCGGGCGGCCCAGCGCGCCCAGTTCGGTGAGCGGACTGGCCTTGCTCGACAACGGCAAGGTGGGCACCGAATACGCAATCATGCCCGCCGTGATGAGCGCGATGACGGCAACCGCCGCAAAGCACGCCTGCCAGCCCATCGCCTGGCCGAGCCAGGTGGCGGCGGGCACGCCGACGACATTTGCCACGCTCAGCCCCAGCATGACCTTGCCGATGGCGGCGCCGCGTTTATGCGGCGGCACCAGCGCTGCTGCGGCCAATGCGGCGAGACCGAAATACGCGCCGTGCGGCAGCCCGGCGATAAAACGGCTTGCGAGCGCGAAGCCGTAACTATGAAACACCGCGGTCGCGCCATTGCCGATCGCGTAGAGCAGCATCAGCACGATCAGCAGCGCGCGGCGCGGCATTCTGGCGAGCAGCACGGTGATGAGCGGCGCGCCGACCACGACACCCGCTGCATACGCGCTGATCATGTGGCCCGCCTCGGGAATCGTGACGTGCAGATCGCCGGCCATTTCCGGGAGGATGCCCATGGCGGCGAATTCGGCAGTACCGATTGCGAAGCCGCCGAGCGCGAGCGAAAGTTCGGCGAGTCCCAGCCCGTGCGGCGGCTCGATGAGTGGCGCGGAAGTGCCGGTTTCGGCGGCTTCGGCGCGCAGGGAAGTTTCTACAGGAGCATTCATCGAATAGGTCTAAAGCGGTCTAAAAGCGTGGGTGCGTGGGTTGCTTGATTCGTGTGATGGAATGTGATCGATAACATTTTGCGCGCGTGCCATTGCCGTACCGTTAAATTCCTGGTCAGTTTCCTGGGAAGGTGTCTTCGCGCGCAGAATCGAATGACATCGTCATGGTGCGAACGAAGTCGACAAACAAGTCCTTTGCTGCATGCATGGCATGCAAGGTTCGGATGAGGCAGTCTGGATGACGACGACGGACAACGGCAAACAGCAGGTCAACAGCAGGTAAAAAAGCAGGCAAAAGCCGAGGCGACGCAAGCAATCGATCAATCGAAAAACGGCGAGTGTTGCGCGAGGCCAACCGCCACGCGTATTTTAGAACATCTGATGTATTCGCGCAGGGCGCACAAAAAGCGCTGGAGCGTCGGCTTGCCGCGCTTTTTTCGTCCGTTGCACACACGCTTGCCTGACAACACGCTATTCGATGTTTCGCTGAATGTGGCTCGCGCGACACTTCACGAACGCCATCGCGGCCATGCAGCGCGTTTCATTTTTTCAAATTCTGTATCCTGAAAGCCGAAAGCATTTAGAGCAATCGAATTCCAGCGATTCATGTGCCTGGTAGTTAGCGCGTGAAAGCGATCGGAAAACAATCGGAAAATTTTCCTGGTCAATTAAGACAGATTGGGTCTATGAATAGCGCAATGCGACTCAATGAGTTTGCACACGCGGACGCTTTGTTGCCATAATTGACTTGCCACGATGGCAATGCCTATATGGACCAGCCCAAACTTCGAGGTGCAAACGAAGTTTCAACAGGTGTCTGGAGACGAAATCCGATAAGGGAGGTGAGTATGGTGACTTTGGACGCGATCAACCTCAAGATCGCAAAACTGCAGAAACAGGCGGAAACGCTCGTTAAAACGCAATCGTCGGTCGGCCTCACAAAGATTCGCGATCTGATGCATAAGCATGGTCTGAGCGTGGCCGATATCGAAAGTTTTGTCGGCAAAAAGCGCGGCCGCAAGCCGGGCGTTGCCGCCGCGAATGGCGTGGCCAAAGCCCCGCGCGCCGTGCAACACGTGGCGCCGAAATACGCAGACCCGAAATCGGGCGCGACGTGGACTGGCCGTGGCCGTGCGCCGCTGTGGATTCGCGACGTAAAAGACCGCTCGAAATTCCTGATCGACGCGGGCGCTGCGCCCAAAGCGGCAGCAGCGAAAAAAGCCCCGAAAGCGGCAACGAAGCGCGTGACGGCTAAAACGAAACCGGTTGGCGCCAAACGTGGCCGCAAGCCCGGCGCAGTTGCAAAGAAGACGCGTGCTGTCGCGCAGGCTGCTGCCTGAATAGCGTAAATGGCACGAATGGCATGAATGACGTTGAGGCCGGCGGTGTAAAAGGTTTAACCGAACTTTTCCGCGGCCTTCGTCATGGCTTGCGCGAGCCGGCGCAATACCGGCTCGCGCAATCGGATCGCCTGGATTTACCGTACTCCAGAATTGGCTGATTTCGCCGGGCGTCTAGTGTGGACGTCCGCTTTCTTTGCGGCTTTGGGCTGGCTTTGAGCTGTTTCTCTGGCTGTTCTGCCGCGTCGCTTCGCTCTCTCCGCTCTCGCCATGCCCAGGAAAAAGTCCAGCGTCTGGCTTCGAGGTTTAGACCTGCTCGCAAGCGTTATGCGGGCACCGCCGAAGAAAAAAGCCACACGACGTAAAACCGCCGCTATCAAAACCGTCGCCAGCGCGACGGTCAAACGCGCGAAGCGCGCAGCGCCCATTTCCGCAACGCCGCGTAAAGGCACACGCGCCACACCCGCCACGCCTGCAAAATCGGCGCAAAAGACTTTACCGGGCCGCTGGCTGCGCACGTTTTATTCCGCGCCGCCCACTGCCGGGCGTCTCGTCAATCATCTTGCCTACGCGTTGTATTTGCCCGCATCCCAGCCAGCTAGCGCGGATTTGCCGCTGGTGGTGATGCTGCACGGTTGCAAGCAGACCGCCGAATCGTTCGCACGTGGCACACGTATTTGTCAGCGCGCCGAACGCGCTGGATTTGCGGTGCTGCTGCCCGAACAGGCCAAAACCGCGCACGCGCAAGGCTGCTGGCATTGGCACGACGATCCGGCGCAAACGGAGGCGCCGGCGGTGGCCGCGCTGATCGAATCGGTTGTGCGGGAATATGGCTTTGACGCGCAGCGCGTTTATCTTGCGGGTATTTCGGCGGGGGCGGGTCTGGCGGCGGCGCTGGCTATTGCCGATCCGCGATTATTTGCCGCGGTGGGTTTGCATTCGGGGCCGGTATTTGGCGCCGCCACTTCCACGATGACGGCGATGAGCGTGATGCGCCGCGGTACGCGTGAAGATCCGGTGCAGTTGATCGATGCGCGTGTCGATGTGAATGCTTACCCCGGCATGCCGACCATCATCATGCACGGCGATATCGACGCGGTCGTGGCCAAACGCAACGCGGAACAATTGACGCTGGAATTTGCGCGGCTGAATCGGCTTATCGACGCGCAGGGTGAATTGCGGGTAGGCGAGCAACGCAGTTATCACCGCGACGGCGCCGATTACACCGATTACGTGAAAGGCGGCCGCAATATCGTGCGGCTTTGCGTCGTGCACGGCCTGGGTCACGCATGGAGCGGCGGCGACCCGCGCGAGCCTTTTCATTCCGCGCGTGGACCGGATGCTACCGGCTTACTCTGGAATTTCTTTCGGCGTCAGCGGCGGATCGCGTAATTTTGGCGGCGGTTAATTGCCCGGTTTCTGATTCAATCTTCGCCAGCAATGTTATCCAGGCCATTCACGCCGCGCCGCTATCCGAAGCCACCGGCAAGCCTTCCGCCCGCCACCGCAACATTCCGCCCGCCAGATTCGCCACCTGCCCAAATCCCGCCTTACCCAGCAAAATACTCGCCTGCGCCGATCTCACTCCCGAGCGGCACACCGCCACCACCGGCCGATCGCGATCAAATTCGTCGATGCGCGCCGTCAATTGCGAAAGCGGCACCAGTTTCGCATCGGGAAGATGCCCGAGTCGATCGATAAACTCCGTCGCTTCGCGCACATCGACGATCTGCCACTCGCGGCCGTGCTCCAGCAGCGCCATTGGCTCGATTTCCCAGACACCGCTAAAACGCAGCGTCAACGGCGCCCAGTCCGGCGATTCGTGCACAGGCGCATCGCCTTCCGGCTTGCCGCAGCGCATATTCGCCGGCACGGCAATCGCCATCAGCTTGGGATGCGGCAGATTCAGATTGTTCATATAGCCCGCGAAATCGCCGAGATCGACATCGCCGCCCAGACGCGGATTGAAACGCCGCTCTTCGGCCACGCTCGTCACGGTGATGCCGCGATAATCGTGCGCCGGGTAAAGCAGACAGTCGCCCGGTAGTGTCAGGATCTGCTCGCGCACGGAGGCGAACAATTGCTCGGGGCTGCCTTCCTGAAAGTCGGTGCGCCCGCATCCGCGGATCAGCAGACTGTCGCCGGTAAAGGCCATGCTGCCGTCGTCCAGCACATAAGTGAGGCAGCCGCTGGTGTGGCCGGGCGTTGCGCGCACCTCCAGATAGCGCTGGCCGAATCGCACCCGGTCGCCATGATGCAGCGCACGATTCACGCCGTCCGCGCCCACTTTCGCGGCGAGTGCGATCTCGCTGCCGCAGCGCTGACGAAGCCGCCACGCGCCGGTCACGTGATCGGCGTGCACGTGCGTATCGAGTGTCGCGACGAGTTTGAGGCCCAGTTCCTGCAGCAGCGAAAGATCGCGCGGCACCTGCTCGTAGACGGGGTCGATCAGAAGCGCTTCGCCGCTCGCAGGATCGCCGAGCAAATAGGTATAAGTCGACGATACGGGATCGAATAGCTGGCGAAAGATCACGGCGGGCCTCCTTGTGAAAGGTCGCGACGAAAGCGCTTCAAAAACCGCTTCAAATTGGCACTACGGCCCGCATGGTGTTAGTAATCGTTTGAATGCGGGCCGGGGGAAAAAGCGCAGAAAAAGCGCTTTTAGAACGTGTAGCTTACCTTGCCAAACGCCGTTCGTCCCAATGAGTTATAGCCATAGGCCGTTACATACTGCCGATTGAACAGGTTCGCAATCGATGCCGAAAGCGTCAGATGCGTATTCATCCGATATGACGCGCGCAGCCCCACCGTGAAGAACGACGGCAGATAAACCGCATTGGACTGATCGTCGAAAGTCGAGCCGTTATAAAGCAGCGAAACGCCGGTACTCAACGCGTGCAGATGAAACTCGTCCCATGTGTGATCGACGCTCAGACTGGCGGTTTGTCGTGGGCGGCGATTGAGCCAGGTTTGATCGGTTTCGTCCTGTGGATTGAGAAAGCCCAGCGAGAGACTGACCGGCGTCGATTGACCGAGCGTGCCCTTGTACGACAGATCGATACCCTGAATATGCGCGCGTCCCACGTTCACCGGCAGATACGTTTGCGAATCGTAGGTAATGAGATCGTGCACGCGCGTATCGTAGATCGCTGCCGTGAAGGTGCCGAGCGATGTATTGGCATCGAGCGCGGCTTCGACGGTATCGCTGCGCTCGGGCAGCAGATTCGGATTCGAATAGCCCGGGTAATAAAGATCGTTGAAAGTGGGCAGGCGGAAGGCATTGCCGTACGAAACGCGCGCGGTATAGACCGGCGTGATCGCCCACGCGAGCGCTGCATTGCCCGTATTGACCGTTTGCCCCTGCACGATTTCATGACGGCCCGCGAGAAACAGCGTCACGTTGCCCAGCGTCGTCGCCTGGTGCAGCGAGATAGCCGAGTCGTTGCGCGTGGGCACGCCGCTCGGGATATCGACGGGTAAAAGAGCCTGCTCGCGCGTGAAGTCATAGGCGAGTTTGGTTTCACCCGAAAGCGCAAAGCCGAATAGCGCATGCCCCGTTTCCTGATGCGTGATCGATGTCGATGTGCTCAGGCGTGTCGAATCGATTTCGTCGGTCGCGAGCGTGGCGTCGTTCGCATAGAGAAACTGTCGATCAGTTGCGTAGCCGATCGATTGATCGAATTGCGTGGTGGGCGTGATGTCGAGGTGGAACGCGAGGCCCGTCGTCAGTTGGTGATCGCGCTGGCGGTCGTCGCCGCCCAGATTGTCGTAGGACAGATCGGAGCGGTGATAAAGCACGAAGCTCGAAATCGACCAGTCACCGTGCGCGTAACCCAGGCGCGCGTCCACGTCCTGGGCGTGATACGGATTGCGGCCGTCTTCGTGGCCATAGGCGCCCGGTTGCGTGGCGTCGATACCCGCCGTGTTGTAGTCGTGCAGGCCGAGCGAATACGTCACGCCGCCCAGCGCGGCCAGCGGTCCTGTCGACGGCAACGTGCCGGACGTGCGCACTTGCGTGTCGAAGGTTTTGTTCGAGCCGCCGCCGAACGACACCGTGGTCTGATTCGGCTGGTTCGACGCGTGGCGCGTGAATAGCTGGATCACGCCGCCCATTGCGTCCGCGCCGAACGATGCGGCGGCCGGGCCCGAAATCACTTCGACGCGGTCGAACGACGCCGTCGGCAGATCGGCCCATTCGACCGTGCCCGTGGTTGCCGAGCCAATGCGGATACCGTCGATAAACACCGCCACCTGGCTGGCCGACGAGCCGCGAATGCTCACCGCGGCGAGCGCGCCCGGCCCGCCGCTTTGCGAAACCGTCACGCCGGGCAGCGTAGCGAGCGCCTGGGTGATGCTGGGATCGGCGGGCGAAAGGCGATCGAGGTCGGCGCGCGTGAGCACCTGCGTGCTGGCGTAGCGGCCGTCGAACGATTGCGGCAGATGCTGCGTGTCGCCGGTGACGAGGATGTTGGGCAGCGTGGTGTCGTCGGCGTGCGCCGTTTGCCACGCGCAGGCCGTGATCGCGCCGGCCGCGAGCCATGAGAAACGCTTCATAGTCATGGAACCCCGCTTACTGGCCGGCCGGATGCACCGGCAGATCGTCGTAACCTTTGAGCCGATAGATGACGAACGACGCCACCCACGCAAACACAAACACGCCGATGATGACGAAGCCCAGATTATTGAAGTTATCGTTGAGCGTGCCGATGGCATCCCAGAAGAGGCCCTTGAAACCGAACCGGTCGTTCAGCAGCCCGAGCGTTTCAATCCCGCCGATCAGCACCGCCACGGCCACCGAAACCAGCGTGATCGTGAGGTTGTAATAGAGCTTGCGAATGGGCCGCACGAAGGCCCAGTCGTAGGCGCCGAGCATCAGCACGCCGTCGGTGGTATCGACGAGCGACATGCCGGCCGCGAACAAAACGGGAAACACCAGCACCACGCTCATCGACACGCCTTGCGACGCCTGGCTCGCGGAAATGCCCAGCAGACTCACTTCCGTCGCCGTATCGAAGCCGAGTCCGAACAGGAAACCCAGCGGCAGCATCCACGCGGGATTCGAGACCAGCCGGAACAGCGGACGAAACAGGCGCGCCAGCAGGCCGCGATTGTTGAGCAGCAGATCGAGATCGTCGTGGTCGTAGGGTTCGCCGCGGCGCACGCGCGTGAAGGCGCGCCACACGCCGCGCAGGATCACGATGTTCATCGCGGCGATCAGGAACAGGAACAGCGCGGAAACGCTGGTGGAAATCACGCCGCCGATATCCTTCCAGGCTTCGACGCGGGTTTCCAGCGCGGCGGCCGTGGCGGCGACGGCCGCGGCCACCAGCAGCACCACGGCCGAATGGCCGAGCGCGAAGAAAAAGCCGACGGTGACGGGGCGCTGGCCGTCCTGCATCAGCTTGCGCGTGACGTTGTCGATGGCGGCGATGTGATCGGCGTCGACGGCGTGGCGCAGGCCGAAGCCATAGGCGAGCAGGCCGGTGCCGAGCAGCAGCGGATGCGCGTGAAAGGCGATAAACGCCCAGATCCATGCGCCGATGTTGAAGGCGGCAAGCACGAGGTAAATGCCGGTGACGCGGCGGCGCAGGCCGCCAGACGCGGCGGCCGTGGGCAAAACAGTGGACATGAGACAGTTCCTGAGGTCGGGCTGTCCTTGCAACAGGCGCGTGCCCGCGCGAGCGGGCGGCGCTGGCGCATCGGGACACCCCGCCCGGCGCGGCTGCTTGGACCTCGGTCGATGGCAGGTCTCCTGGCTCGCGGGTCGCCGCCCAGGCCGGCCTTCCCGGTTTCCCAGTGGCACGTGTGGCATGGACTCGCCGCTCACAGTTGCGGGGGCAGCCGCAGACTTCAGGCGCGTGCGCCTCTACTGCGTTCCCTTTTGATTCCCTCGCGGGAAACCATCAGCGCGCAAGGGTAGGGGCGCAGGATCGAGGCGTCAACCGCGCGGGCGCGCGGCGTTGCGAAAATGCGCCGGTTGGTCCTCGCAAAGAGGGCAACCGGCGCGACCTCAGTGAAGTCTCATGGGAGGACCGTCATGCCGCCCGCACACTGGGCATATCGCGCCACGCCTCGATGCGCTCGGTGTCGAGGCCGAACTGGTCGAGCGCGCGGCTCACCGAATGATCGACCATCTCTTCCAGGCTCTGCGGCTTCGCGTAGAACGCGGGCACGGGCGGAAACACCACGGCACCCGCTTCGGTCACCGTCGTCATATTGCGCAGATGAATCAGGTTCAGCGGCGTTTCGCGCACCATCAGCACGAGCGGCAGACGTTCCTTGAGCACGACGTCGGCGGCGCGCGTGAGCAGCGTGCTGGTGACGCCGGAGGCGATCTCGCCCACCGTGCGCATCGAGCATGGCACCACCAGCATGCCGAGCGTGCGAAACGATCCCGATGAAATCGACGCGCCTACATCGGCGATCGCATGGACGTGATCGGCCAGTGCGTGGACTTCGTCGCGGGCGAGCGAGGACTCGTATTCGCGCGTGAGTTCGGCCGCGCGCGACATTACCAGATGCGTTTCCACGCCCATGTCGCGCAACAGGCGCAGCGTGCGCTCCGCGTAGATGAAACCCGTTGCGCCCGTCACGCCGACGATCAGACGCTTGCGGCCATCGAGTGCGCGCTTACTCATGATCGTCGCCCGCCTTATCGTCGAACAGCGACGGCGCCCACGGACGCGGATCGACTTCCATGAACTTCGCGCGCTCGAATTCGCCGCGCAGATGGAAGGGCGCCGTGCAGTCGAATACCACCTTGCAGGTCACGCCGCGCGCGGGCAGCGCCGGGTTGAAGTCGGGCGTCTGCGACGGGTCGAGCACGTGGCCGTTCACCTTGGGCAGCACCATCGACGAGACGTCGCCCTGATAGCGCGTGGTCATGGCCCAGAGCACGTCGTCGCTGTCGAAGGGATCGACGTCTTCATCGACGAGAATCACGTGCTTGAGCTCCGAATACACGCCCAGCGCGATCAGCGCGGCCTGGCGCGCGCGGCCGTCGTCGAACGCGTTGCGCTTGTTGACCTGCATCACCGCGAGCAGCTTGCCGCCGCCGGCCGTGTGCGCGTAGACCTGGCTCACGAAGCCCGGCATGGCCGCTTCCACGGCGTTGTAGATGCTGGCTTCGGTGGGAATGCCCGCGAGGTTGGTGTGCTCTTCGCCGGGGCCGACGAGCGTCTGCATGATCGCGCCGTGGCGCATCGTCACGGCCTTGACCTTGATGACCGGCAGCGACGGATTGGCCGGGCCGTTATAGCCGGGGAATTCCGGCATCGCGTGGTCGGTGTGGGTGTTCTGGTCTTCGACCACGCGCACATTCGGCAGGATTTCCCCTTCGATGACGATCTCGGCGCGCGCGATCGACTTCTGCGCGACGCTCACGCAATCGACCAGTTCGACCGGCGTGCCGCGCAGGCCGCCTGCGATCGACAGTTCGTCGAAACCGAGCGGCGTGGTGGGCGCCTCGAAACACGCGCCGATGTGGATCGCCGGATCGAGGCCCATGTTGATCGAGACGGGCAGCGCTTCGCCGCGCGCTTCGGCCTTCTGGCGGAAGGCGTCGATATGGCGGCCCGGCGCGAAGAAGATCGAGAGTTCGTCGCGGCTTTGCACGCACAGGCGGTGGATCGTGACGTCGGCGTGGCCGGTGTCGGGATCGCTGGCGAGCGCGAGGCCCAGGCACAGGAACGGGCCGGCGTCGCTCGTGGTGTTGGTGGGCGCGGGAATCAGCTTGCGCAGATCGAAGTCCGGGTCGCTCGCCAGATGCACGGTCTGCTGGCAGGGCGCGTTCTCGCGCGGCACGGTGACCGGCGCGATGGCGTTGCGCACGGCTTCGGCCATGCGCTGCGTGAGGCGGCGCGACGGCGCATCGAGCAGCATGCCGACGCGCTTGCGGCTGGCCATCAGGCCGACCAGCACGCGGCTTTGCGGATAACCCTTGATGCTGTTGAAGATCATCGCCGGGCCGAGGCGCGTCGGACGCTCGACCGTGCCGCCCGCGCCGATGCGCTTGTAGACGCCCGCGAGTTGGCCGTGCGGATCGACTTCGTGGCCGGTTTCGAGAAGCTGGCCGGGCTCGTTGGCGATGCGCGCCAGCGCCGAGCGCAGGTCGTTGACGGGCGCGTGGTGTTCTTCTGCGTTGTGGGGAAGGTTTGCTGCGAATTCGTTCTGCTGATGCATGGTATTGCGGTCCATCGGGTTGCTGACGGGCTCTATTTGACCCCTTGCGAACGATTGAATCAATAAATCGAAACCGGTGATTTTGATAAGATAATCTTATTTTTAAACCGGAGCCGACGATGGATTTCCGTCACTTCCGCACCTTCGTGATCGCCGCCGAGGAACTGCATTTCGGCCATACGGCCGAGCGTCTGGGGATTGCGCAACCCGCGGTGACGCAGCAGATCAAGGCGCTGGAAACGCAGTTGGGCTTCAAGGTGTTTCATCGCGTGCGGCGCGGCATCGAACTCACCCCGGCGGGCACCGTGTTTCTCGACCATGCGCGCGCGGCGCTCGCGCAGGCCGAAACGGCCGTGCTGGCGGGGCGGCGTGCGAGTCGCGGCGAACTCGGCAAGCTGTGTATCGCCTACGCGAATTCGATCGTGCTCGAACCCGAATTGCCCGCGTTGCTCAAGCGCTTCACCCAGGCGCGCCCCGAGGTCGAACTGGAATTGCGCGGGATTTCGGTGCAGGAGCAGATGAGCGCGCTGGCGGACGAGCGGATCGACGTGGCGTTTTTGCGTTCGCCGCCGGGCCCGCTGCCGGGCTCGATCCGCATCACGCCTTTTTCGCGCACGCCGCTCGATCTGGTGCTCGCGCGCGATCATCGGCTGGCGTGCAGAAAGCGCGTGAGCTTGCGTGAAGTCGCGGAGGATCGCCTGATCGTGGTGGATGATCCGGCCGGCGTGGGCCTTGGGCATCGCGCGCTGGAGCTTTGTCTGGAAGCCGGGTTCGAGCCGGCCAGCACGCTGCGCACGACCGATTCCGTGGGCGTGATGCGCTTTGCAGCGGCCGGTCTGGGCGTGGGACTCGTGCCGCGCACACTCGCGCGCTTCGACGTGGAGGACGCCGTCTTCAAGCCGCTGGCGATGGCGAACGGCTTTAGCGAAGTGGTGATCGCCACGCGCGCCTACGATCGTGCGGCGGCCACGCGCGCGCTGCTGGAGATGGCAGTTTAAAAGTACGCGTTCCCAGATGGCGCTCGCCATAGATGAATTTTTCTCACTAGCTCATGCAGCTTCAGGCCGATTGTTGAGCCAGATATCGCGTTCTACACTGCATGGCATCGCAATTCATCAACGGGAGAGCACGCATGGACAAGCGCACATTGGGCAAGAGCGGCCTGGAAGTCTCGGCGATCGGGCTCGGCTGCATGGGCCTGAGCTTTGGATACGGCCCCGCCACCAGCACGTCGGAAGGCGTGGCGCTGATTCGCGCGGCGTTCGAGCGCGGCGTGACGTTCTTCGATACCGCCGAAGCCTACGGACCGTTCGTCAACGAAACGCTGCTGGGCGAAGCGCTCGCGCCGATGCGCGATCAGGTGGTGATCGCCACCAAGTTTGGCTTTCAGGACGGCGATGCGAAGAAGCCGCTCGACAGCCGCCCGGAGCGCATTCGCGCCGTAGCGGAAGCCGCGCTCAAGCGTCTGAAGACCGATCGCATCGACTTGTTCTATCAGCATCGCGTCGATCCGAATGTGCCGGTCGAGGACGTGGCGGGCACTGTCGCCGATCTGATCAAGGAAGGCAAGGTCAAGCACTTCGGCATGTCGGAGGCCGGCGAGCAGTCGATTCGCCGCGCGCATGCGGTGCAGCCGGTTGCAGCGCTGCAAAGCGAGTATTCGCTGTGGTGGCGCGAGCCGGAAACATCGGTGCTGCCGGTGCTGGAAGAACTGGGGATCGGCTTCGTGCCGTTCAGTCCGCTGGGCAAGGGCTTTCTCACCGGCGCCATCGACGAAAACACGCAATTCGATCAGAGCGATTTCCGTAACGTGGTGCCGCGTTTCTCGGAAGAAAACCGCAAGGCCAATGCGGCCCTCGTGGACGTGCTGGGCGCGATTGCCGCGGGCAAGGGCGCGACGCGCGCGCAGATCGCCATTGCGTGGCTGCTCGCGCAGAAGCCGTGGATCGTGCCGATTCCGGGCACGACCAAGAGGCATCGGCTTGAAGAGAATGTCGGCGCGGCGGCCCTGACGCTCGATGCCGCCGATCTGGCGGCGATCGAAGCGGCGCTCAGGCAGGTCGATATCGTGGGCGACCGTTATCCGGCGCATTTGCAGAGCCGCGTCGGGCGTTGAGTCGAACGTCGACGGTTGGCAATCTGGTTGCGCATGCAACCAGATCGATGCGGGAACGCGCGTGACATTCCGCATCATTCACGAATCGTGTTTAATGTCTCCACGCCTCGGGGGCTAATGTTTCTGCGCTTTCTGGGGCATGCTTGCGGTTATCGAAGCGCGCCAATCGCGGCGCGCCACATCGAGTCATCGAGCAAACGAGCAACGGAGAACGAGACATGAGCAAGACCTACCGCATCGCAGCGATTCCCGGCGACGGCATTGGCCTGGAAGTGATGCCCGAGGGCGTGCGCGTCGTGGAGGCGGCGGCAGCAAAATTCGGTCTGTCGATCGAATTCACGCATTTCGACTGGGCCAGCTGCGATTATTACCTCGAGCACGGCAAGATGATGCCGGACGACTGGTTCGCCACGCTCAAGGGTTTCGACGCGATTTACTTCGGCGCGGTGGGCTGGCCCGACAAGGTGCCCGATCATATTTCGCTGTGGGGTTCGCTGCTCAAATTCCGCCGCGAATTCGACCAGTATGTGAATCTGCGTCCGGTGCGTTTGCTGCCCGGCGTGCCGTGCCCGCTCGCGAACCGCAAGCCCGGCGATATCGACTTTTTCGTGGTGCGCGAAAACACCGAAGGCGAATATAGCTCGGTGGGCGGCAAGATGTTCGAAGGCACGGATCGCGAATTCGTGCTGCAGGAGTCGGTATTCACGCGTCAGGGCACGGATCGCATTCTCAAGTACGCATTCGAACTCGCGAATCAGCGCGGCCGCAAGAAACTCACGGCGGCGACGAAATCGAATGGCATTTCGATCAGCATGCCGTATTGGGACGAGCGCGTGGCCGCTATGGGCGAGGCTTATCCGGATGTGAAATGGGACAAGCAGCACATCGACATTCTGTGCGCGCGTTTCGTGCTGCAACCGGATCGCTTCGATGTGGTGGTGGCGTCCAATCTGTTCGGCGATATTCTTTCCGACCTCGGTCCTGCCTGCACGGGCACGATTGGTCTGGCGGCATCGGCGAACCTGAATCCCGAGCGCAATTTCCCGTCGCTGTTCGAGCCGGTGCATGGGTCGGCGCCCGATATTTTCGGCAAGGAAATCGCTAACCCCATCGCCATGATCTGGTCGGGCGCGATGATGCTCGACTTCCTCGGCAACGGCGACGCGCAGTTCAAGGCCGCGCACGATGCGATCATGCAGGCGATCGAAAAAGTGCTGGTGGAAGGCCCGCGCACGCCGGATATGGGCGGCGAGGCGAAGACCGGTGATGTGGGCCGGGCAGTGGCGCAAGCGCTTTGATGTAGAACGTGCAGGCCTGCGTGACGTCAGATGCGTTGCGCGGGCGGCCACTGTTGTTGAGGTTGACGCGTGAGCGCCCGTTCGCGTGTTTCCGGAACGCGGCCCATGCGGCCGGGTTCTGGATTGTCGATCAAGATATCCGCCTGATTTTCTATTTCTTCGTCTACGTGGATGGCTGCGCACGTGTCGCAGGCCTTTTCATCCATGCGGATAGGGAGCATAGAGGTTTGGGCGGCCACGTCGATTCTCCAATTCTCTTTGAAACGCATCGGCGATTGCATCTCGATTGAGATGCGCCTGATTGCGGTCGCATTGCCCAGCCGATTTTCAGGATGAACCCGCGCGCACCCGGGTTAGCGTTGACGTTTTGCCGGCGTGACCTGGGAGCGAGGATGCGTGAGAAAGGAGAGTTGGCGCGGCGTCTGATCGCGGCGATGCAGGACGGCGCAAGCGGTACGACGTCGGAGCTGGCGGTGCGGGCGCAGGTCGATGTGCGCAGCGTGCGGGCGATTCTGCGCCTGTGGCTCGACGCGGGCATCGTGCAGGTCTCCGAGGTGCTGGCGCCGCGCCGCACGCTGGTTTACCGCTACGGCGACGCAACGCCCGAAGCAGCGGGCGCGGCGGCGGTGCGTCAACCGCGCGTGCGGTCCATCGCCGAGATGCCGCCCGATCGCTGGCCGCAACTCGACCCCGATGTGGCGGCGGCCGTCGACGCGATGGTGCGGGTGAGTTCGCGCGAAGCATGAAGCAAACCGGCGTTGCTTCGAGCCCGCGCCGCCATGTCTTACGCGTATCCAAAGCGGACGCTTTGCGACCGGCATCCATCAATACCATTCGAATATGCCGAATGGATCAATATCCGCGATGATTATAATCGCGCTTTTTTATCAATTATCTGCGCGTGAAACAATCAAAACGATAAAATCTCGCAGCTTATCGATGTTCAATAAGACGTTCAATAAGTCGCTGCCATATTCAATCCGGTAAAAAATGCGATTTTATCGGCCGAAATAATGTCAAGAGTAAAAGAGACCGGTTGCAGTGCCACCATTAACGACAGGATTGCAGCGCGGCCTGGCCGTGCCTGCTCGCGCATTGACAGGCCTCGCGATGATGCTCGCCTGTGCATGCGCGCGCGCCGACGGTTCGGAGCCAATGCCGGCCGATGTCGCCTCGCAGGCGTTAGCGCCGGTCGTTGCCAGCGCAACGGACGCGTGCTCGCATGTCGTGAACGCCGATGCCGCATCGCTTCCTCAAACGTCCGTTGGCGTTCCCGATCTCGCTGGCCGCGTGACCGACACCACCGGCATCGTCACGGCCGCCTGCAAGGCCGAACTGACGCGCCGCCTGGCCAGTCTCGAAGACACGACGGGTGTGCAACTCGCCGTGCTGCTGGTCGAAACGACCGGCCAGCAGTCGATCGAGCAATACGCCACGGCGGTCTTCGACAAATGGAAGCTCGGCCAGCAGAACATCGACAACGGCGTGCTATTGGTCGCGGCGCTCAAGGACCATCGCGTGCGTATCGAGGTGGGTTACGGGCTGGAAGGCACGATTCCCGATGTTCTGGCTGCGGACATCATTCGCACGCGCATCGTGCCCGCGTTTCGCAGCGGCCATTTCGAGCGCGGTATCCGCGACGCGGTGAACGCGCTGTCGCAGCACTTCGAAGTCATGACGCAGGAAATCCTCGCGCAGCAGGCGCGGGCCGCGCAGATCAAGCCGCCTGCGCCGAAACCCGTATCGCCGATTTTCTGGACCTTGCTTGCGCTCGCGAACGTGGTGTTGGGCGTGGTGGCGGCGTGGCGCAAGCTGTCGTGGAAGATTTTTCTGCCGGGCAGCTACCTGGCTTCGTCGGTTGCGCTGGTCGTCGGGTTGCCGCGCGGCACGGTGGACGCCGGAAGTTGGGGCTGGACCTTGGTGTTTGCGCTGTTGTTGCCGGTGCTGAGCGGCGTGGCGCCGATGCTGCTCGGCATCGGGCTCGTGCGTTCGGCGCGCGTGCGCATCTGGACGGCGGCCATTGCCGCCGTGCTGGGCGTGTGTATCGCCATCGGCCATTCGATGGGTTATTCGGTTGGCCAGGTGCTGGGCGCGATCGGCAGCACGATCGCCGTGGTAGGGCTGATCGTCACGCGGATCGGCGAGCCATTCGGGGTGTGGGGTTCGCGATCGTCGTCGAAATCGTCGTCGTGGTTTGGCTGGTTTTCGAAATCGGGCTCGGGCTCGCCGGGCCGGTTTTCAGGCGGCGGGGGCAAGAGCGGCGGCGGCGGGGCGTCGGATAGCTGGTGATGCCGGCGATGTCGCGGGTTGGGCAAGTCAAAAAATGAACAAGAAAAAAGGGAGGTCTTGATTGATTGTGTGGATTCTGGCGGCGCTCGGCTTGGTGGCGGGCATATTGGTCGCGTGGAGTAATGGTGCCGATTCGATGTCGCTCGGGTTTCTGGGCGCCATGGTCGGCGGTGTGATTGGGCTGATACTGAAAAAGCCGCGCAAGAGCAGCACGCCCGCGGTGCAGGGCACGCACGTGTCCTGGCAGCAGAGCGTGAGTGTGCTGCACGAGCGCGTGGCGCGGCTCGAGGCCGAGGTGGCGATGCTGCGCTCGTCGATGGGCGTGGCCGCGCGCGAGGCGACCACGTTCGTGCACGGTCCGGCGGCGGTCGAGCCGCGACCAGCCACGCCGCAACCAGTCGAACCGGTCGCGCCGCCGCGCGAGGCACCGGCGCCCGAGGTCGAGCAGGCGCGCGCACCGCAGGCCGAAGCGCCGCGCGAAGAACCCGCGCAACCGGTGCCCGAGGCGGCCTACGCCGAATTCGCCGACGATCAGGCCGCGCCCGCCATGGCTGCGGCCAAGCCCGCCGAACCGCTCAAACCCGCGCAGCCTGCCGAACCCGCCAAACCGAACATCATCGATCGCCTTATCAGCGCGGGGATCGGCTGGCTGCTCGGCGGCAACACGGTCGTGCGCGTGGGGATCATCGTGCTGCTGTTCGGCGTGGCCTTCCTGCTCAAGTACGCCGCCGACAACAGCCTGCTGCCGATCGAATTCCGCATTGCCGGCGTGGCGGCCGGCGCAATCGCGATGCTCGTCGCGGGCCAGCGCATCGGCATGCGCCGCGGCGCTTACGGCATGGTGCTGCAAGGCGGCGGTCTCGGCATTCTCTATCTGGTCGTGTTCGCCGCGGCGAAGCTCTACGACCTGCTGCCTGGCGGCGCGGCGCTCGGTTTCATGATCGCGATCTGCGGGCTGGGCGCCTTTCTGGCCGTGCGCCAGGATGCGCGGCCGCTCGCCTTCATGGGCAGCGCGGGCGGCTTTCTCGCGCCCATCCTGCTGTCCAATGGCAGCGGTAACCATGTCGCGCTGTTCTCGTACTACCTCGTGCTGAACATCGGCATTCTGGCGATGGCGTGGTTCAAGGCCTGGCGCCCGCTCAATCTGCTCGGTTTCGTCTTTACCTTCACCATCGGTACGGCTTGGGGCGTGACGGCGTACCGGCCCGAACTGCTCGCGTCCACCGAGCCGTTCCTGATCGCCTTCTTCCTGATCTACGCGGGCATCGCGCTGCTCTACGCGCGTCATCGCGAGATCGCGCTCAAGCACTACATCGACGGCACGCTTGTTTTCGGCACGCCGATCGTCGTCGCGGGGCTGCAGGCCGCGCTGATGCGCAACGTGCCGTTCGGCCTTGCCTACAGCGCCGTGGCGCTCGCGGCGTTCTATCTGGGCGTGGCGGCATGGCTGCGCCCGCGCCGTGCGCGTCTGGGCCTGCTGTTCGAATCGATGCTGGCGATTGCCGTGCTGTTCGCGACGCTCGCCCTGCCGTTCGCCTTCTCCGGCCCGACGACGAGCGCCGCCTGGGCCGTCGAAGGCGCCGCACTCGTCTGGCTGGGCGTGCGCGAGCGACGTCTGCAGCCGTTTTACTTCGGCGTCTTCATGCAGTGTGCGGCCGCCTGCGCGTTCGCGTACAGCATCGCCGAACAGGGCTATTCGACGGGTCTGCCCTTGCTCAACTCGACCTGGATCGCGACCTTGCTGATCGCGCTGGCGGGCGTGTTCACGGGCTGGTGGCTGCACGGCCGCAACGAGGCGCGCGAGTGGCAGCCGTGGCTGCCGCAATGGGGTTTCGCGGGCGCGATCTGGGGCCTGGCGTGGTGGCTCGGCGGCGGTAGCTGGGAAATCGTGCGTTTTGCGGCGGTGCATGCCTATCCGGCTTCCTCCGGTTTCCTGCCCGACGCGCTGCTGCTGCTGTTCGTCCTCACGGCATGGCTCGCGCACATCGCGCGCCGCCGGCTGTCGTGGCCGCTCGCCGAGCTGGTCGCGCTGGCGCTCGCACCGGTTATCGCCGTCACGCTCACGCGCGCATTCTTCGCTCAGTGGGTGCCGCTGCATTCGCTGGGCTTTGTCGCGTGGCCGGTTGCGTTTGTCGGCGCTTATGTCTTGTTGCTGCGCCAGCAGCGCGATGTCGCGGAGCGTTTTCTCGCGCCGCTGCACACGCTGATGTTCTGGAATCTGTGTGCGTTCCTCGCGCAGGAAGGCTACTGGACGATGCGCGACTGGGTGCCCGAAGGCGCCTGGAGTTGGAGCGCGTGGGCGTATGGCATGGGCGCGATGCTGCTGGCCATCGCGGGCGCGGGCTCGCGGCTGCGCTGGCCGGTGCAGCGCTTCGAGCGCGCTTATGTGATCTGGGGCGCGGCGCCGCTCGCCGTCCTGCTGTGGGCGTGGAGCGTGGCGAGCGCGCAGAGCGCCGGCGATGCCTCGCCGCTCGTCTGGATTCCGCTGCTCAATCCGCTCGATGTCGCGCAGATGCTGGCGGTGCTCGCCGTGTTCGTGTGGATCAGACGTCTGCGTGCGCTGGGCGTCACGCTGGAGTTTGCGGCGCTGGGTTACGCGGCGCTCGCGACCGCGTTCCTGTGGTTCAACAGCCTGATTCTGCGCGGTCTGCATCACTATGCGCTCGCGCCCTATGACGTCGGTGCCGTGCTGTCGACGTTCGCGTGGCAGGAGATCTTCATCGCCGGATGGTGCGTGGTGATTGCGGCTGCGCTGCGCTTCGTGCGCCGCGAAACGGCCGCGCGCGTGATCACTTACGCGGCGGCGCCGCTCGTTGCGATCATGTGGTTCTGGACGCTGTTTGCCACGCTCACCGAAAATGGCGGGCGGCTCGCGCGTATGCCGTTCCTCAATCCGCTCGATCTGCTGGCGATTGCCGTTTTCGCCATCGCGGCGTGGTGGCTCGCGCGCATGAAGCGCAGCCTCAGCCCGACCGACGACTGGCGCGTCGGCATGGCGACGCTCGCCGGCGCGACGCTGTTCCTCTGGCTCAACACCGTGTTGCTGCGCACGCTGAGCCACTGGGCGGACATTCCGTACGACATCGACGATCTCGTGCATTCGACGCTCGCGCAGGTGGCGGTGTCGCTGTTCTGGACGGTCTGCGCGCTTTCGGTGATGGTCTGGAGCACGCGGCGCGGCAAGCGCGTGCTGTGGTTTGTCGGCGGTACGCTGCTGGCGGTCACCGTCGTCAAACTGTTTATCTTCGATCTCTCGCACGTGCAGGGCGTGCAGCGCATCGTGTCGTTTATCGGCGTGGGTGTGTTGCTGCTGGTGATCGGCTATTTTTCGCCGCTGCCGCCGAAGCAGGCGCTGGCCGAGGAGGCGAAATCATGAAGCTGGCCCGACTCGCGCTGGGCGGCGCGCTGCTCGTTGCGGCGGGCGCAGCGCCTGCCGCCGCGCCTGCCGCCGATCCTCAGTTCGCGCATCGATACGCGATCGAGCTGACCGGCAATGCGGCCTACTACACCATGACCGTGCCGCAGAGCGTCTACGCCGCGAGCGCGCGCGGCGACCTCGGCGATCTGCGCGTTCTGAACGGCGCGGGCGAGCTGGTTGCCTACACGCTCGACAGCGCGGCGCAGCCGCTCAACGTCAGCCGCGCGCGGCGCAATGTCGAATGGTTCGCGCTGCCGGGGGCGAATGTCGATGCGTCGGGCGGCCCGCTGGGCGTGACGATCGCCGCCGATGGCTCGTTGCACGCGCGCGCCCAGGCGCAGAATGCGGGCGCGGCGCAGCACGGCGAGCTGGTCGATCTGGGCCAGGATCACGCGAACGTCGACGGCCTCTGGATTCATCTGCGCAACGATGGGTATCAGGGCCGCGTGACGGTCGAACAATCCGACGACCTGCGCGCATGGGAGCCGCTCGGCGATACCGAACTGCTGCGCCTGAGCCGCGACGGCAAACTGCTCGTGCAGGAGCGCGTGGATATCGAAGGGCTGCGGCGGCGCTATCTGCGCCTGCATTGGCTCGACGACGCACCGGAGATCGGCGCCATCGAAATCGAAACGTCGTCGCGCGCGGCGGCCAATCCCGATTCCGATGCCGCCCGCGAACAATGGCGCGACATGCGCGTGCGCGCGGGGCAGACGGGCGGCGAATATCTGTTCGACACCGACGGCGCCTATCCCGTCGACGCGCTGCGCTTCGGCCTGCCTCAACGCAACACGCTGGCGAACGCGACGATCTACTCGCGCAGCGGCTCGCAGCAGCCGTGGCTGGCGGTGGAGAGCGCCTCGCTGTTCCGCCTCGAAGACAAGCAGGGCGAGAAGCGCAACGAGCCGATCAAGTTCGCCGCCAACACCGACCGGCACTGGCGCGTGCTGGTCGATACGCGTAGCGGCGGTATCGGCGATGGCTTGCCGGTGATTGCGGTGGGCTGGCGCGCGGCGCAACTGACGTTTCTCGCGCGCGGCAACCCGCCGTTCGAACTGGCGGTCGGCAACCGCACGCTCACGCCCGTGGCAATTTCGCGCGATGAGTTGCTGCCCGGCGGCACGCAGGAAATCGCGCCGGCGCGGCTTGGCGAAGTGAAAGCAGTGAGCGCGCCGGAACCCACGCTTGCCGATGCGGATCAAGACCACGACGCGCGACGGCGCTACGTGTTGTGGGCGGCGTTGATTGCGGCGGTGAGCGTGCTGGCGCTGCTGGCGTTGAAGCTGGCGCGCGGGAGCGCGAGCGGCAAATAACCGATGAATGCGCGCGGGCGTGATGAGCGGTCCGCGCGATTCGTGCTTCTGTGAAGAATCTGCGCGCGTTCAGGCCGCGCTATCTTCGGCGGGCGGTTGCGCGGCGCTTTGCATATCGGCGGGTTGCGCCGCGCGGCACAGCGCCGTGAGCCAGACATCCTCGCCATGCGGCGCGACGCGCGCCTGACCCTGTTCCACCACGAGGCGCCAGGTATCGTCGGGCAGCGACGCGCGATAGAGCACGCGATAATCGGCGCGACGCGCGAGTGCATCGTTGACGGCGCTCTCGCGTGCGGCGCGATCGTCGGGATGAATGTGCTGCGACAACTCGATGTAGTGACGCGGGGCCTTGGCCGGATCGACGCCAAAGAGACGACACCATTCGTCCGAGACGATCAGTTCGTCCTGCGCGCGCAGCCAGCGCCACGCGCCCACACCGGCGATACGCGCGGCGTCGTTGAGCAGTTGCAGACGGCGTTGCAGCGCGGATTCCGCATCCTTGCGCGCGCTGATATCGATGGTCGTGCCCACCACGCGCACGGGGCGGCCCGCATCGTCGAGCAGCGTGGCCACGCGCGATTCGATCCAGCGAATCTGTCCATCGGGCAGGATGATGCGGAAGTCCCACACGCGCGGCGCCTTGCTCGCGACCAGATCTTTCAGGGCATCGGCATTGAGCCAGATCGAATCTTCCGGATGAAGGATTTCCCAGAACTCTTCGTTACTGTGGATTTCGCGGCCGTAGAGCTTTTCGCAGTTGCTCGAGTAGATGAGTTCATCGGCGACCAGATTCCATTCCCACGTGACGATGCCGGCCGCCTCCTGCGCGTGCTTCATGCGGGCTTCGTTGGACATGATCTCGGCGGTGTAGCGGCGGCGCAGATCGGTCATGGGCAGCTCGGTGGTGCCTGCGATACCGAGATCGCGCACGGCTTCATCGCCGTAGCGCAGCCAGACCCAGTTGACGTCGAGGAAGGCTGCGAGGCGGCGCAGATTCGAATAGTCGATTTCGCCGCCGCGGGTCCATTTGTGCACGGCAGGGCGGGAGATGCCGACGGCGTCGGCCACTTGCTGAAGGCTGAGCTTCTTGTGCTCGAGCAGCACCTTGAGACGGAACGCGAACGTATCCTCGGACATCCATTTCCCTCTCTGACAATTCGCGCGAGTGGCGCGGCTGGGCGCCGCTTGTTGGTGGGTGGGGTGGAGGTGGTAGTTTAGCGGATTGGGGTGGGGGGTGGTTTTTTTGGGGTTTGGGTTTGGGTTTGTTGTTGGGGGTTTTTGTTGGCATTTCCTTGTTTTCGTGTCGGTCTATTAGCGTTGCCCCTGTGCGGGGCGGCACCTACTTTTCTTTGCAGCGGCAAAGAAAAGTAGGCAAAAGAAAGCCGCTCACACCGCCAATGTGACGCAGTCCACAACCAGCCTTACACGGGGAATGGTATAGGGGCGTCCGTCACCTCGCGCCTTCAAAGCCAGTGACAAAGCCGTCATACATCCCGTTGCTCGCTGCGCGCGCAACGGTCGGGTTTGCCAGTGAAACCAGCAAACCTTCGGTTTGCGTTATGCCCATCGGGGCGCGCAGCGCCCCCGGGTGGGCGGGCGCCTTGTCACTAGCTTTGGTGGCGCGAGGGACCGGATGCTCCTATACCTTTCCCCCTAAAAGGCTGTTTGTGGACTGCGTCATTCTGGCGTTTGTAGCGGCTTTCTTTTGCCTACTTTTCTTTGCCGCTGCAAAGAAAAGTAGGTGCCGCCCCGCACAGGGGCGACGCTAATAGACCGACACGAAAACAAGGAAATGCCAACAAAAAAAGCATCAAAGATCAATAACAAGCCGCGAACCAAGCGCCCTAGAAACACAAAGCAAAATAGTCCTCTGCGCCGCCTTCTCATCATCATCAAGATACTGATCCCGATGATCCGCCTCACCTTCGAGAATAGCGACCTCACAGGTCCCACAAACACCTTCACGACAAAGCGACTCCACCGTCACCCCAACGCGTTCGATAGCCTTAAGAATGGACTCATCCTCACCCACTACCACCTCAATCCCAGACTTCGCCAGCACAACAGTAAAAGCCTTCCCTCCCGTATCACCCGCAGCAAACTGCTCCGAATGCAACTGCGCCTTAGGCCACCCCAGCAAAGCGGCATTCGCATAAACCGCATCATTGAGCCCTTGCGGCCCGCAAACATAAACATGCGCATCCGCAGGCAGAGTCTTGAAGAGATTCAAAAGATCGAGCCGCTGCCCTTCGCTATCGGCGTAGCAATGCACATTCTCCGCATGCGGCCCCGCCATTAGCTCATCGACAAACGCCCCATGCTGCGGACTCCGAAACGCATAATGAAGCTCAAGCGCACAAGCATCCGGGCCATGCTCAGCAAGCTGCGCAAGAAAAGGCGTAACCCCAATACCGCCAGCAATAAACACATGCCTGCTCGCGCCTTTAGCGAGTTCAAAAAGATTCGCTGGCGTCCCAATAGCAAGCCGCGTCCCCACCGCCACGCGTTCATGCATAAACGCCGACCCGCCCCGCGAAGCTTCCTCGCGCCGCACGGCGATCTGATACTGCCGCGTATCGTGCGGCGAACTGAGCAGCGAATAGGCATTGTGATGCCACTGCTCGCCGTCCTGCATCGAGACCAGCACGTGTGCGCCGCCGCTAAAAGCGGGCAGCGGCGCGCCATCGGGCAGCGCGAGCGTGAAGCGCTTGATCAGCGGAGTAAGTTGCTCGACGGCGACAACGTCGACAGTGATCGATTCGCGGGCGTTCATGGTGCCTTCCTTTACCGCTGGCGGGTAATTCTGATTCGAAATTCGGATAAATAGCGGATGCGATGACTCACCGCATCCGCGTGCAACGCAGCGTGCTTCAGCGCGGTTTCAGCGTGTTACGCCACCCATGCAGAGATACTTGATCGACAGATAATCTTCGATGCCGTACTTCGAGCCTTCGCGGCCAATGCCCGATTGCTTCACGCCGCCAAACGGCGCGACTTCATTCGAGATCAGCCCCGTATTGATGCCGACGATGCCGTATTCGAGCTGTTCCGCCACACGCCAGATGCGGCCGATGTCGCGGCTATAGAAATACGCGGCCAGGCCATAAATCGAGTCGTTGGCAAGCTGCACGACTTCGGCGTCGCTCGAAAAGCGCACGATCGGCGCGACAGGTCCGAAGATTTCTTCGCTGAGCACGGCCATGCCGGGTTGTGCATCGGCCAGCACCGTGGGCGCGTAGAAGTTGCCGCCGCGTGCGTGCCGCGCGCCACCCGTGATCACGCGCGCGCCTTGCGCCACGGCATCGCGCACCAGCGCATCGACTTTGTCGCGCGCGGCTTCGGTGATGAGCGGGCCGATATTCACGCCATCGGCGAATCCGTCGTCCACCTTGAAGGCCGCCACGCGCGCCGCGAAGCGCTCGCAGAAGGCGTCGTACAGCGAATCGTGCACGTAGAAGCGGTTCGCGCAGACGCAGGTTTGCCCCGCGTTGCGATACTTCGAAAGCAGCGCGCCTTCCACTGCGGCGTCGAGATCCGCATCGTCGAATACGATGAAGGGCGCGTTGCCGCCCAGTTCCAGCGACACTTTCTTGACCGTGTCCGAGCACTGGCGCATCAGCAGGCGGCCCACTTCGGTCGAACCCGTGAAGCTGAGCTTTTTCACGAGCGGGCTCGACGTCATCTCCAGGCCGATTTCGCGCGACTTGCCGGTGACGATGTTGAGCACGCCCGCCGGAATGCCGGCTTGCTCGGCCAGCGCCGCGAGCGCGAACGCCGATAGCGGCGTTTCGTTGGCGGGCTTGACCACCATCGTGCAACCCGCGGCCAGCGCGGGCGCGGCCTTGCGCGTGATCATCGCGGCCGGGAAATTCCACGGCGTAATCGCCGCGCACACGCCAATCGGCTCTTTCGTCACGACAAGGCGTTGATCCGGGTTCGGGCTCGGGATCACGTCGCCGTCGATGCGCTTGGCCTGCTCCGCGAACCATTCGATGAACGAGGCCGCGTAGGCGATTTCGCCGCGCGCTTCGGCAAGCGGTTTGCCTTGCTCGCGCGTCATCAGTTCGGCGAGCGTTTCCTGGTTCGCCATCACCAGTTCGAACCAGTTGCGCAGCAGGCGCGCGCGTTCTTTCGCCGTGGTCGCGCGCCAGCCGGGCAGGGCGCGCTGCGCGGCCGCAATCGCCGCGCGCGTTTCGTGCGCGCCCATGTTCGGCACATCGGCGATGTGCTCGCCCGTGGACGGATTGGTCACGGCCAGCGTGGCGCCGTCGGCGGCGTTGCACCACTGGCCGTCGATATAGGCCTGCTGACGCAGCAGGCCGGGATGTTGCAGCGAAGTCATATCGGTCCCCGCCTTAACCCTGATAGTGCTGCGCGAGCAGGTTGTGGAAGTGCGCGATGCCGTGCTCGCTGATACCGCTGCGTTTTTCGTCGACCATGATGCGGCCCTGGCCACGATAGCCACGCGATTTCAGGCCCTTCTGCACGCTTTCCACGAGGCGCAGGTCTTCCGGGCGGAACACGGTGCGATACCACTCGATCAGCTTTTGCTGTTCTTCGGTCGGCTCGTCGTTGAGGAAGTAGATGTCGTAGTGCTGGAGCGTGACTTCGGCGCTCATCGGGAATTCGTAGATCACCGTCATGAAGTCGCTGCCCGGCGGCACGTTGAACATCGTGCACGGCCACGCCCAGTAGCCGTGGAAGCTCGGGTCCGTGATCGACGGATCGAGCTTGAACGAACGCTCCGACGATTGCGCCTGGCCGAATTGCAGCGTCCACTTGCCGTGCAGCGTGTGCGCGTACTGATCGACCTTGACCGAGTCCGAGAAGCCGGGGTGCGCCGGACCGCAGTGATAGCACTCGAGGTAGTTATCGACGATCGATTTCCAGTTGGCGGGCGTTTCCGTGACGAAGCGCGCGGCCAGCTTGAGGTCGTCGATCACGGGGCAGGCGTTGCGCAGGCTGGCTTCGAGGCCGGGCAGTTGCGCTTCGACGTTGTCCGCTTCCGGGTTCAGGTTGATGAACACGAAGCCCGCGTATTCCTCCACGCGCACCGGCACGAGGGTCGAATTTTCCTTGTCGAACGACTGCACGTGGTCGCAGTTGTTGGCGTGCGCGAGTGCGCCGTCCAGCTTGAACGCCCAGGCGTGATACGGACAGGTGATGACGTTCTTCGCCTTGCCGCTGCCTTCGAGCAGTTGATGGCCGCGGTGCGGGCAGACGTTATAGAAGGCGCGCAGCACCTTGTCCTTGCCGCGCACCAGCAGAATGCTTTCGCCGACGATCTCGCGCGTGACGTAGGCGTTCGCCTCCGCCAGTTCGCTGCGGTGTGCCACGCAGATCCAGGTGTCCTCGAAGATGCGCTTCTCTTCCGCCTTGTAGACCGACTCGGCGGTATAGAAGCTCGCGGGAATGGTCCACGCGAGATCCGGGTTGGCGCAGAAGTCAGCCGGCAGTTTGGGCAGGTCGGCTGGCTTGTGGAATTCGATCGGGAGATAGGTCATGGGGTCCGCCGCAGTGTGAGAGGTGCGCTAGAAAATTAACTGACAGTTACAACATAACTATAGGTTAACGGAAGAATAAGAGAAATTCTGCCGATACACGATCAGGGTTATCCCTTGACGTTGTTGTGAAAAGACTTCCGCTTTGATGCATGCCGCGTATCCTTAGTGTTGAATAGCGGGATCGCTTGCGCGGTCGCAAAGCAAATCGATTTCGGAGATGTCGTCAATAGGAGGATGCGATAGTGCGTCTCAACCCTCCAGGATGCGTACTATTGTTAACCAGTGGTTTGTTGTTAACCGTAGGATAACTGTGCCGTGGCCGGAACCGGAAAAGCTTTCCGCAGTCGCGCACGGTGCGCAGGATGGTTACGCGCGAAGCGTGGCTGCCTGCGCCACCCCACAACTGGAGGAGACATGACACAAGACGCAATGGCCGAAGTGCTGGCCGGCGAGCCGACGCGCGCCAAATCGCGAATCGAATCGCGCTCGATCGACTACGTGCCGCTCGCCGAACGCAAAGGACGCGCGTGGCATCTGTGGCCGGTGTGGTTTACGGGCGATGCGAACCTCGCCACCATCGCGGCGGGCGCGATCGGCATCAGCATGGGCGGCAATCTGTTGTGGAGCGCGATCGCCATCGTGCTGGGCAATGTGCTGGGCACGTTCTTCATGGCGTTCCATTCGAGCCAGGGGCCGCAACTGGGTCTGCCGCAGATGATCCAGTCGCGCCCGCAGTTCGGCTATATGGGGGCGCTGCTGGTGTGGGTGGTCGCGCTGGTGACCTACATCGGCTACAACTCGTTCAATCAATTGATGGCGGGGCAGACCGCGCATCATCTGCTGGGTACCGAACCGCATCTGAGCTACATCGTGTTTACCGTGCTCGCGGTGGCGCTGGCGATCTTCGGCTATGACGTGATTCACAAGGCGCAGCGCTGGCTGGCGTTTGCATTGCTCATCGCGCTGACGATCTTCAGCGTGGGCATGTGCGTGAAAATGCCGTTCCCGGCAGCGCAACTGAGCTTCGCGGGCTTCAAGGCGACGCCGTTCCTCGTGCAGCTCTTTTCGGCTGCCGCGTATCAGCTTTCGTGGTCAATCTATGTTTCGGACTACTCGCGGTATCTGCCGCCCAACACCGGCGTGCGCGCCACGTTCTGGTGGACCTTCCTGGGTGCGCTGATCGGCGGTGTGTGGATGATGCTGGTGGGCACGGCTGCTGCGGCGCTCAACGCGCAGATCGAAATCTCCGACGCCGTGCAGCGCGCAGGCGATCTGATTTTCCCGGGCTTCGGCACCGTCACGCTGCTGCTTGCGCTGCTGGGTTTGCTGGCGATCTCCGGGCTGAACTTTTACGGCGCGTCGCTCACGCTGCTGAGCATTACGGACTCGTTCAAGCCGCTCAAATCGAATGCGACCAAGCGTATTGCCAGCCTGATCGTGGTGGCGCTGGTGGCGACCTCGCTGGCGTTCTCCGCATCCGATAACTTCATGGGCAAGTTCGGCGACTTCCTCGGCATTCTTGGCTATCTGTTCACGCCCTGGACCGCGATTAACCTGATCGACTTCTTTGTGGTGCGCCACTCGCATTACTCGGTGCGCGAGATCTTCAATCCGCGCGGTATTTACGGACGCTGGAACTGGCGCGGTCTGACCGCGTATGCAGTGGGTTTCGTCGCGATGATTCCGTTCTTCAAGACCGAACTCTATACCGGCCCGGTCGCCCGCATGCTGGGCGGCACCGATGTGGCGATGCTCGTGGGACTGCCCGTTGCCGCGCTGGTTTATCTGTGGACCTGCCGCTCGCTCGACATCGAACAGGAACGCCGGCTCGTGCGCGAAGCCGATCGCGGCCTGAACTGATCCATCACGATAACAACGACAAGATAGAGACATGAATTCGATGAAGGCACTGCGCGTGAGCGCAATCCAGCTGGCCGTGCTCGCGCTGGCCGCGCTGCCCCTCGCAGCCCGCGCGCAAACCAGCGTGACGTTCTATGGCGTGCTCGACGCGGGCGTGACTTATGTGAGCAACGCCGGCGGCGCGCGTCAGGTGAAATTCGACGACGGCATTTCGTACGCGAACCGCTGGGGCATCAAGGGCAGCGAAGATCTGGGCGGCGGGTTGAAAGCCGTGTTCAAGCTCGAAAGCGGCTTTCATATGGGCAATGGCCAGATTTCGAACGGCGGCTCGCTATTCGGCCGCGCGGCCTATGTGGGCTTGCAGAACGACTGGGGCACGCTGACCTTCGGCAACCAGATCGATATGACCCAGGAGATGGTCTATCTCTACAACGCTTCGGCGTGGGCGAGCGGCTATGCCATCAATCAGGGCGACTTCGATCGCATGAATGGCGACCATCTGCCGAACGCGGTGAAGTTCATGTCGAATACGTTCGGCGGTTTCCAGTTCGGCGGCATGTATTCGTTCAGCAATACGCCGGGCAGTTTCCACAACGGCAGCGCGTGGAGCGTGGGCGCGCAATACCAGCGCGGCGCGTTTTCGATGGGCACCGCTTATACGCAGTTGAATAACCCATCGGGGATTTACGCATTCGATCCTTACGCGATGATCGGCGTGCATTCGTTCTTCGGCCAGCCAACAGTGAGCGTCGATCCGGGCAGCGGCGCCGTGACCGATCTCTACGCGAATTCGCCGTTCCCGGTGGACAAGCAAGGCGCGTTTGGCGTGGGCGCGAGCTACGCGATCGGCAATGTCACGCTGATGGGCGACTTCACCTATACGCAGATCAAGGCGTTCGGCGAGAGCCAGCATATGCAGGTGGGCGAAGGTGGCGCGAACTGGCAGATCACGCCGGCGCTGAGCCTCGTGGGCGGCTATCAGTACACGCACTTCGACGCGCATCACTGGAACCAGCTTTCGGCGGGCATGCACTATCTGCTGTCCAAGCGTACCGATGTCTATATTTCCGGCGACTGGTTGAAGGCTTCGCAGGGTGTCGATGCGGTGATCGGCTATAGTTTCATGCCGTCCCACACCACTACGCAGGCCGATGTACGCATCGGCATGCGGCACTCGTTCTAATCATGCTCAAACTGCCTGGCACTCCCGAACTCGACGACCTGCGTGTGTTCTGCACGGTCGCGCGCAAATCCAGTTTCAGCGGCGCGGCTGAGGCGCTGGGCGCGTCGGCGGCTTATGTCAGCAAGCGCATCGGCGTGCTCGAGGCGAATCTGGGCACGCGCCTGCTGCATCGATCGACGCGCCGGGTGGCGATCACGGCGGCAGGCGAGCGCGTGCTCGCGTGGGCCGAGCGCATTCTCGACGACGTCGATCAACTCGTCGAGGATGTCTCCAGCACGCAGCGCATTCCGCGCGGCACGCTGCGGGTGTCGAGCAGTTTTGGCTTTGGCCGCAAGTTCGTCGCGCCTGCGCTCGCGACGCTATCGGACCGATATCCGCAACTGAATGTGCGGCTCGATCTGTTCGATCGCGTGGTGGATGTGGCGGGCGAAGGCTTCGATCTGGACATACGGATTGGCGACGACATCGCGGGTCATCTGATCGCGAAACGTCTCGCTACGAATTACCGCGTGCTGTGCGCGTCGCCGTCTTATCTGGACGCCCACGGCGCGCCCGGCACGCTCGCCGATCTCGAATCGCACGCGTGCCTGGCCATCAAGGAGCGGGACCACCCGTTCGGCGTGTGGCGTCTGGATGCTGGCGGCGAAACGGCGAGCGTGAGAGTGACCGGGCCGCTTTCGACCAATCACGGCGAGGCCGCCGTGCAATGGGCGCTGGCCGGGCGCGGCATCGTGCTGCGCTCGATCTGGGACGTGCAGCCGCTACTCGACGAAGGCCGCTTGCTGCGCGTGCTGCCCGAGGTCACGCAGCCTGCCAACGTCTGGGCCGTGTTTCCCGAGCGACTTGCGCAATCGGCGAAGGTGAAAGCCTGTGTGGATTTTCTCGCCGAGGCGTTTGCAGCGGCGGGAATTGGCGAGGCGGCCGGTACGCCTTTGCCTGCAGAAACCGCATTGCCCGCGCCCGGGTCGCAGACTAAACCGGGATTATCGAATCCCCGCAATACCCGTAATACCCTTAAAAAGGAGCCAAAAACGTGACCGACCGCGCCCATGTGCGTGCCTTGCTTGCCGAGCGCCGCGAAGGCTACAGCCTCGCCCGCGAGTTTTATACGGCACCCGAAATGCACGAACTCGATATCGAGGCCGTCTTCTCGAACGAATGGATTTTCGCGTGCAATGTCGCGGAAATTCCGCACGAAGGCGATTACATCACGCTGTCGATTGGCGAGACTTCGGTGGTCGTGGTGCGAGGCAAGAGCGGCGCGGTGGGCGCGTTTTTCAATACCTGTCGCCATCGCGGATCCTTGATCTGCACGCAGGCAGCGGGGCACGCAAAGCGGCTCGTGTGCCCGTATCACCAGTGGGTGTATGAACTCGACGGCACGCTTAAAAGCGCGCGCCAGATGCCGGCGGATTTCGATCGCAGCGCACACGGCCTGCGGCCTGTGCATGTGGAAACGATCTGCGGCATGGTTTATATCTGTATCGCCGATACCCCGCCCGATATCGCGCGCTTCAAGGCGGCGGTCACGCCGTACATCGCGCCGCATCGTCCAGAGCGTACCAAGGTGGCGTTTTCGATGACGATTGTCGAAGACGCCAACTGGAAACTCGTGATCGAAAATAATCGCGAATGCTATCACTGCATTGGCAGTCATCCAGAACTGCTGGCTACGCTGATCGAATTTGCCTTGCCCGACGATCCGCGCGCAAACCGCGACTTCCAGTTGCTGATGCAGGAAAAGACGGCGCTGTGGGATAGCCTGGATTTGCCGCATCTACCTGCGGATGGCGGCATGGAATTCCGCTGTATCCGCTTGCCGTTTCATCGCGGCGCGGTGTCGTTCACGGCGGACGGGCGGCCCGCCTGCAACAAGCTGCTCGGCGATTTCACGGAGCGCGATCTGGGGTCAGTGAGAATGTTCAGGGTTCCGAACAATTGGAATCACTATCTGTCCGACCACATCATTCACTTCCGCGTGCTGCCGATTTCGGCGACGCAAACCGTGCTCAAGACCACCTGGCTCGTGCATGAGGACGCGGTGGAAGGCGTGGATTACGACATCGACACGCTGACCGAAGTCTGGCGCGCGACCAATGCGCAGGACGCCACGCTGGTCGAACATAACCAGCGCGGGGTGAATTCGAAGGCGTATACGCCGGGGCCTTACGCGCCTTCGGAGTTCATGCTGACGAACTTCACGAACTGGTATGCGCAGAAGCTCGACGATTATCTGAAACCCGCGCCTGGCCGCGAGAAAACGATACGGCTCGCCGTGGCACAGGGTTGAACGGCGCGCTCGACGCGGGTGAAACGGTCCGGTGCTATATTCACCGGCCCTATTTCGCGCTCGAGCTTTTATGTCAGTCCGCCGTCTGTTTCGAAGCACTTTCGCCCGCGTTGCTTTCTGGATGGCGATCGTCGCCGTAACGGTGTGGGTGGCGGCCGCCGTGTGGGTCTGCGCGCGCGGATTGAGCATGCCGTATGAGCGCGCCGATGTTGCGGTGGTGTTTGGCAACGCGCTGGAAGACGACGGCACGCCCAAGCCGATTCTCGCGGCGCGGCTGGACGTGGCGCTGCGCTGTTATCAGGCGGGCGAATGTCCGTGGCTGTTCGTGAGCGGCAGCATCGACGGTCCGGGTCTCGACGAAGCCGGCGCGATGCGTACGTATCTGCTGGCGCGCGGCGTGCCGGACGCGCGCATCGTGGTCGATCGCGCGGGCGACAACACGCTCGCCACCGCGCGTCACGCCGTCGCCTGGATGCGCTCGCAGGGGTTGTCGCGTGTCGTGCTCGTCTCGCAGTACTACCACCTGCCGCGCGCGCGGTTTGCGTTTCAGGAAGCCGGGGCGCCCGAGGTCTACGGCGCGTATCCGCGAGCGTTTCGCTTTATGGATCTGTATTCGAGCTGGCGCGAGGTGCCTGCGCTGGCGGTTTATCGCGTGCGGCTGGGCATGAACGCCAATGCGAAACCGGTTTCGTTCCGCCCGGTGCTGTTCCTGATGGGGCTGCTGGGGTGGGGCAAATGAGTATCCCAAAGGGGCCGAATCCGGCTGCGTCGGGCAATGAAACAGGGCATGGACGCACTGGCGCGGGCGTCGTTGGGATACTGAAGAGAACCTCCTAAAGTTTGCGCGCCGGAGGCCGAAAATCCAGGCATGGCGCACGAACATCCGAAACTTCCTGAGAATGACCCGATCTGGGCCGAGGCACGCGCACTCGAAGCGAGTATCCGCGCCATCCGCCGGGCTCAGGGCAAGCGAAATCCCGAAGACTTTGCTTCGGACGATCCTGAATGCATCGAGGTGATGGAGGAGTTCGTGCGCGACGTCGGCCGGGTGCTGGCGCTCTACGCGAAAGACCCGCTCCGCGACGATGACGACGAAGGCGATTTCCACGGTGCGGGCTCGACTGGCTAAGGGACTGCAGGCGGGCTCCAGGCGGGCTATCGGCGCAGCGCCCGATGCTGCACGAAATCCGGCAGCCTGAGACACTAGCGATTCCCTGAACGTGTCTCTCCCCACAATGACAATTACGCGTCGAACATTTCTGATGCTGAGCGTATGCTCGGCCACCTCTATCGTGCTGGCCAGCGAGGCTTGGGCGGCGGAGCCGGCGCTGGCCGAATCCGACGAAGCCGCGCGCAAGCTGGGCTATCGGGCGCTTGCCACGACCGTGGATCGCAAGCAATTCCCTTCGTACGTGCCGGGCCAAAAATGCGGGACGTGCTCGCTGTTCCAGGCCGCGGACGACAAATGGGGCGACTGCATGCTGTTCAGCGGCAAACGGGTCGCGGAAGCCGGCTGGTGCAGTTCATACAGCACGATGTAAATGAAACGGGCCACTTTCGTGGCCCGTTGCTTTTTTGTTGCCGAATTGTGGCTTACTCGCGGCTTATTCGCCCTTGGCAGGGCGGCCCGTCTTCACGGTTTCCAGCGCGGAAAGTGCCGCGACCAGCCGCTTCGACGACGCCGAGTCCAGCAACTGCAGACCGGCACGCAGCAACTCACTCTTCTTCACCGTGACGCCCGCGTCCAGACACTTGCGCTTGAGCAAGGCGATGCGCTCGTAATCCGTCTTCGGCATCGTGAAGCTGTCGCGAATGACCTTGTCTTTCTTCACGGTTTTCACGGCCTTGACCGTCTTGACGGCCTTCTCGCTTTTCACGCGCTTCGCCTTGGGTTTAGCTTCGGCTTCCTGCGCGCGTGCGGCCTTCACTTCGGCCTCCGCTTTGCGCTGCGCTTTTTTCGCGTCCGCGGTGGTAGGGAAGAAGAAAGCCTTCTTGGTGGGCTTGCGTGCAATCACAGTGGTCATGCTGGAATCTCGATCGAAAACGGTAGAAACAGTATATACGGTTTCTACCGTTCTTCGAGGCGTGGCGCGGCTGAGCGGCGGTTTGGGGGCGAGATTTGTCGATGCGGAGAGGGCTGGCATGTCGTCGATTGTCGCTCGACGAGGGTGGGTTTCGCGGTGTTGGGGCGAGATTCGCTTCGATAATGCCAGCGCCGCTGAAGACGAATCGTTGCGCAAGACCACGCTTGAGCTTTCCCGCCCAACTGAGAGCGTCTGGGAGCGGCTTCAGAGGGAATCCACGGATATGGTGACGGCGGCAGCGCGGCAGGCCGGGCTCAAGAAGTCGAAGGCCATGCTCGAAAAAGTGGGTGCCGAGCCTTGGGGGCTGGATACGAGCGACAGCGCCAAACTGATCGATTCGGCCATGATGGACCCGAATCAACTGGCGCTCGCGAATGCCTGGAGCGATGCGACGGCGGGCAAACACCTCTTGCCTGACGAAGTGATGGCGTTATTTGATCTTCTGGTGCATGACACGATGCTCACCAGCTGGCACGATCATCTGCTTTCCGGGCCGCTGTACTTTCAGACGCGTGCGACGGATACCTTCGGCTCGACGGATTTCGCGGAGGAAAAGAACCAGCGCGAGCGTGACGATCGCCGCTCGAGTGAGATCGATCGAATCACCCAGGTGACGAATTCGTCGATTCCGGCTGCGCGCTGATTCAAATGGAAAGTGCCTGTCGATGGCGGGCCGAGGCAATTTGATCCATGCAACGTTTCCTGATTCTCAACGGCGACAAAACTATGGCGAATGGCACGAATGTCGCTGTGACAACGACGATCCAGCTCGAAGGGCGCGACGTGGCGCACGAAGGCGACAACGTGCAATGTCCCGCATGCAGGTCAACAGGCAAAATCAAATGCGACGCGCGATCTCCCTGGCGAGGAGACTCCGCGTGATCATGCGCCGCGAGCTTCCGCAGCCCACGCAACAGCATCCGCACCAGCCGGAATATGCAGCGGAGCCGACGCATCGGTGGCCGCACGCCACACGGCTTCGGCCACGTCCTGCGCATAGGTAACCGGCGATTCCGTATCCGCAAAGCGCGCGAGCGTGCTCTGAACGATATCGGCGTAGGCCTCGTGATCGAAACCGTGGATGCGCTCGCGCGCGTTATTGCCAAAACGCGTCGAAGGCGCGCGTCCCGGCATGACGATATGCGCGCGCACGCCGAACGGCGCGAGTTCCAGCGCCATCGACTCAGTAAATGCATTCACGGCCGCTTTGCTCGCGCGATAAGCGGCAATCAGCGGCAGCGGTTTAAGCGTGACGCTCGACGTCACGTTCACGACCACGCCCGACTTGCGCTGACGAAACTGCGGCACGACGGCCTGCGTTACCGCGATGGTGCCGATGGTGTTGGTCTCGAACAGCGCGCGCACCGTATCGAGCGGCACGACTTCGGCGGGCGACGCCGCGCCGAAACCCGCGTTGTTGACGAGCACGTCGATCGGACCGGCGGCCTCGACAGCGGCGCGAATGCTGTCCGGTTGCGTAACGTCGAGCGCCAGCACGCGCAGATGTTCGGAGCGCGGCAGAACGTCGTGATCCGGCGTGCGCATCGTGGCGACGACGCGCCAGTCGCGGGCCAGGAAGAAGCGGGCGATTTCAAGGCCAAATCCCGAAGAACAGCCGGTGATCAATACGGTTTTCATGAGGGCTCCAGTGGAGTAGTGAGCGTGTGCCCCTAAGATAGATCGCTCAACCCGTACTTGCTACAATAAAAGATCCGAAAAACATTGGCAGGAGTCCGGCGATGATCGATCCGCTCGCGGAAGTCGTCATGCTGCTTCAGCCGGGCGCGCGCTTCTCCAAGCTCGTGCACGGCGCGAGTCCGTGGCACGTCAGCCGTTCGGACGCCGGGCAGCCGTTCTATTGCGTGGTGCTCGAAGGCGGCTGCCGCATCGCCATCGACGGGCATGAACCCATCGAGCTTTTATCGGGCGATTTCGTGCTGATTCCCGCGGCCTACGGCGTTTCGATGTCGAGCCTCGTGCTGCCGCCGCCGGGCGTCGCAACGTCCGCGCCTGTTGCGCTGGGCAATGGCGAATACCGGATCGGCGCGCCGGATCATCCGGTCGATGCGCGCATGATGGCCGGCCATTGCAGCTTTGCTTCACCCGATGCGGCGCTGCTGGTGTCGTTGCTGCCGCAGATCGTGCATGTGCGCGGCGAGCAGCGGCTGGCGACGCTCGTGGGACTGGTGCGTGAGGAGTCGCGCGAGCAGCGGCCCGCGCGCGAGGTGGTGCTGTCGAGGCTGCTGGAAGTGCTGCTGATCGAGGCGCTGCGCTCGATGGCGGGCACCCATGCGTCGCCCGGTCTGGTGCGCGGACTGGCAGATCGACGGCTCGCGGTGGCGATTCGCGCCATGCACGAACAGCCCACGCGCGCCTGGACGGTCGCCGATCTCGCGAAGGAAGCGGCGCTGTCGCGTTCGACGTTTTTCGAGCGCTTCAATCACGCGGTAGGCGTGGCGCCGATGGAATATCTGCTCACGTGGCGCATGGCGCTTGCGAAAGACCTGCTGCGCCGCAACGAAGGCAAGATCGCCGAAATTGCGCAGCGTGTGGGCTATAGCTCGGCCAGCACATTCAGTGTGGCTTTTACGCGGCACGTCGGCCGCCCGCCCACGCAATATGCGCGTGAGGAACAGGCGGCCCTGGAGCATTGACGCGCGATTGAAGCGTCAAGCCGCAAAGTCAGTCGATGCCGAAAGCGCCTTCCACGTCTGCGTTTCCTGCTCTACGTAGGCGTTTTTCGCGGCAATCGCGGCTAGCGTGTCGGTGCCCAGCGGCAGACGCAGCGGCGGATTCGATGCATCGACCAGCGTGACCATCGCAGCGGCGAGCTTCTTCGGATCGCCCGGCTGGTTGTGGTTCATCTGCACGGCGCGGCGGCGCACCGCGCCCGAGGTTTCGTCGTAATCGGCGATCACGTTCTGGGCGACGAGCAGCGAGGACGCATCGAGAAAGTCGGTGCGGAAATAGCCCGGCTCGACCACGGTTGCCTGAATGCCTAGCGGTTTCAACTCGGCATGGAGCGCTTCCGTGATGGCTTCGACGGCAAACTTCGTCGACGAATAAGCGCCGAATCCCGCCGCCGCCCGATACCCGCCCACCGACGAAATATTGATCACATGCCCCGAGCGTTGCGCGCGCATCACCGGCAACACGGCGCGCGTGACGTTGAGCAGGCCGAACACGTTGGTGTCGTACATGCGGCGCACGTCCTTGTCGCTCGATTCCTCGATCGCGCCCAGCAGGCCGAATCCGGCGTTATTGATCAGCACGTCGATGCGGCCGAATTTTTCCGTCGCCGCCTGCACGGCGGTTTGAGCCTGCGCTTCGTCGGTGACGTCGAGCGCGACCGGCAGCAGTGCATCCGATTCGCCAAGACGCTCGACGATCGCCGCCACATTGCGGCCGGCGGCCACCACCGCATTGCCGTTTGCGAGCGCCGCTTCGGCGATCAACGCACCGATGCCGCGCGATGCGCCCGTGATGAACCAGACCCGCTTGAAACCGCCTTGTTGAACGTCACTCATGATGCTGCTCCTTGGGAAGAACGTGATGAAGTGAAGCTATGGTAGGCGTATCGATTGACACAAACTAGCGGTCGCCAGTTGGAGTCATAATCAACTTTTATTTGCGAATTGGGACGCCTGCGATGAACGGAATTCGTGCGATCAACACCTTCGTGCGCGCCGCCACACTCGGAAGTCTGCGCGCCGCGGCCGTCGATCAGGGCATCTCGCCGCAGGCCGCGAGCCATGCGGTCATGCAACTGGAGAAGGAACTGGGCGTGCGCCTTTTTCACCGCACCACGCGCAAGCTCAGCCTGACCGAAGAGGGCCAGCGGCTGCTGGACAGCGCGAAGCCCGCACTGGCGATGCTGGCTTGCGCGCTGGACGAAGCGCGACGTTCGACCGAAGAGGTGAGCGGCGTGCTGCGTGTGAATGCGCCGCGTTCGCTCGGCTTGCCGGTGTTGTGGCGCTTCTTCGAGCAGTTTCAGCAGCGCTATCCGAACGTGCAGCTCGATGTGCAATTCGACGACCAGTTCACCGATCTCGTCACCGATCGCGCCGATGTCGGATTTCGAGGCGGCCCGTCGCCCGCTGGCGGATCGATTGCGCGCCGGCTGGTGCCGATCCAGGCGATCGTGTGCGCCTCGCCCGATTACATCGCGCGCCACGGTGCGCCGCGCCATATCGACGATCTGGCGGGGCATCGTTGCACGGGTTATCGGCGCGCGAATACCGGCAAGCTTGCGCAATGGCAGTTTCGTGTCGGCGATGAGATCGTGTATCGCGATTTTGCGGCGGCCGTGTGCGTGAACGATACGGAGATGGAGGCGCAGGCGGTGCTATCGGGGCTCGGTATCGGGCAACTGGGCAGTTTTAGCGCCGCGCCGCATATTCGCAGCGGGCGGCTGGTGCCTTTGCTCACGCAGCATATGAGTGAATACGGGGCGATTTATATCTATTACGGTCATCGCACGGAGCAGTCGCTGCGCGTGAGGACGTTTATCGATTTTATGGTCGAGGCGATGGCGGGGAACCGGAGTTTTTATTTCGATGAGGGGGAGTTGCGGGGGATGGCGGTAACGCCGGGCGGCAAGAAAGCACGTGCGCCGCGCTAAGCCGCGGTTGACGGCGTAACTTCGCCTCGCCTACGATCTACCCCAAGCGGTGCAGGCCGCTACCGGGTCCGCGGAAAGGGTTGAACCCACCTGTTGTCGTCAGGCACGATTTCTCCATCCTTTGTGCTGCCGGTATTGCGGACCTTCGGCCAGACTGCACGAGGATGCTCATGAAAACGCTGCCTCCCAGGGCCCATCCCGATCACCTCAAAAAGCAGGCCAAGGACTTATTGCGCCTGTATCGCGCGGGCGACGCGCAAGCGCTTGCGCGCTTCACGCAATCGCTTCCCGCCGCCGCGCATCTCGCGCCGTCACAACTGATCGCGCTGAACCTGCGCCTGCACGACGCACAATCCTGTATCGCGCGCGAGTACGGCTTCCATTCGTGGGCCGATCTCAACGCATTCGTCGAAGCCAAAGCGATCGCGCAGCAGGCTCAAACCGCGTTCGCGCGTCGCTGGCTCGAGCTGGCCTATGGCGGCGATGTGACCGGCACATACGATGCGGCGCGCCCGCGCGTCGCCGCGCAACTGCTGCTGGAGCATCCCGGCCTGGTCGATGCCGATATCTGGATTGCCTGCGCGGCGGGGCATCTCGAAGCGCTGCAACACGCCGTCGCATCCGACCCAGCATGGCTCAACCGCGCGGGCGGGCCGCTTGCGCTGCCGCCGCTGGTCGCCGTCACGCATTCGCATCTGGGCCAGTTGCCGGAGTACGCGAGCCGTTTGCGCGAATGCGCGCGTTATCTGCTCGATGCGGGCGCGAGTCCCAACCAGCGTATCGGCAACCGCTATCCACCGGCGTCGCTGGCCGCTCCCGACGAAACCGAGCCGCTTTCCGCGTTGTACGGCGCGGCAGGCGTCAATCGCGATCCCGCGCTCACGGCGATGCTGCTGGACGCGGGCGCCAACCCCAACGACGGCGAATCGCTCTATCACTCGCTCGAAAACCCGGCTTGCACGCGTCTGCTACTCGATCACGGCGCGCAGGTGAACGGCACGAACGCGCTGCGCCGCGCGCTCGACATGAAGGACGCGTCGGCGCTCGAATGGCTGCTCGCGCATGGCGCAGATGCGAACGAGCCCGCAGGCGAAGGCCCGACGAAAACATGGGGCGCGCCGTTGCTGCGCGCAATCGCGGTGCGTTGCTCCGTTCGCCACATCGACGCCTTGCTGGCAGCAGGCGCCGATCCGCATGCGCAGACCGCTGCGGGAGTGAGCGCCTATCGGCTGGCCATGCTGACCGGTTTGCCCGATATCGCCGAACGTCTGCGCACAACAGGTGTGCCCGCGACCTTGAGTGCGGAAGACCGCTTCGTGTCGGCCTGCGCGCGCGCCGATGCCGATGAGGCCCGCCAACTCCAGGCGCAGCATCCGCACTTGCCCGCAAACATCGACGCCGATGCACTGCGCCTGCTCCCTGACGCCGCCGCCTGGGGATCGGCCGACGCGGTACGGCTGATGGTCGAACTGGGCTGGCCGATCGAAGTACGCGGGGGAGACTGGGACGCCTCGGCGCTTAATCACGCCATTTTCCGGGGCGATGCGGCGCTGACGGCCTTTCTGCTCGCGCACGGCGCGAACTGGCGCGCGGCGCAGGGCTACGGCAGCGATGCGCTCGGCACCTTGTCATGGGCGAGCGTCAACGAACCCACGGGCATCGCGCGCCCCGACTGGCCGGCTTGCGCGCGGGCACTGCGGGCACACGGCCTGCCCGCGATCGGACGCGATCCGGCGCATCCCGAACACGTGCTGATCGAAGGCCGTGTGATGCGTTTTTCGGAGGAAGTGATCGAAGCGCTGCTGTCGCCCGCTCCGGCATAAAAGCGGGGCGGGCGCACGAAGCTTCAGTGATACGTCATCGTCGATGACTGCAGCTTCGTGAACTTGCCGTCCTTGAAGCGATACCAGCCTTGCGAGCCTTGCAGGACGACTTCATCGGCTTGCCAGAACACGCGCTTGATCGTCATGGCCGTATTCGCATGCTGCACGCCGACCGGGCGGCGGCGCAGGTCATACAGCACCGGGCCGGCCGCGCTCTGCACCAGCACGCGCGAGATCGAACCGTTCGCGCCGCTCGCTTCGTCGAAATGCGTGAGCGTCTTGCCGTCGAAACGGTCGAAGATCTCGCGGTCGAGCATGGCGACAAAATCGCGGTCGTCGCGCACGAACTGCAGTTCGCCCGTGGGCGTGAGGAACGGGCCTTGCGCGCTGACCTGCGCCTGGGCCGTGCTGGCGCCCGTTGCGAATGCGATGGCCGAAAGAGCCGCGAATATCAGTCGTTTCATGATGCTTTCCAGATTGGGGCGGGCGCGCCGGCGCGCGGTGCACCGTGAATGAACGTTGGCGCCGAGCATTGTCGCCGGTCCTGGCCGCGCGCGCAAAGTCACGCCGGTCAACGTCGGGTCGCTATCAACGCCGAGCCCGCCCGGGCACCCGATATAATTGACGCTCAATTCAACGAGGACATCGCATGAAATCCCTGATTGCCTTGATCGCTGCCGCCACCGTCGCGTCGAGCGCCTTCGCCGCCAATCCCGTCGAGAAGCTGCCTTCGGGCGTCGTCGTCGAGACGCTCAAGCAGGGCACCGGCCCGCAGCCCAGCGCCGAAGACGTCGTGCGCGTCAACTATCGCGGCACGCTCGCGAACGGCACCGAATTCGACGCATCGGCCAAGCACGGCGGCCCGGCAACGTTCCCGCTCAACCGTGTGATCCCGTGCTGGACGCAAGGCGTGCAGAAGATGAAGGTCGGCGGCAAAGCGAAGCTCACCTGCCCGGCCGCAACGGCTTATGGCGACCGCGCAGTCGGCCCGATCCCGCCGAATAGCGATCTCACGTTCGAAATCGAACTGCTGGGCATCGGCGGCAACTAAGCTTGCCCGGATGCGCCGCGCGATCGTCGCGGCGGCGCATCCATTACACTCGGCGTCATCCGCTCAACCCGCTTGAGGCCACCCGATGACGCGTCTCGCCAGCCCCATCGATATCGATCGTCTCGCCGACGAATGGCTCGAAGCGGACGGCGAAGGCGGTTTCGCATCGGGCACGGTGGGCACGGCGCGCACGCGCCGTTATCACGCGCTGCTGCTGGCGGCGACGCAGCCGCCCACGGGCCGCGTCGTGCTCGTCAACGGGCTCGAAGCGTGGCTCGAGCAGGGCGAACGCAAAATCGCGCTGACGATGCAGCGTTACGCGCCCGATCTCCTTTCCCCCGATATTTCCCGCAGCATTGCGAGCTTCGATACCGCGCCGTGGCCGACATGGCGCTATGCGCTGGATAACGATGCCGCTTTGATCGCCGAGGTGTTCGTCGCCAAAGCGAGCCGGGAAACCGTTTTGCGCTGGCGGCTCGAAGGTCTGGCCAACGCTCGCGCCTTCACCCTGAAAGTTCGCCTGCTGATGTCGGGCCGCGATTACCACGCGCTGCATCACGAGAATGCTGCATTCGCCTTCGCTGCGCAAACAGACGGCGATCTCGTGCACTGGCAACCTTATGCCGATGTCCCCGCGATTGTCGCGCGTTCGAACGGCCGGTACACGCACGCGCCGGATTGGTATCGCAACTTCAGCTATGCCTGCGAGCAGGCGCGCGGGCTCGACTACACGGAAGATCTCGCGACGCCCGGCGTGTTCTCCTTCGATCTTTCCAATGGCGATGCCGTGCTTCTGCTACGAGCCAATACGCGGCCAGTCGCAACAGGCGATACCCGCGAAAACGCACTACAACGCGCCATGCGGCTGGCTGCTCTGGAGGCTTTGCGCAGGGCATCCTATGGTTTCCGTCTGCACGCTGCCGCATCGGCCTACACGGTGACGCGCGGCGACGGCCGCACGATACTCGCGGGCTATCCCTGGTTCACGGATTGGGGCCGCGACACCTTCATCGCCATGCGCGGCCTGTTGCTGGCGAACGGCCGAAATAATAATCAGGACTACCTGGATGCGGGCGCGATCCTGCTCGAATGGGCGGCAACCGTCTCGCAAGGCATGCTGCCGAATCGCTTCCCCGATGCGGGCGGCACTCCCGAGTACAACTCGGTGGACGCATCGCTGTGGTTCGTGATTGCCGTTCATGACTTCTTCGCGGTGGCGAATGTGCCGCCGCAAACGCGACTCGTGCTGCAACACGCCATCGACGCGATTCTCGACGGCTACGCGCGCGGCACGCGTTACCAGATTGCCGCCGATCCGCGCGATGGCTTGCTGCGCGCGGGCGTTTCGGGCGTGCAGCTCACGTGGATGGATGCAAAAGCGGGCGATTGGGTCGTCACGCCGCGCATCGGCAAACCGGTTGAAATCCAGGCGCTGTGGATCAATGCGCTGCGTATTGCCGGCGCATGGAACACGCGCTGGCGCGAACTCGAAACGCGTGCGAGTGCTGCATTTGCGCAGCGTTTCGTCGATCCATCGAGCGGCGCGCTTTTCGATGTGATCGACGCCGATCATGTCGATGGCAAGGTCGACGGTTCGATCCGGCCTAACCAGATTTTCGCGGTGGGCGGCTTGCCGTACGCGCTGCTCGATGGCGACGCGGCGCGCGCGGTGCTCGCGCAGGTCGAAACGCATCTGCTCACGCCGATGGGTTTGCGCACGCTCGCGCCCTCCGATCCCGCCTATCGCGGGCAGTATCGCGGCGGGGTACTGGAGCGCGACGGTGCGTATCATCAGGGCACCGTCTGGCCGTGGCTGCTGGGCGCGTTCGTGGATGCGTGGCTGCGCGTACATGGCGATGACGCGGCGCAGCGTGCCCAGGCGCACGCGCGTTTCGTCGCGCCGCTGCTGGAGCATCTCGACCATGCGGGGCTCGATCACATCAGCGAAGTCGCGGACGGCGACGCGCCTCATACGCCGGGCGGCACGCCGTTTCAGGCCTGGTCGCTGGGCGAATTGCTGCGCATGCTCAAACGGCTCGGCCAGCCCGCTTGATACGCGCGTTGCGTGCCGAACAGCAAACCGCGCTAGCATGAGGCTCCCGGCGCGCCTGCGTGCCGCCGCCGTCCCGCCCGCCCGGACGGCCAGCCAACAAGAGGATGCCCATGCTGCAGCGCGCCGCCGGTCTGAACCTCACCACCGAAGGTCAACGCCTGTATTCGAGCGATTACGCACGCTGGCAGCGCTGGGGACCGTATCTGAGCGAGCGGCAATGGGGCACGGTGCGTGAAGACTATAGCGAGCACGGTACTGCATGGGATGACTTCCCGCACGATCACGCGCGCATGCGCGCGTATCGCTGGGGCGAGGACGGTCTCGCCGGCTTCGGTGACGATCGCCTTGGCTGGTGCATCGCGCTCGCGCTATGGAATGGCCGCGATCCTATTCTGAAAGAGCGGCTGTTCGGCCTCACGAATGCACAAGGCAATCACGGCGAGGACGTCAAGGAACTGTACTTTTATCTCGACGGCACGCCCACGCATTCTTATATGCGCATGCTCTACAAGTATCCGCAGGGTGCGTTTCCGTATCAGGATCTGATCGACGAAAACGCGCGGCGCAGCACCGCCGTGCCCGAATACGAGATTCTCGATACCGGTATATTCGACGACGATAATTACTTCGATGTGCAGATCGAATATGCGAAGCACACGCCGGAAGATGTCGTCATGCGTATCACGGTGGAGAATCGCGCTGGCCAGCACGCGGCCATCGATCTGCTGCCGCAGATCTGGGCGCGCAATACGTGGTCGTGGAAGGCGCAGGACGGCAAGCCTTCGCTCACGCTGGTTTCATCGGCGCAAGGCGAGCATGTGGTTGCGCGCGGCCCTAAACATGAACCGCTGATCGTGACAGCCGCGTCGAAAGAGGCCATGAATGTCGAATGGCTGTTCTGCGAAAACGACACCAATGTAAAGCGGCTTTTCGGCATGGATGGCACGGGGCCATTCAAGGATGGCTTCAACGATTACATCGTGCACGGCGAGGAAACTGCAATTCGCCACGACGCCGGAACGAAGGCCGCGGCACGCGTGCATCTCGAACTGGCCGCGCATGGGCGCGCTGTCGTCACGCTTCGCTGGCGGCCGTTTTCTACGCCGAAAGAAGATGTGCCGCTCGATATCGACGCGCTTTTCGCACACCGGATCGCCGAAGCGGACGCGTTTTACGCAGCGCTGCAGCACGACATCGAAAGCGCCGATGCGCGCCTCGTGCAGCGCCAGGCGCTCGCGGGCATGCTGTGGTCGAAGCAGTATTACGAATACGATGTGAACCGCTGGATCGAAGGCGATCCGCTGCAACCGACGCCGCCCGCGAGCCGTCAACGCGGGCGCAATTCGGACTGGCGGCATCTGTGTAACGGCGACATTCTTTCGATGCCGGACAAATGGGAATACCCGTGGTACGCGTCCTGGGATCTGGCGTTTCAGGCGGTGGCTTTCGCGCTGGTCGATCCCATGTTCGCGAAGAAGCAGATGTTGCTGCTGGTGAAGGACCGCTATCAGCATCCGAATGGTCAGCTTCCCGCCTACGAATGGGCGTTCGGCGATGCCAATCCCCCTGTGCATGCGTGGGCCGCGTGGCGCGTTTATGAAATCGACCGTTCAATGACGGGTCACGGAGACCGCGAATTTCTCGAACTCATTTTCCATAAACTGCTGCTGAACTTTACCTGGTGGGTGAACCGCAAGGACGCGGACGGCCACAATATTTTTCAGGGCGGTTTTCTCGGGCTCGATAACGTCGGCATTTTCGATCGCTCTTCGCCGCTGCCAACGGGCGGGCGGCTCGATCAGGCCGATGGAACCGCGTGGATGGCCGCGTATGCGCTGGACCTCATGCGCATTGCGCTCGAACTGGCGTTTGCGAATCACGTGTTTGTCGATATCGGCGTGAAATTCTTCGAGCACTTTCTGTATATCGCGGGTGCAGTCAGTTGCGACGATGGTTGCGATACGGGCCTGTGGGATAGCGTCGATGAATTCTTCTACGACAAATTGCGGCTGCCCGATGGCACGATCGAGCCGCTACGGATGCGTTCGATTGTCGGTCTGATTCCGTTGTTCGCCGTGCGCGTGCTGGAAGAACAGGTGCATGGCGGCCTGCCGGGATTGCGCGACCGGTTGATCTGGTTTCTCGATCATCGCCCCGATCTTGCGCGGCTCGTGTCACGCTGGAATCAGCCGGGCGAAGGCAATGCCTTGCTGCTCTCGCTCTTGCGCGGACATCGTATGAAAGCGCTTTTGAAGCGCGTGCTCGACGAAAGCGAGTTTTTATCGGCGCATGGCGTGCGTGCGCTGTCCCGTACGCATCTGGAAGAACCTTTTGTCTACCGATATAACGGCTGTAATTTCGGCGTGCAATATTTGCCGGCGGAATCCGATTCGCGCGTATTCGGCGGCAATTCAAACTGGCGGGGCCCGATCTGGATGCCGGTCAATTATCTGCTGATCGAATCGTTGTACGAATTCCACCGCTATTACGGCGACGAATTTCTCGTGGAATATCCAACAGGATCGGGCTCGAAACTGTCGCTCGCGCAGATCGCCGATGAACTGGCACGGCGTGTCACCACGCTATTTTTGCTGGACGACCGCAACGAGCGCCCGGTCATGGGCGCGTATCCGCAATTGCAGGCTGATCCGCGTTGCCGCGATCTGGTGCTGTTCCACGAATACTTTCATGGCGATAACGGGCGCGGCATTGGCGCCTCGCATCAGACGGGCTGGACGGGGCTCGTCGCGTTGATGCTGCAACCGCGTGCCATGAGCCCTTCGGGCAATGTGCCGCTCGCGGGTGAATTGAAAGAAGCCTGATTGAAAGGCTTATTCCGGTTTATTTCGACTTTCCGGGCGATGGGGCGTGACGCGCGAGAAACCGGTCGAGCTGGCTCGCGAAGGTGTTGCTGTCACGCGTGGAAAACGGCGCGGGGCCGCCCGTTTCGATACCCGTGCTGCGCAATTGTTCCATCACGTCGCGCATCGTCAGGCGTTCCTTGATCGTGTCGGGCGTGAACCAGTTGCCGCGCGGATCGAGTGCATGTCCGCCCTTGTCGAGCACCGCGGCCGCAAGCGGAATATCCGCGGTGATGACAAGGTCGCCTGCTTCGGCCAGTTCGACGATACGCGCGTCGGCGACGTCGAAACCGGCCGGTACCTGAATCGCCTTGATGAACGGCGAAGGCGGCGTGCGCAGGTATTGATTGGCAACTAGCGTCACGCAGACCTCGACGCGGCGCGCGGCCCGAAACAACATGTCTTTGATGACGGACGGGCAAGCGTCAGCGTCGACGAAAATCTGCACGAGAAAGTATCCGGAAAATTCAAACGAGGATCATATAGCAAAACGCTGCTGTGTCCGCCTCAAATTCCCGGACAGCGCAAGTGTGCGACAGTCGTCGATCGCAATTCAATGATGGCAGCGCGTTTCCCAATGATGATGCACCTTTACCTTATGGCAATTGTGGTGATCGTAGGCAAAAGCCGGTTGAATGGCGGCAAGCGAGACGAGCGTCGTGGCGGCAATCAGAAGCAGCTTTTTCATTGCAGATTCTCCCTATGGTCAGGCGGCCGGAAAGAAAGGGTGATAAGGCCGCGCAATGCCTGAGCAAATTGTTTGCCTGACCGACTGCTTACAGGGCTTACATTACCCTGCGCGGCGCGCTTTCATCAGTTGAAACGCGCCGCGTGCCACCAGGGCGATCAGATCAGATGTGAATACCGCCCGCGACTTCGAGGCGCTGGGAGTTGACCCAGCCGAATTCGTCGGACAGTAGACCGGCAATCACGGGGCCGACATCTTCGGGCAGTCCCACGCGACCCAGCGCGGTGTGATCCACTACCGCCTTATTGACTTGCGGGTTGTCGCGCACGATGCTGCCGCTGAAATCGGTGGCGATTGCGCCTTTAACGCCGCTGCAATATCAGAAGCAGTTGCGTTTGCTCGAAGCGCGGCGCCTGATGATTTCGTGTGCCGCGAACGTTGAGACCGCATCGTTCGAAGTGGGTTACGAAAGCGCATCGCAATTCAGCCGCGAATATGCACGCATGTTCGGCAATTCGCCCAAACGCGATGCCACGGCCATGCATCAGGCGCTGCAACAGAATCGCAACGCCTCGCACATAAAGATGGAAGAACAAGATGTAAACGTTTGAAATAAATAGAACCAAACGTTGCTCTCAAGAAAGCATAGGCAACAGCCGTTGTACGGGTGCTGTCGATGTAAATTCAAACAAAAAGAGAGTCAACTTGAAAACTATAAATCTGTATTGGGCCGCACTGACAACAACGATCGCGCTAACCGGGTGTGTTACCGATCCTCAAGGCAATCTGGTTCTTGCTCCGAATGTTGGCGCGACGATTTCCGCAGTATTGACGCCGCCGCCGCCGGAACCCGTCGAAGTCTACGAACCCATGCCGTATGACGCGAATGTCGCGGTCGTGGCCGATCGCGACGTGGTGTTTGTCGGCGGCACCACCTATATCTGGGTCACGGGACCGGACGGAATCCGTCATCGCCAGTTCTATGCACATGGCGATCATCGCGCCGATGTGTTCCATCGACGTGACGAACTGCACAACGTCATGGCGCGTCATGACGGCCGCCTGCCCGATCATGCTGTGCGCCCCGCCGGAAATATGGCCGATCACATGGGCGGGCCGTCGCGAGGTGGAGCAGGCGAGTCGCATTCCGTTGCGCGCGCAACCGGTCCGCAACCGGCCGCAATGGCGTCGCACGGTCCTGGCCCGTCGCAGCCGCATCCTGCTGCGCAACAGCACGCTTCGGAAAAGGAAAAGAAGAAAAGCTGATCGATGAATCGCGCGTCCCTGTGTTGCTACAGGGACGCGTTCGAGCGCGACGAGCCAAACGTTTGCCTCATGAAACACGCCATCGCCGATCGCGGTAACATGCCGATGCCGTGCGGCAAACTGAAACTCATCATCACGGACTATGGACAATCTCGGTGACATCCGGCTTTTCGTCGAAGCGGCCAGTCAGGGCAGTCTTTCGGCGGCGGGCAGAAAGCTTGGGCTGTCGCCTGCTGCGGCCAGCGCGCGGCTTGTGAAGCTCGAAGGCACGTTGAGCACGCAACTCTTCGAGCGATCCACACGCCGGTTGCGCCTGACCGACGAAGGCCGCGTGTATCTCGCGCACTGCCAGCATGCGCTGCAAACCCTCGAAGACGCGCGGGCTGCGTTGCAGGCGGGACGCGCAACGGTGAGCGGCACGCTGCGTGTTTCGGCGACATCGGATTTCGGGCGCTCGGTACTGCGTCACTGGCTCGACGAATTCAACGCGCAGCATCCGCAGGTCACGCTTACGCTGGTGTTGTCCGATTCGCTTTCGCATCTGCTGCAGGACGATATCGACATGGCGATCCGCTTTGGTGTGCCGTCGGACAGCGGCATGGTTGCCAAACGTCTGGCCGACAATCGCCGCGCGCTGTGCGCATCGCCCGACTATCTGGCGGCTCACGCCATGCCGCGCCATCCCGACGAACTCGATCAACTCGATTTCATTCTGCTCGGCTCGGCAGCGGGCCTCGCGAATAACTGGCGTTTCATTCGTGACGGCGAAACCGCGTCGTTTACCGCGCAGCCCGAACGCGCACGCCAGACCAATGATGGCGCGCTCGCGCGCGAATGGGCGATCGAAGGGCGCGGTGTGGTGATGAAATCGATCTGGGATATCGGCGCGGATTTGCAGGCGGGGCGTCTGAAACTGCTGCTGCCGCAGTGGCGCTGTCCCGATGTACCGGTGAACGCGCTGTTCCAGCGCACGCCGTATATGGCGCCGCGCGTGCGCACGCTGCTCGATTTTCTCGAAGATAAATTCGCTCAGGCATCCGAAGTATTGAAACCCTATCTGGTCTGACGGCTACAGTAGCGCACCTTCATGATCCGACTCGAAGACCTGGTGATTTTCGTATCCACCGCGGCCAACGGCAGTCTGTCTGCCGCTGCGCGCCAGCTCGATCTCACGCCCGCCGTAGCCAGCGCCGGGCTCAAGCGGCTGGAAGCCGAACTCGGCGTGCGGCTGCTGGCGCGCTCGACCCGCAGCCTGCGCCTGACCGCCGATGGCGAGCGCTACCTCGAATTCGCGCGCAACGCCATCGAGCAACTGGAAGCCGGGCAGAACGCCGTCGCGCACGGGCGCAAGATGATCGGCGGCACGGTGTCGCTTTCGATGCCTTCGGATCTCGGGCGCAACGTGCTGGTCGAATGGCTCGACGCGTTTCAGGCGCTGCATCCGGCGGTGTCGTTGCAGGTGCATATCGGCGACCAGATCGCGGATATGTTTCGCGCGCCCATTGGTCTGGCAATCCGCTATGGCGTGCCCGAGGATTCGAGTCTCGTGGCGCTGCCGCTCGTGCCCGGCAACCGCCGCGTGCTATGCGCGACGCCCGACTATTTCGCACGCCACGGCAAGCCGGAAACGCCTGCGGATCTGTCGCGCCACAACTGCCTGCGTTTCGCCTTGAGCGAGACGCTGCACGACCGCTGGACCTTCTTCAGCGAAGGCGAGCCGATTGTCGTGAGCGTGCACGGCAATCGTAGTTGCGACGATGGCGAACTCGTGCGCAAATGGGCGCTGGCGGGTTTGGGCCTCGCCTATAAATCGCACCTGGACGTGCTCGCCGATCTCAAGGCCGGCCGCCTTGAAGCCGCGATGCCGGCCTTCGAAACCGAACACGCACCGCTTCATCTCGTCTGTGCGCACCGCGCGATGCTTTCGCCCACGGTCAGCGCGCTACGCGACTTTCTCCAGCAGCGTTTCGCGGCCTATCTGGCTTGAGCGCGGGACCGCCGGTTTCCTCAGCCGGCATTTTCAATTCTGCTTTGAAACTGATTGCGCGCGTGCCCTCTGGGTTACCCGCGCGATTTCGCCCATCATTCCTCCCATGACGAATCGCGAACGCAACGGGAGGTGCAACGTGGTGATTGCCATCGCGCGTTTTCATTTGCGGCCCGAGCGGGCAGCGGCGTTCGATGCCGTGTGGCAGCGCGCCAGCCTGCTGCTTGCGAACAAGGATGGTTATCGCGGGCACCGTCTCGGTCCGCAATGCGAAGACAGCGCATGCTACGTGCTGGAAATCGAGTGGGACAGTCTGGATGCGCAAAGCGCCTTCATGGCGCACGCCGATTTCCAGCCCTTTCTGCGCATGCTCTGGCCGCATTTCGCCGCCGACCCCGAACTGATTCATTTCGAACCGATGCCGCAGGTTCGCTGATTTGTCTTTGCCTCTAACCGTCCGCAACTGGAGAAACATGATGAAAGCGATTGGCTACCACCGCAGCTTGCCGATTACCGATCCTGAATCGCTGATCGATTTCGAACTGCCCGATCCGACGCCGGGCGCGCACGATCTGCTGGTCGAGGTGCGTGCGGTCTCGGTCAATCCAGTGGACACGAAAGTGCGTATGCGCATGGCGCCCGAAGACGCTCAGCCGAAGGTGCTGGGCTGGGACGCGAGCGGCGTGGTACGCGCCGTTGGTGCGAACGTGACGCTTTTCAAGCCGGGCGATCGGGTCTGGTACGCGGGTTCGCTGGTGCGTCCCGGCACCAACAGCGAACTGCATGTGGTGGATGAACGCATCGTTGGCCATATGCCTGAGAAGCTCGATTTCGCGCAGGCGGCGGCGCTGCCGCTGACCACCATCACGGCCTGGGAACTGCTGTTCGACCGGCTGGGCGTCGAAGCATCGCGCGAGCCGAACGGCCAGGCCTTGCTGGTGATTGGCGCCGCGGGCGGCGTGGGTTCGATCCTCGTGCAACTGGCGCGGCAATTGACCGGCCTCACGGTGATCGGCACGGCTTCGCGTCCTGAAACGGCGCAGTGGATCACGGATCTGGGCGCGCATCATGTGATCGACCATACGAAGCCGCTTTCGCAGGAACTCAAGCGTATCGGCATCGAGGGCGTGGAAGCCATTGCGAGCCTGAACCAGACCGATCGCCATTTCGACGAGATCGTTGCGTCGATCAAACCGCAAGGCCGTCTCGCGCTGATCGACGATCCCGAGGTATTCGACTTCCGCAAGCTCAAGTCGAAGAGCGTATCGCTGCACTGGGAGTTTATGTTCACGCGCTCGATGTTCGGCACGGCGGACCAGATTCGCCAGCACGAACTGCTCGATCGCGCCGCCCAACTGATCGACGAAGGCGTGTTGCGCACGACGCTCAACGAACGCTTCGGCACGATCAACGCGGCGAATCTGCGTCGCGCGCATGAACTGATCGAAACCAACCGCGCGCGCGGCAAGATCGTGCTCGAAGGTTTCTGAGCGGCTTTAAATTGCCTCAGGGCGTGTCGAAGCCGTCTGCACGCCGGGATATACTTCGCTTCGTGAACAGGCACGGCCAGCCGCGCGTGCCGGCATTCCTATCCCTCATACGAAGCAACGTTTATTCCGGCGGTGATTCATGGACCTCGTCCAAAGCATGCGGGTCTTCATACGTGTCGTGGACGCGGGCAATTTCACGGCCGCGGCCAATACGCTCAACACGACCACGGCCTATACCTCGCGCGCGGTATCCGAACTCGAAGCGCATCTGCAGACGCGCTTGTTCAACCGCACCACCCGCAAGATCACGCTGACCGAAGCGGGCGAGCGTTTTCTCGCGCGCAGCCGCCATATTCTCGACGATCTCGAACAGGCCGAATCCGAAGCGCGCAATGCAACGGTGGTGCCTTCCGGGCGCCTGCGCATTCATTCGATGAGTGGTTTCGGCACGCGCTATGTGGTGCCGCTCATCTCGCGCTATATGGAGCAGCAGCCGCTGGTCGAAGTCGATCTCACGCTGCATCAGCGCATGCCCGATCTGCTCGAAGAGAGCCTCGATGTCTCTATCGTGCTTGCACAGTCGCTCAAGGAATCGAACTATATTTCGCGCTCGCTCGGCAGTTTCTATAGCGTGATGTGCGCGTCGCCGGGTTATCTCGCGCGTCATGGCGCGCCACAATCGCTTGCCGATCTCGACCAGCATGCGTGCCTGAAACTCGTGATGCCGTCGGGGGAATCGGAATCATGGGTGTTCGAAAACGACGCGGGGCAGGCGACGTTCTCGCCGCAGAAATTGCCGTTCGCGGTGAACCTGCCTGAAGCGCTGGCCGAGGCGCTCGCTTGCGGTATGGGTGTGGGCGTATTGCCGGCTTCGACCTTCGTGCGCGAATTCATGGCCGGGCGTCTCGCGCGCGTGTTACCCGAGTATCGGCTGGATGTGCGCAACATCTACGCGATCTATCCTTCGCGCAAATACCTGGACGCGAAGGTGCGCACGTGGATCGAGTTTGCGGGCGAGCATCTGCCGCCGTTGCTGGCAAGCGATAACGCGGTCATCGCTTGAATGCGGCTTGAATGCTGTGCGCGCATCAATCGCCGATTGATGTCGATTAATTGCGCGCACAACCACTTTGCTGTTATGCCCCGTCCTCGTGCAGACGCGGCGTACCCATCTTGAACCAGGCCTTTGCGATCTTGCCGTCGAGAATTTCATAGATGGCGAGCACATCGATTTCGCCCACACCTTCGGGGAAATCGCGCGTCACGCGTTCCTGATCGACAACCATATTGCCCACCACACCGCGATGCACCAGATGCCCGTGCAGATGCGGTTCTTCGAAGCGGGCGAGATGGCGCGCGCGAATCTCCGGCGCGCCGCTGGCCAGCAGTCGCGAGGGGAATTCGTAGTATTGGGCGTCGTCGGCCCAGCAGGCCATGAAGGCGTCGATATCGCGCGCGTTATAGGCGTCGAGTTGCCGTTTGACGGGCAGGGCGATATCGGCGGAAAGGGTGTCGCTGGCGATCGTCTCGGTCATCGCGGATTTCCTCATATGAAAACGCGTTGCCGATTCTAGCCTGCGCAAAGGCGGGATGTGAGCGGAATCGATGCGCTCGCAACGATTCCGCTCAAGAGACGCGCGACGTGTATGCCACGCGCCTCCTTTGCAACATTACTTTGTTGCGAGTTCGCCTTCAGCGACGTTCTGTTCGGCTTGCTGCTGGTGCGCGCGCGAGAGGCGGCCCATCAGCGGCAGCAGCAGGATCGCGAGCAGCGCGCCTGCCGCGGCGAGCCAGCCCAGACCGTCGAACAGCCGCGTGTACAGCGGCAGCGATTCGAGCGGCGAGAGATTGCCTTCCGGCATCTTCGCGAACGTGGCGACCACGCTGCCCAGGTATTGCGACACGCCCGTGGCCACGAAATACGCGCCCATCATGAAGCCGCTCATGCGAGCCGGCACGTAGCGCGCGATCATCGCGAGGCCCAGGCCGCTCACCAGCAGCTCGCCCAGCGAGTAGAGGCCATAACCCGCCACCATGAACCACGACGACACGCGGCCATCGACAGCGTAACGGGCGCTCAGCGCATAGACGAAGAAGCCCGCCGATACCACCACGAAACCGAGCGCATACTTGGCTGCGACCGGCACATCGCCGCCACGGCTCGCGAGACGCGAATAGAGCGTCGCGAGAATCGGGCTCATGAGCATGATCCAGATCGGATTGAGCGCCTGGAACTGCGCCGCGCTCCAGCTAAACAGCGTCGTGCCGAACAGGCGGAACGCCGGATCGACGTTATGCACCGCGAACAGCGTGAGCGACGTCGACATCTGCTGATAAAACACGAAGAACAGGATCACCTGCAGCACGAGAATCAGCGCGGCCACGAGGCCCGCACGCTCCTGGCGTTCGCAGGTCATCAGCATCCAGCCGAAGATCGCGAGAATCGCCACGCCCGCCGTGTACACGCAGGTGACGGCCAGCTTCTTGTCCTGCAGCACGAACATGGTCGCCGCGCCCAGCACGAGACCGCCGGCAAGTACCCACGCGAGACGGCGCCACTGGATCGGTTCCGCATCGGGAATCGAGCCGATCTGCGCCAGCGTGCGCTGCATCAGGAAGAAGTTGGCGATACCGAGCAGCATGCCGCCGCAGCAGACCGCGAAAGCCGCATGCCAGCCCCAGTGATCCTTGATCCACGGCGTGAGCAGCATCGACACCGTCGAGCCGATATTGACCGCCATGTAATAGATCGTGAACGCCGCGTCGATACGCGATTCGTCCCCTTCATAGATGCGGCGCACGAGATTGGCCGCATTCGACTTGAACAGACCGTTGCCGACCACGATCACGCCGAGCGACGCATACATATGGCCGAGGCGATCGTTGGGCATCGCGAGCATGAAATAGCCCGCGAACAGAATGGCCGCGCCCAGCACCATCGAGCGGCGCGAACCCAGCACGCGATCGCCGATCCAGCCCCCAATCGAAGGCGACGCGTACACGAGGGCGGCAAACGCGCCCCACGTGAGCGTGGCGTGCTCTTCGCTGAAACCCAGTCGTTCGACCATGAAAAGGACGAGCAGCGCCGCCATGCCGTAGTAGCCAAAGCGCTCCCACATCTCGATCAGAAAGACCGTCGAGAACGATCGCGTCCGTGAAACTGTTGAATTCATTGTGACCTCAATTTGCTGCGAATTTACTGCGATAGTGGCAATTGCACGCGGATGGCGTGCGAAGCGGGCCCAGGCATGCGCCGGGAGGTGGGCCGCTGGCAAGGACGGCGCTTATGGCGCCAGGTGATGTCATATCTCCTCCTCCTGGGTGGGACTGCGGATCGCGCAGGCACCCGGTTTACAATTTCGTGTTTTTCTTCAAATCCATCACAGTGACGGCGCGGATTTCGCTGACGCACTGTTTTGGTGCCGGTTCATATAAGTGAAATTCCGGAAGGACGCAAGGGTATCAAACGAGATTTACTTATATCAAACTTTTTTTGGCGATAATTTACGTTCCTGATATGGTTTCTACAAGTGGGAAGCAGGACCCGATGGCGTTGGCGCTCGGCGAAAAGATCCGTGCGCTGCGTCAGCGGCTCAGTCAGACGCTGGATCAGACGGCTAGGGCAGCCGGTATTTCCAAGCCGTTTCTATCGCAGGTCGAACGCGGTCTGGCTTCGCCGTCGCTGACTTCGCTATCGGGTATTGCGCGGGCGTTGGGGGTGACGATGCAGTACTTCATCGAAACGCCATCGGAGGAACGTTCGGTCAAACGCGGCGATCAGCTCGAGTTTTTCGGCTTCGCGGATTCAGCGAATCTGTTCGCGCGCCTCACGAATACCGCAGGCGGTCGTCAGCTCGAATCGATCCTCGTGCGTCTGCCCGTCGGCAAGAAACGTTCGGAAGTGACCACGCACGCAGGCGAAGAGTTTCTCTATGTGCTGGACGGCGAGGTGTCGCTGGAACTGGAAGGCAAGGCCCTTGTGCTGCAGGCGGGAGACTCGGCACATTATCAGTCCACGGTGCCGCATGGCTGGAGCAACAACGGTAGCAAGGAAGCGGTGCTCGTCTGGGTTGGGACGCCGCGTCTGTTCTAGGCAGGGAAGTGCCAGGCAAGTCGAAATAACTGGTGCTTCCTTGAAAATATTGATAAGGATGGCGAAGTGAATGCGCGGGCGTGGCAGCCGGCGCGAGCCATAGAAAACGGGGCAATGCGCATCGTCTGCGCATTGCCCCGTTTGCCTTGATAAAGGTGCTTTTGCTTTAACGCACCGGAATCACCAGTTGTTCGCCGACCAGAATCAGATTCGGATTCGGCAGGTTATTGCGGCGCTGGATATCGCGGTAACGCGAGCCCGTGCCCAGTTGCGCGGCGGCGATGGTGTTGAGCGTATCGCCGCGCTTGACGGCGTAGGTATGCTCACCGTGGCTGGCGGCGATCACATCGGCCTGATTGCTGCGGAAATACTTGCGCAGCAGATCCAGATACGCGGGCGATTGCTTGACGCGCCCAATCGCACTGTTCAGATACACCAGCAGATTCTGGTCGTTCGCACGCACGCCAATCTTGTAGCTGATCGACGAGCCATCGAGCTTGGTCTGCGCGAACTTGAGATCGCTGCCTTTGATCGATTCGACGGCGAACGGGTAGTCGTAGATAAACGCATCGACCTGATGGCCGTCGACGGCCTTGGTGATGAACTGATCGTCGGCGTCATTGACCTCCACGAACTGCGTGTTTGGATATTGGCGCGTCACGAAGGCCTTCACATCGGGATCGCCCTGCAGAATGCCCACGGTTTTGCCCGCAAGATCCGCCGTCGAGTGAATCGCCGAATTCTTCTGCACGATCAGCGCATAGCCGAAATCGTCGAGATAAGGATTCGTGTAGAGCACGCCGGCGGGCGTATTGTCGGGGAAGGTCAGACCGTCCATGGCGATATCGACAGCGGGCACGCCGTTATCCGATGCCAGCAGTTGACGCGGCACGTCCTTGTAGGCGCTGACTTCGTGATGCGTATCGATGGTGACCGGGCCGTTCGCATTGAATTCGGGCTGACCGAACAGCAGCTTCGCGAACTCGTAGTTGAAGCCGTGCGGCGTGCCGTTGGTCTCGCCGTAGATCGGCTCGCTGGGGTTCTCCACGGAAATGCGTACGACGTGGTTTTGCAGGATCTGCTGCCGCGTGTCCGCGTTGGGCGTGAAGCTGGCCGGGATCGGTTGCGGGGCGGGCTGCTGCGCTGTTTGCGGCGTTGCGGGCAAGGAAGGCGTGGAAGTCGTGTTATTGCCGACGTCGAGCGCCGCGGCCGGCTGCTGCGCATCGCCATGTTTGCCGATGAGGCCGTGCTGCCAGGCATAGTACGCGCCGTAGACGATCGCGACACTTGCGACGAGGCCGAGGAAGCGCTTCGCACCGGTGGTCAACTGCATGAGTAAACTCCTTGGTTTTTTGTAGCGGGCTTAGTTTTTGTAACGCGTATAGTCGATCGGGCCGGGCGCCGGCGGCTGCGATTGACCTGCCGATGCCGACGATCCATGTGCGGGATCGGTCAGACGCGCGGCCGGCGTGAAGTCGATCTGCCGGCTGTTGAGGTCGGCGAGCAGTTGCAGGCCGCGTTCGGTATCGACATCGTCGCGAATCTGCACGGCGTCGATCACTTTCACGCTGTCCTGCACATAGGCGCGCATTTCGCCCATCTTCGCGGCGCTGTCGTCGTTGATGTAATCGACCAGCATGTCGCGCAATTCATTGACCGTCGTGGTACGGCTGAATGCGCGCCGGAACCCGCGCCACGCTTCCGTCATCGAATTCACGGCCTCGTATTCCTTGACCTTGAGGCGAATCTTGAATTCGGCTTCGTCGTGCATGCGCCGGAATGCGGTTTCGGCGTCCACGAGATTGTTGTAGGTCGCATTCAGTTCGTCGTAGACCTTGCCGGTGCGCTGGATCGCGGCATCGAGTTGACCGATGCGCCGCGCGTGCGAATTGATCTCTTCCTGCGGACGATGTTTGCGCGCCATCGCCATGGCTTCGCGCTTGAGCTGCTCCTGTTCTTCCTTGAAATCGTCGATGGTCTTGCGCACGGCTTCCACGCGCCCGCCGCCTTTCACCCGGGCGTCCGAAGCTTCGTCGATCATCTTGTTGATCTCTTTGGAGAGAATGCGCTCCGTGGCGGCCGGATCGTATTTGATGATCGAATAGGTCAGCCCTTTCATCAGAAGCTGATAGGCGAGCCACAAACGGCTGCGCAGCGTGGAATCGAACACGAGCACGTAGACCAGACCCACGGCAATCGCGCCGAAGAAAACCGCAGCGGCCGTGTTTTCCATCAGCCGCGCGATATACGGCATGACCTTGCCCGCGCCCCACACCAGGCCGCCGAGCGCCGCGACCCCCACCACCATGCCCACGCCGCCTTCTTTCGTGTCCCAGAACGAGCGCACGCGCTTCTTGATCTCGGACTTCACCAGGTCGTTAGCCATGTGCCGATTCTCCAAGATAGCCCTGAAGCTTCTTCACGATGCCGTCATATTTCTGCACGAGCGTCGAGCGCACCGACTCGAAATCGATCTTCGCCTTCGCGAGCCCCGCCGTCTTGCTGGTGATGGACTTGCTGACTTCGTCCTTCTGCGCGTTCTTCTCCGCAAGCTCGCGCGCCAGCGCGCCGATTTCGTCGTTCAGACGCGTTTCCTGTTCGCGCAGCGAGGCAATCTCCGCTTCCGAACGCGTAACGTAAGCCGCCGCGAAATTCTGCTGCTCTTTGGCGAGCACATCGGCATGCGAATTGACTGCGCCGAGCAGCGAGTCGAGATTGGTCTTTACGCCGAGCAGGGCCGCGCGATAGCGCTGCTGTTCGTCCGGCACGGCGGCCGCGATCGACTGGCTCATTTCGGCGAAGGCGCGATAGGGCGCGTAGGCCGGATTGTCCTGAATGAGGGTATCGATGCGCTTTTCAAGGTCGGTGACATCGATTCCGCTTGACGCACCGGCTTGCCCTTGCTGCGCGGATTGAGCATCCTGAGCCGCGCCTGATGCAGCGGCTGACGAATCGCTTTCGGTCTCTGCCGTGGCGGATGCGGATGAAGCGGATTCATCCACGATCACCAGATTCACCACTTTCCTGAGACCTTCTGGAATTTTCATTCAGTCCTCTCTGGGTGTTTGCTGACGACACAACGACTATTGCGCGCTCATTGTGCGCTGCCCACAACGAAAATCAAGAGGCGCTTGAGGGGTTGAGCGTACGCTCTATGCACGCAGCATCATCTTGAAAATATGCTTGATAGATGGATAAAAACGTCATGTGACAGCCACGAAGAACGCAGCATTTTTTGAATCGATAAAAATAATCGGGAATCCGAAGTATGTGGATGCGAAGGCATCGACATTGAACGTTCATCGATTGAGTCTTGCGGAGGTTCGTCCGCGCGCCGCTTGTCGACCGAAAAAGTCTGCCGATTCGTCCCGGCGCCGGTTACGGGTATCTACCAAGCTGCGAACCCGGCGAAGCCGCCGGGCAACGCGCTACGATAGCTCTCGCGACACGAACAAAACGCCCCGCGGCGGCTGGCATCATGCGCGGGCACTTATATTGCTACTCAGAAAGATTTGCGGTGCCCAGAACCGTCAGCGAAGGCCATGGCATTCCCGTACCATGGCAAGGATGCGCGGTGGCCCAAAAGGCCTGCGCGCTCATCGGCGGCTGGTGCCCGGTTCTGCAAGGAGACATCACGCATGCGTGCAATGCCTTATCTAGACGGCTCCACAAGCGAAGCCCCGGTGCGCGATCTTCGCCGCGTACCCATTCACCCCGATCATTGGTATCCGCTCGCCTGGTCGCGCGAACTCAAGGCGGGCAAGACGCTGGGCGTGCATTTCGCGGGCGATCCGATCGTGCTGTATCGCACCGCGTCCGGCAAGGTGTTCGCGCTGGAAGACCGCTGCGCGCACCGCCAGGTGCCGCTGCACAAGGGCGTGGTCGATGGCGAGTCGCTGCGCTGCGGCTACCACGGCTGGACCTACGACTGCTCGGGTCAGTGCGTGGATGTGCCGTATCTCGGCCGCGAGCGCCTGCCCAACGGCGTGCGCGCCTACCCGTGCGAGGAAGCGCACGGCATGATCTTCGTGTTTCCGGGCGACGCCACGCTGGCCGCCGAACGGCCGGTTCCGGCGTTGGCCTCGGCGGAAGACAAGGCCTACAAGACGCGCCGCTTCGGCCGCGAAGTCAAGTGTCACTACTCGTTCATGCACGAGAACCTGATGGACATGAACCATCAGTTCCTGCATCGCCGCCAGATGGGCCAGATGCGCGCGCGCTCGCTGGGCCGCCGACGCGGCGAAGGCTGGATCGAGGTGGACTACACCTTTTCGCGCATGGAGGGCAAGCAGCCTGCGGGCGAGGCGCTGGTGTTCGGCGGCAGCAAGAAGCGTTCGGACCCGGCCGATCAGAGCGTGATGACCATCCGCACCGAATACCCGTTCCAGACGCTGCAGATCCATTCGAGCGACGGCACGCGCGTGATGGACCTCTGGATCAACTATGTGCCGCTGGACGCGGAACAGCGCACCAACCGCACCTTCGGCATGCTGTCGATCCGCCGGCCTTCGGTGCCGTTCATGCTCGATATCGCGTGGCCGGTGCTGGTGTGGTTCACCGAGCGCATCTTCGCGGAAGACCGCACCATCGTCGAGCTCGAACAGGCCGCGCACGACAAGCAGGGCGCCGACTGGAACCACGAAGTCTTTCCCGTCATCAACGAGTTGCGCGAGCTGCTGCGCACCTGCGGCGCGCGCGAAGTCATTCCGATCCGCGAAGTGCCTAACCTGGTCTGATGCGGTTCAGGCGTCCGCTTTCCGTGCGGTTTTAGCGGCGGGCGCCTTCTTTGCCTGCTTTTCCGCTTTCCTGAGCTGGTTGAATTCGATGGCCGCGCGGATCAGCGCCTTGAGCGCCCGCGCGTTTACCTTGTCGCCCTCGAAGAAGTCGATCGCGCGCCGCGCGTTGCCCTCCAGTCCCGCGTTGAAAAGACCGTCCGGGTCGGGCAGACTCGCGCCGTACTGGAAGGTCAGCTTGACCTTGCCCTTATGCGCATTCGCCACGGCAATGATGCCGTCGCATTCCCAGACCGGGCTGCCCATCCACTTCCATTCCTCGACGATAGCCTTGTCAGCCGCGAGGATGGTCTTGCGAACGTTGGCAAACGTTTCTGCGCGCCAGTCAGGAATGCCGGCGATCAGGGCGTCGATCTGTTCGGAAGGCGTCATGGTGTCTCCTCGCGTGTAAAAACTACAAGGCCTGCGGCTTAGCGAATCGCGCGCGCTGCGGCCCACATATCCTGCGTGCCGATGCTCGCGTGCCACGCCTCGAATTGCGTGCGCCATTGCTCGAACGGCTCGGTGAGCGGATGGCGCGGATCGCCGCTCAGCGAATACGCCATTCCTTCGATCAGCCATTTCGGCCGCGTGGCGACCGCGAGATTGCCGAGCACTTCGGCCTGGCGGTAATGAATCAGTTCGTGCGCGAGATAGAAAGACTTCCAGCCGCGCGGCGCGACGATCACGCCGAAGTCGCCCACGGTCTGCGCGGCCTGTGCGCCCAGGCCGAAGGCGTGCGCGCAGGCTGGCGTCGAGCAGAACACGACGCGGGGCGCATCGCGAAACGGCCCGACTGCGTCGCGCGCTTTCGCATAGCCGTCGTGATAGAGCGCGCGGGCGGCGTCGAACTTCGCGGCATCGTCGGTGCAGAGCGTGTCCTTGATGCAGATGACGCCGGGCACCAGCGTCGGCACGACGACCCGCAGCGGTTTGACCAGCGCGAAGGCCGTGACCGGCGCGGCAACGAGCACGGCGGTCACAGCAACGAGGGCGATGCACAACAGACGCTTGAAAGTCATGGCGAGCAGCGGCGAGTCCACGGTGCGGGCAAGCTTAGCATTGCCGCGCTGAAAGACTGCGTGCGCTGCTCCCGTGCGCCGCTCAGTGCGCCTTCGTGCGCCTTAATGCACGGTGAAGCTGTAGTGCCCGGTCGTGCGATGGCCGTCCGCCGCCACGGCAATCCACGTCACCGTGTACAGGCCCGCGCTCAGCGCGTTGAGCGGTACGGACATGCGCTTCTTGTTCGAGGCATCGACAGCGGCCTTATCGTGGATCACCGACTTGCCCTTCGAATCGGCGACTTCGATCGAGCTGAAGGCGGGTTCGAGCGCATCGTCGAAGTCGATCGTCACGGTGTTCAGCGCGGTCGTGACGGTGGCGCCGGCGCCCGGTTCCTGATGCGTCGGATAGGCATGCGCCCAGGCAAGTTGCGCGGCGCCCAGTGCGAGTGCGGCGGCGGCGAGGCGGAATGCAGCGAATTTCATTTTGAGTGCTCCAGAAAGCGGTGAAAGCGGATGAGCGGGGTTATTGGAACAATGGCTTGCCGATGGAATCCGGCGCCACGTCGTCGAAGAAAATATGCGTCTGCACGAGGATGCCCACGTGCGAGCCGCTGGCGCGATTGAGCGGAATCTGCGCCTCGATGCCGAGCTGGCCGTAACGGTTGATCCAGATAAAGCCCGGATTGATCGTGCCGGTCGTCTGCCCCTGGCTGCGCGAAAGCGGCACTTCCACCAGCGGGATCAGGTTCGAGAGCGGTTGCGGCAGGCCCAGATCGTGTACGTGCTGCTGCAGATACGGCAGGCTGTACTGGAACGTGAAGCCGTAGTTGAAGGCATTGGGCTGGCCCGCGCCGGTGGTGAACGACGGCCCGAGTTCGCCGGTGATGGCAACCGGGCGCAGCCACGCGAGCGAATCGGGCAGATCGCCCATGCCCTTGCCCGCGTAGAGCGTGGGCGAAATGGTCGAGAAGTTATCGCCGATCGCGCGGCTGCCGGTGCCGCCCAGATCGGCATCCACGCCCACCGAGGTCATGAACTCGTGCGCGTCGTTCACATACAGCAGGTACTTCAGGCCGACGCCGAAGTTGTCGAAGCCGCGCGCGGTGGGGTTGTTCTGCATCACGTAGCCGCCGCTCACGGAGAGCGCGAGGCGCGGCGTCAGCAGCTTGTCGTATTCGAAATCGAATGAGTTGATGCTCTGGTCGCCCGAGTCGCCGGGCACGCGCACATGGCCGAACTGCAGATCGGCTTCGTCGCCGACGCCGGGATCGTCCACGGCCATCGTCGCCGGAAAGACGCGGTCGCCCGCAATAGCGTGGGCGTGGGCTACGCGCGGCGCGAAGGCGAGCGAGCAGAACAGCGCGCAGGCAAGCGTTGCGGCCGTGCGCGGGAAATGGTCAGACATGATGGTCCTGGTAGCGTAAAGCTGTACGGCTGTACGCGTGCCAGGCGGCGCGCGTACAAACGCACGGCGACGCGCCAAAGCGCATCGCCGCGAAGGCGGGCACGATCAGGTCAGACCAGGGGCGGGGCGCGTGCGAGCGCGAAGCTCAGCGGTTCGACGCGCGCGAGGCGCTCGAAGCATGCCGCGACGCGCGCATGAACGAGGCGCGTGGCGAGCGCAAGCGTGACGGGCACGCCGGGCACCACGGGCAGATGGGCGAGCAGGTTGCAGTAGCCGCAGTCCTGCAGGTCGCCGTTGGGGGTGTAGTCGTGGCGACTCGTGGCGCTGGTGGTGTGTTTGGCGCCTTGCATGTGCCGCATCGACGGCATGTCGCAATGCGCGGACATCGACATCGTCATGGTCATCGGCGGGCCGGACGATGCAGCGGATGTCGCGAGCAGATGCGAGATCACCGGGGCGAGCGTCGTCATGAGGATCGCAAGCGTCCCCAATAGACTGACCAGCCTGAGATGAATCCGGCTCACGGCGATAAGGCAAAAACAGCGCTAAAGGAGCGGGGATTATGCCATGCCGGGCATCCGGCCTCAGACCGCCTCGCCCACCCACGCCGTCGCCCGCGTCTGCAACCACGGCGCGAGCGCCTCGTGCCGCAAGGGCCGCGCATAGAAAAACCCTTGCAGTTCATCGCAGCCAATGCGCCTTAGCGCATCGGCTTCATGCGCCTGTTCGACGCCTTCGGCCACCACGCGCAAGCCCAGTTCGTGCCCAAGCTCGACAATCGCGCGAATCACCGCGAGATCGGCGCTTGCCTCCAGCCTGCCGTTCACGAACGCGCGATCGATCTTCAGACGATCGAGCGGAAACCGGTGCAGATAACTCAAGCTCGAATAGCCCGTGCCGAAATCATCGAGCGAAAGCTTCACGCCCAGCGCGCGAATCTCGTTGACCACGCCCAGATAGCGATCGACGCTTTCCATCAGCACGGTTTCGGTGATTTCGAGTTCGAGGCTGCCCGCTTCCACGCCATGCGCCGCGAGACTGTCACGCAGACGGTTCACGAGTTGCGCATCGTCGCGCAGCTGCACGACGGAAAGATTGATCGAGATGCGAATCTCGGGCAGGCCCTCCGCGCGCCACCGCGCAATCTGCCGGCAAGCTTCGTCGATCACCCACGCGCCGATCGGCACGATCAGGCGCGTTTCCTCCGCTATCGGAATGAAGTCCGCCGGCGACACGAGCCCGAGATGCGGATGCTGCCAGCGCAACAGCGCTTCCACGCTCGTCAATTCGCCCGTGCCCGCATGCACGCAGGGCTGATAGGCGAGCCATAGCTCGTCGTGCTCGATCGCCGTGCGCAGATGCGTTTCCAGTTCCAGCCGATGGCGCGTGCTCTCCGCCATTTCGCGCGAAAAGAATTTGACCAGATTGCGGCCGCCCGATTTCGCGCGATACATGGCGGCATCGGCGTTCTGCATCAGCGTTTCGATATCCTCGCCATCGTCGGGATACATGGCGATGCCGATACTGCACGCCACCTGCAAGGTCATGCCGCCGATCGTGTGCGGCTCGCGCATCAACGGCAGCAGACGTTCTTCGATCAGATGCGCCACGTCGCTCGCTTCGCCCGCGCCGCCCAGCAGCACGGTGAATTCGTCGCCACCGAGCCGGCTGACCGTGTCGCCCGCCCGCACCGATTGCAGCAGCCGCTGCGAGACCGAGCGCAGCAGGCCGTCGCCAGCATGATGGCCGAACGTATCGTTGATGTCCTTGAAGCGATCGAGATCGATAAAGAGCACGGCCACGCGACCACACGTGAGCCGCGCCTGATCGATCGCGCTGCCCAGTCGCCGCGTGAAGAGTTCGCGATTGGGCAATTCCGTGAGCACATCGTGCTCGGCGAGAAACTGGATGCGCGCTTCGCTCTTCTTGCGATCGGTAATGTCGATCAGCGTGCAGATGTAGTGCGAAACGCTGCCGCGTTTATCGCGCACGGCGCTGATCATGAGCCACGCAGGATAGTCGCCGCCCGCGCGCCGCCGAACCACGGCTTCGCCATTCCAGACGCTGGCGATATCGACCAGCGCAGTCAGTTGCGCCATCAACGGTTCGCCGTTATTGCTGGCGACAATGAATTGCGGCAGCTTGCCGCCGATATTGCCGGCGCGATAGCCCGTCGCGCGATAGAACGATGCGTTCGCGGTCAACAGGCGGCGTTCGTTGTCGAGAATCAGTATGGCTTCGGAGGATGCTTCGAACACTTTGGCCCATAGTTCGAGGCGCTGCTCCATCAGCTTGATCTGGTTGATCGGCGTGAATGCGGTGAGCACCGCATCGCGGCCCTGGAAGGTGAGGCGGCGCGCGGAGAGCATCGCCCAGGTGGGCTCGTCGCTGGCCATCCAGCGCACTTCGAATTCGTCGATGGCGCCGCGATCGGATAACTGCTGGAAAAAGCGCGCCCGCACGGCGGAATCGAGCCCGAAGGCCCACGGGTCCGACGTACAGCCGTTGAGCCAGTAAAGCGCCGGATGATTGGCGTGCAGCACTTCATGGCCGGGCACGGCAGTGACCATCATCGGCACAGGCGTGGCTTCCACCAGCGCGTGCTGCGCTTCGGATGCGCGCGCCGTGGCGGCGAGTTCCTTCTGCACGTCGCGCTCGTGATCGAGTTGCGCGAGCATGTCGTTGAAGCCGGTGACAAGCTGGCCGATCTCGTCCTGGCTATGCCACGATGCGCGCTGGCGATGGTCGCCGGTGCGCCGCACGGTGTCCATCACGCGCGCGAGATGGCGCAGCGGCCGCGAAATTTGCTGCGCCACCAGATACACCATCGAAAGAATGCCGCACAGCAGGAACAGAGCCGTGCCCAGATGCAGCCACATGCGCGAGAACAGGCCGCTTACGCGCGCGTGCAGCAAGGTGTCGAGTTCCGCGCCGGTCGCGCGCCACGCATCGCCCACGCGCGCAACGAGCGCCTGCTGGGCCGCATCCGCCGCGGCGCGCGAGGCGTCGTCGGCGCCGCCGTGCGCGACCGCCGTGCGTGCCGCGTCGCGGTAGGTTTCGATCGCGCCCAGCAATTGCGCAATCGGCGCGGCGAGCGCGAGCTTGACCTCTTCGTTGGCCGCGCCCGCTTCGGCGAAGTCGGAACGCAGCCCTTGTGCGACGGCGTCGAGCTGACCTTCGAGCACGAGATAGCGCGTGCTCAATTCGCGCTGCTTTTGCGCATCGCTCGCGCCTTCATGCAGGCGATGGCCGATACCGTCAACCGCGTCGAGCAATGCCGGATAACGCAGGATCGACAACGACATCGAGTAATAGCTGTCGAGGTCGGGGTCCAGAATGAGATTCGACTGATTGCCCACGCGCGTGATCAGATCGCGGCAGGCGGCGAGCGCATCGCGCACGGCATCGGATTCGGCGGCGCGGGGCGCATGGTCGAGCGCGTCCAGCGCGTTACGCAGGCGTGCGTTCAGATCGCTGCTCTGCATATTGGCGCCGTATTGCTGCTCGGCGTTCGTGAGTGCGGTGCGCGTCTGCGCGATGTGCTGCGTGTCGAATTGCCCGCCGGCGCCGCGCGCAGCGACGTCGACGAGCGTGTCACGCACCGTCGCCAGATAGGCATTGCCGACGATCTCCTTCTGCGAGAAGTCGATCGATATATATTTTTCGTGGATCAGGATGCTGCTGATATAAACGACCGCACTCAGGTCGAGCAGATAAATCAGCAGCAGCTTTCGGCCCACGCGCAAGCGCCCGAGCAGTCGGATAAACGGATTGTGCTTCATCACATGCGCCAGGAAGACACCGAGGTTTACGCCGCATTTTGAACTGGAATTCGACGCGATCAATATCAGCGCACGCATTTCATGCGCGCTTGATCATTGCGTAACGGCAACGCAGGGTGTGGGCTTTAGCGTGATGACATCAATTCACTGTAGTGGGTGACAGATTCTTCGGCGTGGTGCGTGATTGCTCTATTGTGGCGCGATCGATTGGATGCGGGCGAAACGATCTCCGTTTCGCCCGCGTCATCGACATTACGAAGAAAGTACCGTCGTCTGGATCGTATGCGTGCCCGATGCAACGGAAAGGCGCGTGCGCTTGAGCACCGGATCGGTGGGCGCGCTGCCATCGCTATTGAGCGGCTTGACCTTGGTGTAGACAACCGAGAACGCATCCTTCGTCACGGTCGCCGATGCGTAGCCTTGTGCATCGTGATCGGCATAGGCGAGATCGGGATTGAAGGCCTGCAAGACGGCGTCGAACGTGGTCGAATTGGTCACGCCCAGCAGCGGCAGCAGCGCCGCATACGAGGTGCCTTCGGTCTGCTGCACGATGTAATCGTAGAACGACGAACTGCTGATGCCCGCCGAAACGAAATCGACCAGCACCGGCGTGCCAGTAGACGGGTCCGGCACATCGCGCACGACGCCGCACTGGAAGGCGTGCAGATCGCCCGTGATCGCCACCACATTCGACACATTCGCCGATTTCAGATAGCCGAGCACATCGGCCTTGTGCGTGGGATAACCGTCCCACGAATCGCAGTTCATGATGTAGGTATAAGCGGCCGAAGAGGGCACGCCCGATACCGTCGTCAGGTCGATCCACAGGCGGTTGAGCATCACTTCGTTGCCCCACACTTTCCACGTGGCGGTCGAGCCGCTCATCTTCTGCTTGAACCACCGCGTTTGCGTCGTGCCGAGGATCGACGGCGCGCGGCCGAGCGTGGCGGTGTCCAGCGCTTCGGCGGCCGTCAGTGCATTTTGCGTCACGAAATAGCGCACGCCGACCGAACTCGTGCTGCTCGCATCGGGCAGATTGAGCGCGCTCGCCGCCGCGCCGCCAATCTGTTCGCTCATCACGTGCTGGTCGCGGAACAGGCGCTCGTCGGTCATGACGAGATCCATCAGGCCGCCATAACTGAAGCTGCGGTAAATGCTGATGTTGGTGTACGCGGGATTCGATTCGTCAAACTGCACGTCGCTCCAGTCGATCGGCATGTACTCGGCCCACGCCTGGCTCGCGTTGCGGCGGCGCGCGGTCTGTTGGGCGTTGGCGTCCGTATAGGTCTGGTGATCTTGCCAGCAGTCGTCGGAGAATTCGTGGTCGTCCCAGATCGGAATGATCGCAAAGAGTTGATGCAGCGTTTGCAGGCGCGAATCCGAACGATAGGTGCGATAGAGCGTGCGGTAGTCGTTCAGGCTGTTCGCATAGGTGCCGCTGCCGGAAGGCAAGGTCACGCCGTCGGGCAGAGTGATCTGCGTATGCGCGGGTTCGGCCGAGCCGGACTGGAACGATGCGCCCACGGTTTCGTAGATGTAATCGCCCAGATGCACGACGAAGTCGAGATCGGTTTCGGCGCTAATCAGCGACATGGCCTGCCAGTGATTGACGCTCCAGTCCTGGCAGGTGAACCACGCAAAGCGCACCTGTGAAACGCTTGCGCCCGCCGCAGGCGCGGTTTTCGCCCTGCCGCTCACGCTCATATCGGCGCCCGCAACGAAGCGGTAGTAATACGTCGATGCCGCGCTCAGACCGGTTACTTTCGCGCGTACCGTGTAGTCGAAATCGGCCAGCGCCTGCAGCGAAACATTGGCAACGAGCGCGGAAAAATCAGCGCTACTGGATACCTGCAATTGCACGGCGACCGGCGAGGTCGATGTGCCCGCAACGGTCGTGGCGCGCGTCCAGAACACGATGCTGTCGCTGCGCGGATCGCCGCTCGCCACGCCTTGCGCGAATTGATAGGTGCCTTTGACCGGCCCGGCGAGATCGTCGCTGCCGCAGGCAGTGAGTGTGCCGGTCGCGGCGGCAATGGTGAAAAATGCAGAGGAGCGTAGGAAGTGGCGGCGGTTCATTGTGTGGTTTCCCGTTTTTTTGGCCGGCCGACTTTACGGATTGAGTTTGACGCTAAAGTGACTCGCTTCTCTCCATGCAAAGAGAAATGACGGCTTTTAAAGTCATTTTGATCTATTGGTTTTTCACGAATCGTCCTTGTAAATGAAGGCTTTTCAAGCGCTCATTCTCACGCTCGTGCGCTCGCGAAAGAGAGAATCGAAGTAATGCTCTAGAGAACGATTCCGGCGGTTTCAGGCAGGACGCAATAAACGCGCGTGTGGAGCCGAGCGCGAACAATCGTTGCGCGAGCATCGAATCTTTCACATCACTTTCATCTTTGCCCGGCACACTACAAAAAAATTACGATACTTTCATACACCGGGTTTTACATGACGACCATCTCCAGCAGGCTCGCGCTGGCGGCTTCGCTGCTTTCGCTCGTTGCCTTGAGCGCCTGCGGCGGCGACCCCGCATCCACCGAAAAGACCGCGACATCGGACGCGGCCACGTCGTCCAGCGCCGCATCGGACACCACTGCTGCATCGGCTGGGGACGCCGCGAGCGCGCCCGGAACGTGGCAGGCCGCGACGGCGGGCCAGGTGCTCGACGTCACGCTTGGCGATCTGCATCCCACGCAAGCCGCGCTCGGCTACGACCAGATCTATTACAAGCTCGGCCGCTACGAAGCCGACATGACCAAGGAGTTCGACGACTTCTGCGCCGACGAAGGCCTGACGGGACTCGCAAGCAGCAGCACGACCTCGACGCTGACCGATGCCACCTCGTACACCTGCACGGTCACCGATACGACGCAGCGCGATACCTCGGTGCTCAATCCGGTCGTGATCGGCCCGAATGGCGACACGCTCTATCTGACCGATGGCCACCACGGTTCGTCCACGTATTACGAAGTCGCCAATGGCGGCCCGACCGTGCACGTACATGTTGTGGTCAAAGACAATCTCAGCGCGTATTCGGGCAGCACTTTCTGGGCGGAAATGCAAAACCGCGGCTATACGCGCCTGAAAGACGCCAACGGCGTGGCCATTACCGCCGATCAATTACCCACGGCGCTGGGTTTGACGCACGGCATGCAAAACGATGTGTACCGCTCGCTCGTGTATTTCACGCGCGATGTGGGCTATAGCAAGCCGACGCCTTCGACCGATTTCCTCGAATTCTATTGGGCCGACTGGCTGCGCACGACGTTCCCGCTCACCGGCTACACGCTGACGAAAGCGGGCACGACCGACCCGGACCCGGCAACGGCCGATACCGGTTATCTGAATGCCGTGTGGAATGCCTCGACGATGATGGTGGCTTCGACCGATGGCGAGATTTCCGGCCTGACCGGCGCGCAACTCGGCCGGCTCGCGCAGATCAACTCGGGCAAGGCCTATACCAAGGGCACGTTTGGCGATCTGTCGAAGGCTATTACCGCTTCGAAGCCAGGCAAGATTGCGTACGCGCTCGACTACAAGACGCGCCACGGCATTCAGTAATTGTCAGCGCAGATCGAAACGCTTTGCGAACAGGCAGAGCATTTCGTACATCAAGGTCGCGGCGACCAGTGCCGTATTGCCGCTCGGATCATAGGGCGGCGATACTTCCACGACGTCGCCGCCGATCCAGTTCAAGCCGTCGAGCCCGCGCAACAGCGCCTGCGTTTCGCGCGTGGTCAGTCCGCCAATTTCCGGCGTGCCGGTGCCAGGCGTGAATACGGGATCGAGCCCGTCCACGTCGAGTGACAGATAAACCGGGCCGTCGCCCACCACGCGGCGCGCTTCTTCGGCAATGGCAGCGGCGCCGCGCGCATCGAACTCTTCGATAAACACCACGCGCATACCGCTTTCGATCGAATAACGCCAGCCTTCATCGGAATTCTGCGCGCCGCGAATGCCGATCTGGATGGTGCGCTTCGGATCGAGCAGGCCCGCTTCCACTGCGCGTCTGAACGGCGCGCCATGCGTGAATTTGGAGCCTTTGAAACTATCCCAGGTATCGGTGTGAGCGTCGATATGCACGAGCGCAATCGGTTCTTTCGGCGCCAGCGCCTGAAAGATCGGATAGGTAATCGAATGATCTCCGCCCGCGCTCAAGGCGATTTTTCCCGCCGCGAAAATCGGCTCGAAAAAGCGCCGGATATCGTCGTGCGCGCGTTCGAGATGATAGAGATCCGTGAAAGGCACATCGCCGATATCGCCAATCCGGCAGGCGTCGAAGGGATTGAAACGCGTGACATGATGCGTCGAGCGCGTAAGCGTCGACATATTGCGAATCTCGCGCGGGCCAAAGCGTGCGCCGGGCCGCGCGGTCACGCCGCCGTCGAACGGCACGCCGGCCAGCACGATGTCGAGCGCGTTCAGATCGGTGCAAAGCGGCACGCGCATGAAAGTCGGAATGCCGCTGAAACGCGGCAATTGCATCTGTGTGACGTCGGTGCCTGACACGTTGAGTTCCTAGAATGTGGGCGGCGTATTGACCCAGAAAATACGCGTGACGACCTTGCCCGGATTGCGATAGCTATGCGGCACGTTACTGGGGAAATAGAACGAATCGCCGGCTTGCAGGAGATGGCGCTCCTGGTCGAGCGTGAGTTCCAGTTCGCCTTCGATCACATAGCCGAGTTCTTCGCCCAAATGCGAAATCTGTTCGTCGCTGCTGGAATGCGGCTCGATCACATGAATATCGCCTTGCAGCAACTGGCCGGGCGCGGGCACGACCACGCGTTCGAGCCTGATCGAACCGCGCTTGCCCGCTGTGGGAAAGCTCACCGATGGCCGTTCGTTCGCGCGCTGGATCGCCGAGACATTGACATCCGGTCCCGAGACCAGCGCGGCGATATTGGTCGATAGCGCGAGCGCGAGCCGGTGCAGTGTGGCCAGTGACGGCGTCGCGCGGCCGCTTTCGACCTTGGACAGCAGGCTTTCCGAGCAGCCCGCCTGTTCAGCGAGCGCTTTCAGCGTCAACTGATGCACCATGCGCGCGTGCTTCAGGCGCACGCCAAGCGAGTCGGCTGGCGTGGCGGGCGTGGCGAGCGTACCCGCTGCGCCGGGCGCCGCTGCGCCAGGCGCGGCTGCGGCGGCATGGCCGGAAGGGGCGCGGACTTTGCCGCTACCCGTAGATGAGGACGTTTTTCTGGTTGCCACCGTAGCACTATCGATTGAGTTGATGGAGTGGGCTGCGCCCTTACGCAAACACCGTGAATTCGACTTCGAGCGGGTTCAGCGCGTTGATCGGAATGATATCTTGCGGGCACGCGGACATCACCACGACACAATCCATCACCGCCTTGATATCCACGTGATCGCCGGCCTTCGAAACCGGCGGCAGCCAGTCGATCGAATAGTCGGGCTTGACGGGGATATTCATCCACAGATTGAACGGCTGCGGCACTTCGCGCGCGCGCAGACCGATTGCCTTGAGCGCGAGGCGCATATTGTCGGCGCAATTGTCGTGGTAACCCTCCACGCCCAGATTCTTGTAGCGATAGAGATCGCAGGCGGCAATCAGCGTGTCGTGAACGCCCGGCGAGGTATCGACGACCAGTTCCGCAATCGGGCGGCGCTGGTTCGTCACGAGCGGGTCGCCCGGTTGCGGAATGACTTTGTCGATAAACGCGCGCGTATGTTCGAACGAGAGAAACTCATTCAGATGCGTGGCATTGAAAATCCACGTATCGCAGACCTGCGTGCCATGCGGATTCGCAATGCGGATCGTCTGACCGGCTTTCACGCGCACGGCGCGGCCGCAGCGGGCGGGCACCGTGTAGGTCGTGCCCAGTTCGGGCGTGCCGTCGGCGGAGATCGGTTCGGTCAGCGTGGCATTGATGCCGTTTTCGGTGCCGTTGTCCTGCACGGCGTCGAGCGCGTGCGTATGTTCGTGGCTATGAATCGTGCTCATGGTTGCTCCTTCATCAAGGTTCGTTGCAAAGCGTGGCCAGGCAATGCGCGAGTGCGCGGGTGCCCAGTACGAGGTGATCGTCGTCGGTATGTTCGAGCGGGTTGTGGCTGATGCCGTCGCGGCTCGGCACGAACAGCATCGCCGTGGGGCAGTGCCGCGCCAGATACATGGCGTCGTGAAAGGCGCCGGAGGTGAGCGTCATCGTGGGGACATCGAGCGCGGCGGCGGCCTCGGTCAGGCGCGCCAGCAAGGCGTTGTCGAATGCCACCGGCGCGTGCGAAAAGAGCCCTTGCAGCGCAACGCCATCGCGCTGCGCGCATTGCGCGATCTGTTGGTCGAAGGCGGCAAGAACGGCTGCGTCCGGGTGGCGGAAATCCACCGTGAAGGTCACGGTAGAAGGAATCGTATTGATCGAGTTCGGCGCGACGCTCCAGCGCCCGAAGGTGACGCGTGTATCGTCGCCGCCCAGCGTATGGGCGAAGGTATCGATCGTTGCGCGTACATCGATGGCCAGCGTCATCGCATCGCGGCGCACCGGCATCGGCGTGGTGCCGGCATGGGCGGCTACGCCGGTGCAGGTGATCGAATACCAGCGCACACCTTGAATGCCACTGACGATGCCGAGCGGTAAATTCGCGTTTTCGAGCTGCGGGCCTTGTTCGATGTGCAGTTCGATAAAGGCGTGCGCGGGTTGATTGGCGGGTTGGTCGGCATTACGGCGCGCAAGCGCCGGGAACGTCTGCGCATGTTGCTGCAATGCCTGTGCGAGCGTCACACCGGTTGCGTCCGCAACGGTGTTGTAGCGATCCATCAACGTTGGATCGACGAATGCGCTCGAACCCATTGCACCCGGTTGAAAGCGCGTGCCTTCTTCGTTCGTCCAGACCGCGACTTCGAGCGGACGCCGCGTGCGAATGCCCGCGTCGTTGAGCGCTTCGATGCATTCGAGACCTGCAAGCACGCCATAACAACCGTCGAGCTTGCCGCCGCTCGGCTGGGTGTCGGCGTGGCTGCCGGTCATCACGGGCGCGAGATCTTCGCTGCCAGCACGGCGAATAAACAGGTTCGCGCAATGATCGGTGGTCACGGTGCAGCCGAGTGCGATGGCGCGCTCGATCAGATAGCGTCGCGCCTGCAGATCGCGCCCGGAAAGTGCTGGGCGATCCACGCCGCCATCGTCACGCGCGCCGAAGCTTGCGAGCGCTTGAATGGCGTCGAGCAGACGTTGCGGATTCACCTGCGCTGCAGCGGCGCGAGCATCGCTGCTCAATTCATCGAGCGTCATGCGTCACCCCGTTCGGCAGCGGCGATCAAGGCCGGTTCAGTGGCGCTCGCAGGCGAAACGGAAAGGCTGCGATCGAACCACGGCTTCAGGAACTGCTGCAGACGCGGCGTGCGCGTATTGCCGAACAATTGCGCGGGCGGCCCGGCTTCGACGATCTGTCCGGCTTCCATAAACACCACTTTGTCCGAGATCTTCGCCGCGAAACTCATTTCGTGCGTGACCATCACCATCGTCATGCCGTCTTGCGCCAGCGAGCGGATCACATTGAGCACTTCTTCGACGAGTTCCGGGTCGAGCGCGGAAGTCGGTTCGTCGAGCAACATCACTTCGGGTTCGATGGCAAGGGCGCGTGCGATGCCCACACGTTGCTGCTGTCCGCCGCTCAGCCGCGCGGGATACGCATCGGCCTTGTGTTCGAGTCCCACGCGCTGCAATGCGGCCAGCGCCTTGCGGTGCGCTTCGGCCTTGCTGATCTTTCTGGACAGCACGAGCGGCGCAGCGACATTCGCCACCACCGTCATATGCGGCCACAGGTTGAACTGCTGGAACACCATGGCGACCGGGCGGCGCACTTCGGCAACGCTCGCATCGCTGTCACGGTCGCGTTCGCTGCGGCCCGCCGAGCGATACCCGAGCAACTGGCCTTTGATCCAGACTTCGCCTTCGTCGTACGCTTCTAGAAAATTCATGCAGCGCAGCGCGGTAGTTTTGCCGGAACCCGACGGCCCGATCAGCGTGACGATCTCGCCGCGCATGATGTCGAGGTCGATGCCCTTGAGCACGCGCGTCTTGCCGTACGACTTGCCGACTGCCTTGAGTTGAAGAATAGGGAGTGCGCTCATGACGTCTTCTGCAAAAAGGGAATCAATGCGGTGGCGCGCGTGGCAATCAGCGCGATGGCCTGGGTCAGCAGCCAGTAGCAGACGATCAACATCGCGTAAGGGCCGATATACGTATAGGTCGACGCGACGATATCGCTGGCGGTCATGGTGAGTTCGGGCACCGTAATAATCGACGCTACCGCGCTTTCCTTGATGACCAGGATCACCTGATTGGCGAGCAGCGGAACCGCGAAGGCCAGCACCTGAGGCATTTCGATCGCACGAAACGCAGCCCAGCGGCCGATGCCGAACGCGCGCGCCGCTTCGATCTGGCCGCGCGGAATATTGCTCCAGCCGGCGCGAAAGATTTCGGCGAAATAGGCAGCCGCGTAAATGGATAGCGAAACGATGGTGGCTTCCACGGCGGTCATCGTCAGTCCCAGCACCGGCAGACCGAAATAGACGATCACCAGTTGCGAGAGATACGGCATGCCGCGCACGAGCCACACGTAGGTTGTGTACGGCACGCCCAGCGCCTTCGGGAAACGCATGCGCAGCGTATTGAGTACAAAACCGCCGATCATGCCGAGCAGCGCGGCAAGCAGGCTGACTTCGAGCGTGACCAGCATCGCGTCGAAGAAGCGGGGGAGGAGTTCGAGGAATGCGTTCATGAATATCGGCTCTTTCGACGCATCAGCCGCGCTTCGCCAGACGCCGCTCGTAGCCGTGGGCGGCGAGCGACAGCAGCGAAGTGATCGCCAGATAGAAGGCCGCCGCGAGCGTATAGACTTCGAGCGGACGATAGCTCGACGACGCCAGTTGCTGACCCACGCGCATCAGGTCCGTCACGGCGATCACCGAAATCACCGCCGACGCCTTTACGATATCGATCATCTCGGACACCAGCGCGGGCAGCGTCATGGCCACCACCTGCGGCACTTCGATATGCCATAGCGTTTGTTGCCGCGTGAGATTGAAGGTGCGGGCCGCTTCGATCTGACCGCGGGGAATCGAACGAAACCCCGCGCCCAGGATCTGCGATTGATAGGCCGCGGTGTTCAGCGACAAACCAATTGCGGCCGCAACGACACCCGGTAATTCAAGGCCGAAAGCCGAGGGCACGTAATAGAACACCAGCAACTGCGCGAGCACCGGCGTGCCGCGAAACACGCTGACATAGACCCGCGCGGCGCGCGACATCAGGCGGCTGTCGTTCACCGACATCATGTAGATAAAGATGCCGGCAAAAAAGCCGCACAGCACCGCCACGGCGGATAACCACAAGGTAGTGATGGCACCGTCGAGTAACTGCGGCAAATAACCCAGGCAGCGGGTCAACAGGTCAGGCGTGTTCATGGCGTCTCAATTCGGATGGCGGGCCGTGCGGTGCTGCTACTGCAATTACATGGAAGGCGGCGGCAGGGCGTCGGCGGGCACATCCATCGTTGCGCCGAACCACTTCTGCTGGAGCTTCTTCATCGTGCCGTCGGCGTTCGCGCGTGCGATGCCGTCGCTGAACAGTTTGACGAGCGCAGCGCTGTCCGCATCCTTGCGCGCCACCCACGCGAAATAGCTCTTCGGGCCAATGGTTTGCGGCATCACCATAAAGACGCCAGGACGCGCCTTCATGAGCGGCCCGAGATTCGCGACCGATTGCGCAACGGCATCGAGGCGGCCGACTGCGAGATCGGCATAAGCCTCGTCGAACGCGACGTATTGCTTGATCTGCTTGAGGCCAGGACCGCCTGCGTCCTTGAGTTTCTTGTCGAGCGCAACGAGCGCCTGAAGCTGCGCGGAGCCGGTCTGCGAGCCAACGATCTTGCCGTTCAGGTCTTCGGGTGTCTTGATGGCGGTTTCGTTGGTGCGCAGCAGAACGCCGGTGGTTGCGTCCGCAACGGGCAGCGTGAAAGCGAAGTGGCTGGCGCGATCCTTGTTGACCGTCACAGCCGTGACGACGATGTCGAAGCGCTTCGCGTCGAGACCCGGCAGCAAGCCCTGAAACGGCAGATCGAGTTGCTTGACCTTGACGTCGGGGATCGATTTCAGCACGTAGGCCATGAGATCGGCGTCATAACCGACGATCTTGCCGTTATCGACGTACTCGAACGGCGCGTAGCGCGCCTCGGTGGCGATCGTGATTTCCTTGTTGCTCTTGATGCGGTTGAGCAGATCGCTGTCCTGTGCCCAGCCTGAAGCCGACGCGCAGAATGCGAGCGCGCCCGACAACGACAGTACCAGAGTGCGGAAAGGCTTATTCATGTGGCTCCCGTGCGGTTCGATGCGTGTGAGAAATGACCGTGAACAAAATTCAAGTGACTTGAATGTTGTTCACTATGCATGAAGTGTGCCAACCCGCAGAAGCCTGATTTATCGGATGCGCTGGCCGGTGATGTGCACCGCGAACGGGACGATGAGCGCATTGCGCACTCCGCTGGTGCCGCGCGCACAAGCTTGGTGGCGCGTTGGTCGAATGAAGGCCGCACGCGCGCGCATTCAGGATTTCCTGAACGAAAAATCGGCCGATCCGTCGCTGAAATTAGGCGCCGCGCGTATTTAGCTCTGGCACATTGCCGCCGTTAGTCCGTTCATCCGTTGCGTCGTGAGGTGGTCGTGGTGCGCACGCAAGCGAACTTCTTCCGGGGCAAAAAAATTGAAAATCACCATTGCGCAGCGACTCTCGCTGACCTTGTGCGTATCGCTGTGCGCGCTGGTTGTGACGTCCGCATTGTCGTTCTGGAATTTGCGCGGCGCGCAGCAGCGCTTCAGCGACGTGCAGACCCATATCGTGCCGGGCCTGATCGATCTCGATCAAACCCGGCAGGCGATGACCGACATGCGCAATGCGCTCTACCGGCATGCGCTGTCGAATGATCCTGCGCTCAAGGACGCGGCTTCGCAGGCCGTGCGCGCCGGGCTCGACCAGCACGTGGCCTATAACGTCGACGCCACGCGCAAATCGCGCGCGGCAGGCGATCTGGCCTATGCGCGTTCGCTCTGGTTCATGGGTGGTTTGACGGCGCTGGTGTTCGCCGCGAGTGTCGCGCTGGCCGTGTCCTTGTTTCGCGTCGTGGATGGCGGCTTGCGCGGCACGCGTTCGACGCTCGGCAAGGTCAGCGAATCGCTCGATCTCACGGCGCGCGCGCCGGTGCCGCGCATGGACGAGATCGGGCAGAGCGCGGCGGCGTTTAATCGCTTGATGGAGCGCTTTACGCAGGCGCTGGAATCGGTGCGGGCCACAAGCGAAGACATCGCCAGTACAACGAAGCAAATATCGATCGGCAATGCCGATCTCTCGGCACGTACCGAACAGCAGGCCGCTTCGCTGGAACAGACCGCCGCGAGCATGACGCAACTCACGCATACCGTGCAGCAAAGCGCGGGCAATGCGCGCGAAGCGAATCTGCTCGCCGGCAAAGCGGCGGGCATGGCCGAGGTGGGCAACCAGGCCGTGGCCAGCATGGTCGAAACCATCGGCAGGATTCACGAGAGTTCAAAACGTATCGCCGATATCACCGGGATGATCGACGGCATCGCTTTCCAGACCAATATTCTCGCGCTCAATGCGGCGGTGGAAGCAGCGCGCGCGGGCGAGCAGGGGCGCGGCTTTGCGGTTGTCGCCAGCGAGGTGCGGAGTCTCGCGCAGCGTTCGTCGTCGGCGGCCAAAGAGATCAAGACGCTGATCGAATCGTCGGCGCAACTGGTCGATGCGGGATCGGAGCAGGCCGCGAGCGTGGGCGTTACGATGGGGCAGGTGCGCGATGCGATACGTCAGGTGTCGGAGTTCGTCGACCAGATTGCCGCTGCATCGACGGAGCAAAGCGACGGCATCGAGCAGATCGATCGGGCGGTGCGCCAGATGGACGCCGTCACCCAGCAGAATGCCGCGCTGGTCGAGCAGGCAGCGGCCGCGGCGCTGTCGCTCGATGAACAGGCGCTGCATCTTGAACGTGCAGTGTCGGTGTTCGGCTTCGATGCGCGGCGCCGCGCGGAGGCCTGAAATAAGGCATCAACGCGGCGATGATGCGCGGGTTTCGTCGGCAGCAACGCCGTCGTGCACGCACTGCACCGTTTCGCCAAATACCAGACGCACGGTCGATCCCGCGCCTTCGCCGCTCGCGATATGGAACAGTGCGCCGATGATCCGCGCGCGTTCCTTCATGCCCTGCAGGCCATAGGAGCCGCGCTCAATCGCGTTGGATACGTCGAAGCCGCTGCCGTTGTCGCGCACTTCGAGTTCGTATCGATCCGCAGTGCGCAGAATCACTTCCACGCGCGTCGCGCGCGCGTGCCGGCTGACGTTGGTCAGCGCTTCCTGCACGATGCGGAACACGGCGGTGGCGCGGTCGTCGCTCAGCGCAGGTTCGCAGCCTTCGAGCCGGAACGTGCAGCGAATCGCATTGTGTTTCGCGAAGTCCTGCACCAGCCACTCCAGCGCCGAAATCAGCCCGAAGTTCAGCGCCGCCGGCCGCAAATGGCTGGCGACGTTGCGCACGATATCGATCGTGCGCTCGGCCAGATCGCCGATATCGCGGCACTTGTGCGTCCAGTCGCCGCCCTGGGCCAGCACCATCTTCAGCAGCGACACATTGATCTTGATGGCGGTGAGCAATTGCCCGAGTTCATCGTGAATCGTCATGGCAATTTGCCGCCGCTCTTCTTCGCGGATCGATTCCTGGTGCGCGGAAAGCTGGCGCAACTGCTCGCGCGAATCACGCAGCGCGCGCTCGGTGCGCATGCGCTCGCGCACTTCCTGTTCCAGCTGGTCGCGATGGCGCACGAGTTCTTCCATCGCCTGCTTGCGCGAGGTGATATCCGTGAGCTGCCCTTCGAGTGCAGGCAGGCTCGACGAATCGCAATAGGTGCCGCGCGCATTCAGCAGACACCAGACGGTGCTGCCATCCGCGCGCGTGAGGGCGATTTCCATCCCGGCGATCTTGTCGCTCTGGTTCAGCATCGAAAACAATTGTTCGACGTGTGGCGGCGAAAACGGCGCGGCGCCGGATTTCATGCTCGCGTGCTTCTGCGAGGTGATCAGACTGGTCACATTGGGAAAGCCGAATAGCCGCGCCATCGCCGGATTGGCTTCCTGCAGCGCGCCATGCCGATCGAGCACGAAGATGCCTTCCAGTGCGTTCTCGACGATGCTGCGGTATTTGCGCTCGCTTTCCTTGAGCGAGGCGGTGGAGTCGTGCAGCCGCCCGGCCATCAGGTTCACGCGCGCGGCGAGGCGGCCGAGTTCGGCGCTCGACTCGATCACGCAGCGGCTTTGCAGATCGCCGCCGGCAATGCGGTCCACCATTTCCTCGAGACGGCGAATGGGCTCGCGCACGAGATGGCGAATCAGCAGGAAAGTGACGACATACACCACGAGCAGGGCAAGCGCGAGCGTGCCCAGAATCGCGGCACGCGCCGTGGCGAAACCGCTTTTCGCCACGGCCTTCGTGAGCACGACCCGCACTTCGCCCAGCCGCTCGCGCGGCGCATTGCCGGGCGGCGTGAATTCGATCGGCTTCACGCGCACGACTTCTTCGCCGGGGCGCGGTTCGCGCGCGTTGCTGACATCGGCGAGCACGCCATAGCGGGTCGCGGTGACCGTGAAGCGCACGACTTCGGGATTCGGCATGAGCGTGTTCAACTGCCGCACGATGGCGTCGCGATCGATATTCCAGAGCGGTTGCGCCAGCGACTGGCCGAGCAGATCGGCGATGCGGTTGGCGCGCTCGTTGAGTTCGACGATGCGCCGCTCGCGCGCGTGCTCCAGCACCACGAACGCCGATGTGCCGGCCACCAGCGTGCCGAGTACCACCAGCGATAGCATCAACCGGGCGTGCAGGCTGCGTGGGAAGCAGCGGCGTAACCGCGTTCGCCAATTCATGCGAACCGCGCAGCGGAATTCAGCATGGGCTGGAGGTTGAAGTCATACGCGCTGGCGCCGCCGCGCGCGAGGCGCGAAAACGCGCTGAAATCGGGCGCTTCGGCGCGTTCGAACACGACGTTGTAATAACGCGCGGCATCTTTGCCGTGCAGCACTTTCAGATAGTCGAGCCGTTGGCGCGCGCCGCCGGCCTGCGCGAAGTCCGCGCCGTGATGGTAGTCGTGCAGCAGCACCATGGCGCAGGCGCCGATAAACTGATCGCCCGCAACGATGGCGGCAAGCTCGCCGTGCATCACGGATTCGACCGCTTGCGGCAAAGCCCCCAGTCCGCCGACGATCGCCTTCGCATGACGATCGCGCACGGCGCTCATGGCGCCCAGCGTCATCGAATCGTTAGCAGCCCAGACGATATTGGCGTCGGGATAACGGGCCAGCAGCACGAGCGCCTTGTCGCGCCCGTCGTCGTAACTCCAGTCGCCGTAGACCAGTTGGCAGGTGCGATCCTGCGGGCGCTGCGCCAGCGCGGATTGCACGCCGTCGGCGCGTTCGTGCGAAACCGGTGTGGCCGGGTCGCCGGTAATGCCGATCACGCGCGCAGGGGCCGCGCCGTTGCGCGCGCGTAGATAATCCATCAGACGAAAACTGCCGCGTTGCGCATCGGCCGTGACCGTGCCGATCCAGTTGGCGATCGCGCCGCGCTCGCTGCCAATGGCGGCGCGCTGTGCGGCCGTGAGATCGTTGTGGATCAGCAGGACTTTCGCGGACGAGCGCGAGAGCGTTTGCAGCATCGTCGGCGCGGTCATTTTCTCGTTGACGATGACGACGTAATCCGGCGCCACGGCCCGCGCGACGATCGATTCGGCCTGACGCAGCATCAGCAGATGGTCGCGCTCGGCGTAGATGACTTCGAGTTCCATGCCGAAACGCTGCGCCGTGGCGGCCATGAAGCGCGAGACGATCTGCCAGTGCGGGCCGCTGCTGCCTTGCACGCGTTCGCCGGGATTCAGGAATACGATCCGCGCTGCAGGGCGGCTTGCGGGCATGGCCCATGACGCTGGCGCCGCCGCCAAGGCTGCGCTCGCGGCCAGGCAGCGCGCCAACATCTGTCTTCTGTTCATGACCATTTTCGGGCGAACCGGTTCGTCCAATTGCATTGCCCGACGCCCCTGACGCCGATCCAGCGCGCAGCATACCCCGCCGCAATGACACACACAATCCGCATAAATTGGCGCAACGGGCCGCGAATGAGTGACAGAACGTCGCGCATTGCGCTCAGGGAACAGTTCGCCGTTAAGGATTTCCTGACAAGGAATTCAGCAGACTTCCCGCCTCGTTTGCAGCGCGGGACGACTGGACTCGATCCGTTGCAGCCGCCATATTGATCCGGACGAATCTGGGCAAACCGTGTCGCAGCAAGAGGCAGAGCGTGATGACTTCACCCATGCAGGACCGCAGGATGCACATTGAAGAGGCCGATACGCTATGCCTGCGCCTGTTCGACAACTGGTGCGAAACCCGCGCGCTTACGCCGCTGGCCTATCTGATGCACTGCTGGCCGCTGCTAGATCAAGGTATCGACAGGATCTTGCGTTTGCAGGAAACGCTGAAAGAGTTGCGCGCGTTTCATGGCGACCAACTGGATGCCGAGGCGCTGACGATGCTCGACGCGCTGTTTCGCTGTCTCGATGCGCTGATCGACCGGGAATCCACGCCCGTCGCCTTGCGGCTGGCGAGTTGAGCGCGACGCCCGCATGACCCTGAACGGCGAGTCTCATCGCACGATTCTGCTGGGCGGCGCGCTGGCGGGCGACGAAGCCGCTGTGGCCGCCGTGGCGCAGACGCTCGCCGCGCAGGATTGCCGTCTGCTGACGGCCCGCGACGGCGCACAGGCGAGGGCACTCGCCCAGGCCGCGCGCCCCGACCTGATCCTGCTGGACGAGGACTTGCTCGCGACCTGTCGCGAACTCAAGCACGACGAGGCCACGCGCGAAATCCCCGTGATCCTCGTGCTGTCGGCGGGTTCGCATGAAGCGCTGCATGAATCCATCGCGGCGAGCTACGACGCAGGCGCTGCCGATCATCTTCTGAAGCCTGTTTGCGCAAGAGAACTGGCCGCGCGCGTGAGCACGCAACTGGCGCTCGCGCGACTCATGCGTCCAGTCCACGCGCCCGCACACGCTCACGCGAACGTTATCGACGCCTCCAGCCCGGTCGCGCTGTGCGTAACAGCGATGCCCGGCGGCGAACTCCTGTACGCGAACGAACCGTTGCGCCAGCTATTGCGCCTCGACGAAGGCACGAGCGCGCAGGTCAATATCGTCGACTTCTATGTCGATCGCAGCGTGCGCGAGCGGCTGATCCGCCACCTCGCATCGGAAGGCAATCTGCTCGATGCCGAAGTCGAATTGCGCCGGCGCGACGGCACGCAACTCTGGGCGCTGGCCAATGCGCGCGTCGCGACTTATGACGACGTGCCGGCCATCTTTGTCGGCCTCTACGATATTTCCGGGCGCAAGCAGATCGAGCAGGAACTGGTGCGCTCGCGCGAGCAGCAGCGCGAACTGTTCGGCTATTTCGACAGCGCGGGCGAGGACGAGCGCAAACGCAGCGCTTTCCAGATTCAGGACGAAGTGGGGCAACTGCTGACCGCCCTGAAAATGGACGTCTCGCTGCTGCGTATGCGCGTGCGCGAAGATGCCGATGCCATCAGCAAGACCGACGACATGCGCGCGCTGGTCGAGCGCTCGATCTGGACCGTCCGCAATGTGGCGAGTCATCTACGGCCTGCTGCGCTAAACTTCGGCATCGCTTCCGCGCTCGAATGGCTCGCCGAGGATTTCAGCCGCCGGCATGCCATCGCCTGCGAACTGCGTGTCGAAGGCACCGAGCCTGCCTTGTCCGATATGCGCGCGACGGTGCTGTTTCGTATTGTCGAGTCGGCGCTGGATAATGTCGCGCGCCACGCGGGCGCGCAGCGCGTGCAAATGAGCCTGGCAAACCGCAACTCGATCGATCTGACCATACGCGACGATGGCTGCGGCTTTAACGCATCGACGGGTGGCGCCGGTTCTGCAAGGCACGCTTACGGGCTGCTCGGCATGGCCGAACGCGCGCGGCTGCTCGACGGCACGGTGCGGATCGACAGCGCGCTAGGCAAGGGCACGACCGTATCGATACATATTCCGCTCGAGGGCACGACGCATACATGATCAGGATTCTCATCGCGGATGACCACGCCATCGTGCGTGGCGGGCTCAAGCAGATCATCGCAACGACGCACGATATCGTCGTCACGGCCGAAGCCGCGCAGGGCTCGGAAGTCGTCGATAAACTGCGCAGCTGCGAGATCGATCTGCTGCTGCTGGACATGACGATGCCGGGCATCAGCGGCGTCGATCTGATCCGCCGCGTGCGCGCCGACCGGCCCAGCTTGCCGGTGCTGGTGCTGAGCATCCACAACGAAGCGCAGGTGGCTTCGCGGGCCTTGCGCGCGGGCGCGACCGGTTATGTGACCAAGGACAGCGATCCCGATGTGCTGCTCGCCGCCATCCGCAAGCTGGCCGAAGGCGGCCGCTTCATCGACCCCAAGCTGGTGGACGCGCTGGTGTTCGACAAGCATGCCGGCGACGAGCCGCCGCATGAAGTGCTGTCCGACCGCGAATTCCAGGTGCTGCAGATGCTGGCGGCGGGGCGCAGTATCAACGATATCGCCGATGCCTGCGCCCTGAGCGCCAAAACCATCAGCACGCACAAGATGCGCCTCATGCAGAAGCTCGGCCTGACCAATAACGCCGAGGTGATCCGCTACGCGATCCGTCATGGATTGATCGCCGAATAGGCGCGCTGCCCGGCGCGCGTGCTGAAGGAAATCCTGACGCCGGAACCAGATTCTCCCGAGGGAACTATCCGTTGCCGCCGATATTGCGCGGCCCGGCGCTTGCCTACGATGCTTTCAGGAACCCGGGTGGCTCATACGGCAGGAGATCGGCATGACGGTGCAGCAGTCGCTTCGCATGGCAGTGGTCAAATGGCTCGCCCCGGGAGACGGGCATACGGTGCGTGTGCTGACTGTGCAACGCTGCACGGCGGGCCGGATTGTCAGCGTATGTGTCGAAATGGAGGGCGCGAACGGCCCGCGCGCGCTGTTTTTCTTTCGTCATGCCGACCGCGAATGGCGGGTGTTTTCGCCCGACCGCGCGCGTCCGGCGATGGGAATCGAGCGGATGTCGACATAATCCACGCAGCGATTGCGCTTCTGAAGTATTGTCATTAAAGGCAGCGCGCAGAAGAAGATAAGCAAACGTAAGGGACCACAGTAAGGGACCACAGTAAGGGACCACAGTAAGGGACCACAGTAAGGGACCACAGTAAGGGACCACAAGGAGCGGCCAATGCGAGTCACAGCATCGCTGGAGGTGCAGGGGGCGCAGGAGCTTGAGGAGGCGGTGGAGGCCCTGTCGGTGTACGAGACAGAGTTGCGTGCGTGGATGAGTCAGTGGTTCGACCACGCCGTTCTGCAGGGGCTCGTGCGACCGCCTTTTCTGCTCGACGAGGTCAAGGCCCGGCGTCTGGAGGGATTGTTTATTGCGGGGCTCACACCGGGCGAGGGCGCGCAGGCGTTTTTCGGCGTCGCCCACTGACGCGTTCATCGAATGCAGCACGAATGCAAAAAGGCCGGCAAGCGCCAAACGCTTGCCGGCCTTTTTTTGCCGTATAAAAAAGCCGCGAAAGCTACCGCGACGTAAAGAGCTCCAGCATCGGGTAACGCTGGAACCTGAGAGAGGGTGTATGAGGCAACGTCAACTTGCGGACCATCGTACCGCCTCTCTCACGCCGCGACTTATAGGTAATCGCTGAATCTCCGTTAAGGATTTTCTGCTTTTATCCGGCCAGGACGTACTTATTCAGCGGTTGCCGTGATCGGCAGGTCGACCGCTTGAGCCGGCGCTTCGACCGCTGCGACCGGAGCCGCCGCTTCCTGCACCTTGCTCACGGCTGCGGCTTTCTTTGCCGGAGCCTTTTTCTTTGCTGCGGGCTTCTTCGCGACGGCGGCCTTCTTTGCCGGTGCCGCCTTCTTCGCCGCGACCGGCTTTTCAGCAGGTGCTACCTTCTTTGCGACGGCTGCTTTCTTAGCCGGCGCTGCCTTCTTTGCGACCGCCGCTTTCTTTGCGGTTGCCGGCTTTTTCGCGGCTTGTGCTTCCGTTGCGGGACGGGCAGTTTCTGCAATCAGAAAGCGCGTGCGGTCCTTGGCGTTGGCGATCCAGGCGGGTGCACGGCCACGGCCGCTCCACGTTGCGCCGGTCTTGGGATCGCGATAGAGCGCCGGTTGCGGACCGCGCACATAGTTGCCGGCCTTGCTGGCCTTCACCGGAGCGACTGCTGCCGCCGATGCCGATTCAGCGCCTGCCACGAGGAACTTGCTGCGATCTTTTGCGTTGGCGATCCAGTGCGGTGCGCGGCCATGACCCGACCAGGTTGCACCGCTCTTCGGGTCGCGGTACTTCGCCACCGTTGCGGTCTTGACGGCACTGGCCGCCTTCGCGCCGCGACGCTTGCCTGCGTGCGCCTCGATGTCGGAAAGGCTGATGCCGTGCTTGCTCATCAAGTCGCGGATCTTGTTCAAGACGACGATCGATTTGCTGGCGGCGATGGCTTGTGCCTGCGCCTGAAGCTTTGCAATTTTCGTCTGAATGGATTCGAGCGTTGCCATTTTTTTCTTTCCCTGAAGTTAGTTGGACGCACTATGCCACATTGCGAATTGATTTTGTGAAAGTGCACGCAATATTGTGATTTCAATGCGTGCTCTTTCGATTTCCAACTATTTCCTGACGGCTCTTTCTGGAGAGAATGAGTTGGTGGTGGACGAACGGGCAAGCTTTCATTTGAGTGAGTTCGTTGTCACTTCTTGCATGTCGGGGTGTTGGGTGGTCAGACAAAATCACTCGAAATCCTTATCGCTTTGTCATGCAGATCACCGTACGATGCAGATCGCCCGTTACCTGAAAACGCCTTTCCGATGAAAAGATTGCCTCCGCTCAACTGGCTTCGTGCATTTGAATCGTCCGCGCGACACCTGAGCTTTACGCATGCCGCGAATGAATTGAGTCTGACGCAGGCCGCCGTTAGTCAGCAGGTCAAGGGACTCGAATCGCATCTGGGCACGGCGTTGTTTCGCCGTCTTCCGCGTGGAATAGAAATGACCGATGCGGGGCTCGCGTATCTGCCGGTCGTGCACGAAGCGATCGAAAGACTGGCGGTGGCAACCGATGAGATCTTTGGCCGCATCAATCTGCGCGTTCTGACCGTGCGCGTCAGTCTGGTGTTCTATACGCAATGGCTTGCCGTGCGTCTGCCTGCATTTCGCGCCTTGCATCCGGGAATCAGTCTGCGCATCACCAGCAATATCTGGGGTGGAGACAGTTGCGTAACCGATGTCGATGCGGATCTCGAGATTCGCCACGGCCATGGAAAATGGTCAGGATTACGTGCGGAACGCCTGACGTGGGACACGCTGATTCCCGTCTGCGCGCCGGGTCTGCCTTGCTCAGAAAGGCCGCTTGCCAAACCGAAGGACCTTGCCGCACATGAACTGCTGCACGTGCTCGGCTACGAAGAAGGCTGGGGTTACTGGTTGCGCAAGGCGGGCGCGGCGAAGGTCGATTCGTCGTCGGGCATGCATTTCGATACGCTGATTTCCGCGCTGAAAGCCGCCGAACTGGGACAGGGCGTCGCGCTCGCGCGTTCGTCGCTGGTCGAGCAGATGCTGGCGGACGGTCAACTGGTCGCGCCGCTCAAACCTCATCTGCCGACCGACGAAGCCTTCTGGCTGGTGTACTCGCCGCACAGCATCGTTAACCCGAATGCAAAGGCTTTTGTCGACTGGCTCGTCGAAACGGCAAACCACGCCCATCCCTGATGCCAGCGCAGCCATAAGAAAAACCGCCCCTCAGTCGTTTTTTTTATCGTTTTACCGCCGCCCCGCTCTAGCCGAAAGTCTGCTCCGGGCGCGCCGCCTGATCGCTGCACCGATCGCTGCGCGGCGCCGCCAGCCCATAACACGACGAGCCGCAGACGGCCACGCGCCGCTGTGCTGGAGGCAGGACGGAGATGACGGAAGCACAAGACAAGCGCCCGCTGAGCGGCGTCAACGTGGTCGACTTCGGCCAATACATCGCCGGGCCGGCGGTCGCGATGATACTCGCGGATCTCGGCGCGAAGGTGATTCATATCGATCCGCCCGGCGGCCCGCTCTGGGATAGTCCCGCCAATGCCGTACTCAATCGCAACAAGCTCACGGTCCAGCTCGATCTGAAGACCGCCGGGGGCCGCGCCGATGCGCTCGCGTTGATCGAACGCGCCGACATCGTGATCGAGAACTTCCGTCCAGGCGTGCTCGACCGGCTTGGCATCCGCTTCGCCGATCTGCGCGCGGCGCGTGCCGACCTGATCACGCTTTCCCTGCCGGGCTTCGCCAGCAACGACGTCTTGCGCCGCGAATGGCGCGCGTTCGAGCCGATCATCGCATCGGCGTCCGGCGTCTTCACCGACATGGGACAGAACCGTGTGCTGATGGGGATTAACCCGAGCTTTTCGCCGCTGCCGCTGGCTTCGTCGTACGGCACGATGCTGGGCGTCGCTTCCGTCGTGCTGGCGCTGCAGGCCCGCGAACGTACGGGGCGCGGCGACGGCATTGAAGTCCCGCTTTCGTCGGCGGTTCTGGAAGGGCTTTCGTACAACTCGATCAAGATCGACGACTATCCGCAGCGCTATAAAACGCTGCGCGAAAAAGAAGTCGAGCGCCGCCGCGCCGCAGGATTGCCGATGGATCTTTCATACGAGGCATTGCAGGAATATCTCGATCCGTTTTACCGCACTTATGAATGTGCCGATGGGCGCAAGTTCTATGCGGTTTGTCCGTCGCACAACGCGCACGCCAAACGTTGCCTGATAGCGATGGGCCTTTACGAAGAAATGATCGAGGCCGGACTGCCGACGGTCGCAGATTGCTATCGCCCCGTAGCGGAGTGGGAAGGCGATGCGTCGCTGGGCGTGTATCCGCTACCGGCGCATTGGGCGGCTCGCATCGCCGCGCGTATGAAAGCGGTGTTCCTCACGAAAACAGCCGCCGAGTGGGAGCGCATTTTTGGCGAAGGTGGCTTTCCGGGCGCCGCGCACCGCAGCACGCAGGAGTGGTTGCATGACGATCACGCGAATGCCGCCGGTCTCGTGCTGGAGGCGCATGATCCCGAATTCGGCACGATTAAGCAGCCGGGCCCGGTTGCCTGGCTCGAAGACAGCGCTGAAGCGATGCTCGCGCCGGCGCCGCGCTGCGCGGTGTCCGCTGCCGAAGCCCTCGCTGCGCTCGACGCCACGGCGCGCCCGGCGCGAGCGGTCAGTCCTCGCGATGACGTCGGCGGCTGGCTCGACGGCGTGCGCGTCCTCGATCTGACCAACGTGATCGCCGGTCCGCATTCGACGTCTTTCCTCGGCCGCTTCGGCGCGGAAGTCATCAAACTGGACCCCGTTACGCCGAATTACGATCCGTGGAATACGGTGGTCTTCGGCATGTCGTCCGCGCGCGGCAAGCAAAGCATGTTGGTCGATCTCGGTAAGGACGAAGGGCGGCAGGTGTTCCAGACGCTAGCCCGTTCGGTCGACGTGATCGTGATGAATGCGCCCGACCGGCAACTCGCGCCGCTGGGTCTGGACGAAGCCAGTCTGCGTGCATTGAATCCGGGTGTGGTGTTTTGTCAGCTAGATTGTTTCGGCGGCCCCAGGCGCGGCCCGCGAACGGACTATCTCGGCTACGACGATCTGATCCAGGCCTGCACGGGCATCATGGTGCGTTTTGGCGGCGGCATGGCGACGCCGGAAGAGCACGCGCATGTCGGCACCATCGACGTGATGTGCGGCTTTGCAGCGGCGCTGGGCGTGGCCGCCGCGTTGTACCGCAAGGCCCGTACCGGCGCGGGTGGCCGCGCACGGACGTCGCTGGCCGCGCTCGGCAACCTGGTGCAGATTCCGTTCTGCTACGACTACGCTGGCCGCGCGCCGTTCGACGAGCCGTCGGGACGCGAGGCTACGGGATTCGGGCCGCTGTCGCGATTCTTCCGCGCGGCCGACGGCTGGATCTACGTGCATACCGATGAAAGCGAAGTCGAACGGCTCGACGGTATCGAAGGTCTGCACGGCATTGCCGGTTCGCCAGCTCCGGCCGATTTTCTCGCCCACGCGCTCGCAGCGGATTCGGCCGCAAACTGGCAAACCCGGCTGCAAGCCGCCAATATCGCGGCCGCCGTGCCAGACAACCTGGACAATCTGCGCCGCAGCGCCAGCCGTCCCGCCGACGGCGAACCCGGCATCGATCGCGGCAGCTATGCGTTCAGCGTCTACGAGTCGCATCCCAGCGGACATCGTGTGACCCAGCTCGATCCCGTTGCCGTTCGACCCGCCAATGCGCCCGTTCGCGCACCGGCGCCCGCAGAAAAATTCGGCGCTTCGACGCGCACGATCATGCGCTCGCTCGGTTATTCCGAAGGCCTGATCGATTCGCTGATCGACCGTGGCGCGATTGGCGTGAGCTGGTCGAAAGAGTATCTGCCGAGCTGATCGGCTTCCGGTTCAATCGATTCAGATCTACTACATCGTCAGTTATGCAAAATGAAATGATATCGAAACGGCAATCACTCGGCGATTTCGACTTTATCGTGATCGGCGGCGGGACTGCGGGATGTGCGCTGGCCAACCGCCTTAGCGAAGACGCCAGGGTATCCGTGCTGCTGCTCGAAGCGGGCGGAAAAGACAACTATCACTGGATTCATGTGCCAGTAGGCTATCTGTACTGTATTGGCAATCCGCGCACCGACTGGAAATTCCGCACGGAAGACGAGCAGGGCCTGAATGGCCGCTCGCTCAGTTATCCGCGCGGCCGCGTGCTGGGTGGCTGTTCGTCGATCAACGGCATGATTTATATGCGCGGCCAGCGCGAAGATTACGACGAATGGGCGCACATAACCGGCGACGCGGGCTGGCGCTGGGAATCGGTCCTGCCGGTTTTCCGCCGCAGCGAGGATTACCACGGCGGCGCGAGTGAGTTGCATGGCGCGGGCGGTCCCTGGCGCGTCGAGAAACAGCGCCTGCGCTGGCCGATACTCGAAGTCTTTTCGCAAGCGGCGCAGCAGAGCGGCATACCCGCGACGGTGGATTTCAACGGGGGCGATAACAACGGCGTGGGCTACTTCGATGTCAATCAACGTCGCGGCATTCGCTGGAATACGTCAAAGGCATTTCTCCGGCCAGCCGCGCATCGAAACAATCTCACGGTCGTCACGCTGGCTCAAACTGAGCGCCTGAAATTCGACGGTAAGCACTGCGTGGGTGTCGAAGTCACCGTCGATGGCGTGCCGATGCAAGCCACCGCGCGGCGCGAAGTGATTTCATGCGCGGGTGCCGTCAATTCGCCGAAGCTGCTTGAATTGTCGGGCATCGGCGACCCGGACCGGCTGGCGGCATTGGGCATTCCGGTGCGTGCCGCGCGACTTGGCGTTGGCGAAAATCTCCAGGACCATTTGCAATTGCGCATGGTGTTTCGCATCGACGGCGCGACTACGCTCAATACCTTGAGCGCGTCCTGGTGGGGCAAATTGCGTATCGGGCTGCAATACGCGCTGGACCGCAGCGGTCCGATGGCCATGTCGCCGTCGCAATTGGGCATTTTCACGTCCACCCGCTTCGGCAGCGCGAATCGTCCCGATGTGCAGTATCACGTGCAACCGCTTTCTCTGGACCGATTCGGCGAGCCGCTGCACGGGTTCGATGCGATTACAGCATCGGTTTGCCAGTTGCGTCCCACGTCGCGCGGCAGCATTCATGCTGTATCGGCCGATTCTTTTGCGCCGCCGCGCATCGCGCCGAATTATCTCTCCACCGAACTCGACCGCAAGGTCGCGGCCGATGCGCTGCGCCTCACACGACGGATCGCGGCGGCGCCCGCATTGGCGCCGTTCCATCCGCGCGAAGTGCTGCCGGGCCTTGAATTCCAGAGCGAAGAAGAGTTGCAGCGCGCTGCCGGCAATGTGGGCACGACGATCTTTCATCCGGTCGGCACCTGCCGCATGGGGCGAATCGAAGACAGCGACGCGGTGGTCGATTCGCGCTTGCGCGTGATTGGCGTCACGGGTCTGCGCGTAGTCGACGCCTCGATCATGCCGACGATTACCTCGGGCAACACGAATTCCCCCACCTTGATGATCGCCGAGCGCGCAAGCGACATGATTCGCGAAGACTGGGCGAATGCGCGAAACATCGCATTGGTTCGCGACGACGAGGAACGGGTCGCCTGAACACGTAGTTCGCGCGAGCGGGTGGCGCGCCGCTGACCCCCGCGACAATTAAAACTCTTGGAGACAGTGATGCAACACAGCAGCTCTACGGTGGTCGCGGAGCCCACGAAGCCGCGCCTGGGAGTCGAGCGTCGGTCGATCGACTATATTCCGCACGCCGAGCGTCACGGGAAAATCTGGCAACTCGGCACGATCTGGTTTTCCGGATCGACGCAGATCGCCACGCTGGCCGTCGGCGCGCTGGGCGGGGCGATGGGATCGAATCTGCTCTGGACCGCGATTGCGGCGGTGCTCGGCGCGGCGTTCGGGACTTTCTTCATGGCGTTCCACTCGACGCAAGGGCCGCAACTCGGTCTGCCGCAGATGATTCAATCGAGGCCGCAATTCGGGTATATGGGCGCGTTGCTGGTGTGGGTCGTCGCGCTTGTTACCTACGTCGGCTATAACGCATTCAATCAGGTGCTGGCGGGAGATTCGCTGCATCATCTTCTGCATATCGACGCACATGTCGGGCTGATTGCGTTCACCGTGCTATCGCTGGCCGTGGCATTCCTCGGTCATGACTGGATTCATCAGGCGCAGCAATGGCTGGCGGTGATGATGGTCGTCGTGTTGTCGATCCTTTCCATCGGTATTGTGACGACGGTGCATTTCGATGCGGCCATGTTCAGCGTGAGCGGGTTTCGCAGCGTGCCGTTCTTTGTGCAGTTTTTCGCTGCTGCCGCTTATCAGTTGAGCTGGGCGATCTATGTATCCGACTATTCGCGCTACATGCCGGCCAATGTTGGCGTACGAGCTTCGTTCTGGTGGACCTATCTGGGCGCATTCATCGGCGGCGCGTGGATGATGCTGATTGGCGCGGCGGCTGCGGCCATTCATGTGAAGACCGATATTGGCGCAGCGGTGAAGCAGGTGGGCGATGCCATTTACCCGGGCCTCGGCGGGTTGACGCTGGTGCTGTCCGTGGCCACGCTCGTGACGATGGCGAGTCTCAACTTCTACGGTGCGTCGCTGACGCTCATGAGTATTGCGGATTCGCTGAAATTGTCGAAGCCAACGGTTCGCGCGCGTTGTGTCAGCCTGATTGTCGTTGCCGTCGTGGCAACCGCGATTGCTCTCGCCGCTTCCGGCGACTTTATGGCGAAATTCGGCGATTTCCTTGGCGTTCTGCTCTATCTGTTCACGCCCTGGACGGCGATCAATCTGGTCGACTTTTACTTTGTCCGCAAAACGGAATATTCCGTGCGCGAGATTTTCAATCCGCGAGGCATGTATGGGCGATGGAACTGGCGTGGTCTGAGCGCCTATTTCATTGGCTTTGCCGCGATGCTGCCGTTTTCGTCGACGGGCTTCTATATTGGCCCGCTGGCGCGTATGCTCGGCAATATCGACATGGGTATGGTGATTGGCCTGGTGGTGTCCGCGAGTGTCTATTGGGTGGCTTGCCTGTCACTGGATACGCGTGCGGAGCGCAGCCTGGCGCGCGACGCCGATCGTGGCCTCGATAGCAATATCTGATAGCGGTATTTCCCAAAAACTCTCGACCAGCCAGGCGATAGACCGCCTGGCTTTTCTCATTTCAGCGCGATTAACCCCCGTTCGAGGAAAGGTACTTTCGCGCGCATCGTATTAATCATCTCGCAAGCTGCGCCGACAATCGCGACCTTATGCGCGCACGGTCCCTGCGCGCGCCGCCTTTCCAACAACAATACGGGCGAGCGATGCCGCGAGTGAGTTTGCGCGCGCGGCCTTTACCCCCGCAAGACCAGAACATGATGAACAGGAAAGTCCTTTCCGCCTGCGCCGCCTGGATCGGCGGCCTCAGCGCCGGTGCTGCGCACGCACAGAGCAGCATCACGCTGTACGGTTTGATCGATGCTTCGATATCCTATGTAAACAATCAGCGTACGAATGGCGCTGGTTCGCCAGGTAGCGGCAATGTGTCGATGAACAGCGGCAATCTCAGCGCGTCGCGTTGGGGGTTGCGTGGTAGCGAGGATCTGGGCGGCGGTACATCGGCGATTTTCATGCTGGAAAGCGGCTTTTCTTCCGTCAACGGCAAAACCAGCAACGGCGGCAATCTATTCGGGCGTCAGGCCTACGTGGGCTTGCGCAAGAACGGTTACGGCACGTTTACGATGGGCCGCCAGTACGATTTCATTCTGACCTTCGTCACGCCGTTGGGCGCGGCCGGTTCGGGCTGGGGCGGCAATCTGGCGATGCATCCCTATGATAACGACGATTCGATCCAGAATATCCGCATCAATAACGCCGTGCGCTATACGAGCGAAACGTATCGCGGCTTCACGACGGGCGCGATGTACGGCTTTTCGAATACGCCAGGCAGCTTCGGCAATAACGCCGCGTATAGCGCGGGGCTGTCTTACGCGAATGGTCCGTTCAAGGCCGGTGCTGCATTCCTCAAGATCAATCGCGACGGCCACGTGGCCAATCCCGATGGCGCCGTGAGCACGACCGACGGTTCCGCGACCGTCACGGGCGGCGATCAGTTGATCGTGGCCGTGGGCGCGCGCTATGCGTTCGGCCCGCATTCGGTGGGCGTGAGCTGGACGCATTCGGCCACAGACGACGTGACGGGCATTTATCAGGGCGGCAAGATTGCTTCGCTCAAAGGCAATACGCTGATCTTCGATAACTACTCGATCGATGGCCGTTACGCGGTGACGCCTTCGCTTTATGTATCGGCGGCTTATACGTATACCCAGGCACGCTTCGATGCAGGCGCCGCTTCCGCGCGCCCCAAATGGAATCAGGTGGTGGCGCAGATCGATAAATCGGTGACGCCGCGTACCGATCTCTATCTGGAAGGCGTGTACCAGAGCGTCAGCGGCGGGCGCAATATTGCGGCATTCGATGCGTCGGTTTATACGCTCACGCCTTCGTCGAACAGCAATCAGGTTGTGGTGGCGATGGGGATGCGTCACCGCTTCTGATTGATTCGCTCGCGCGCATGCTCATGCGAAATCAGCTGCTTTTAGCCGATTCCAGCAGCCATTGCGCGAGCCGCTGCGCGCCGTCCGGCATTTCCGCGTCGGCGCGCCAGCACAGATAATAGTGACGCCCATCGTCGAGTTCCTGATCGAACAACTTCTGCAACGCGCCTGAAGCCAGTTCGCGCGAAATCAATGGCGCACGCAGCAGCGCGGCGCCCAGATCGGCCAACGCGGCGCTCAAGGTCAATTGACCGTCTTCGAAAAGCGGGCCCTCGGTGCGTGTGACGTGCTTTGCGCCCGCGCTTTGCAGCCAGTTCATCCACGCACTGCGATCTTCGTCGTGTACGAGCGGCACGCCCGCGAGATCGGCGGGCTTGCGCAGCGGCCCGTAGCGGCGCAGAAAACGCGGCGTGCACACTGGCACCACCGCGCCGGAGAGCAGCGGCGTACTCGTATAGCCGATCCAGTCGCCGGTGCCGAAGCGAATCGACAGATCGGCGGCATCGCTGCGGTAATTGCGGTGATTCGCGTAGAGCACGGTGACATCGACGTCTTCATTGGCGCCGAGAAAGTCATGCAGGCGCGGAATGAACCAGCCCATGCCGAAGAGCGGAATCAGGCTGATCGTGATCTGTCGGCGCGCGGAGCGCTCGCGCACGAAGCCTGTCGCGCTGCGCAGCACCGAGAAAGCCGCGCTGATCGAGCGGTAGTAATCGCGGCCTTCGTCGGTGAGCACGAGCGCGCGGCCGCTGCGAACCGTGAGCGGTGTCTGCACGAATGACTCCAGCAATTGCAGCTGATGGCTCACAGCCGAAGGCGTGATGTCGAGCTCGCGCGCCGCCGCCGCCACCGATCCATGCCGCGCGAAGGCCTCGAAGGCACGCACTGCGCGCAGGGGCGGATCATCGGGGATATGCTGAATTTTATTCATGTGTCGAATTATATCGAACAGCCTGGCTTCCGGTGGTGATTGAATTTATATCGATAAATCATGGCGTTATGGCGCATATTGTCGTGCGGGAATAATGATCGAACTAAAGATCATTTAGGCTGTTACGCATCAAACCGTAATCTTTTTCATCATTCGAGGGCGGCGCAGCAAGTGCCTCTCCGTTCCCACATTGCACGCATACTCACGAACATGAAAAAGAAAGCTCTGCTGTTGACCGCCGTCGCGCTGGCCGCAACACTCGTTGCGGGTGCGGCGCAAGCCCAGGACGAACAGGTCGTGCTGATCGGTCTCGCCGCACCGCTGACCGGCGGCTCCGCCCGTATCGGCAAGGATCTGGAAAACGGCGCGCAACTCGCCATCGACGACGCCAACGCGAAGCATCCCACCATCGGCGGCAAGCCCGTGACCTACAAGCTCGCGAGCGCCGACGATCAATCGGACCCGCGTACGGCCGTGACCGTCGCGCAGCAACTCGTCGATCGCCATGTGATTGGCGTGGTGGGCCACTGGAATACGGGTTGCAGCGTGCCGGCCGCGCGCGTCTATCACGATGCGGGCATCGCGCAGATCGCACCGGCTTCGACGGGGCATCAATACACGCTGCAAGGCTTCGACACGTCGTTCCGCATCATGGGTCACGACGACGATAGCGGCGCCTACACCGGCGCTTATGCGGTGAAAACGCTCAATGCGAAGCGTATTGTCGTGATCGACGATCAGACGGCGTTTGGCGCAGGGCTTGCGAATCAGTTCATCAAGGGCGTGCAGGCCAATGGCGGCGCGGTGATCGATCATCAATATGTGACCGACAAGACCATCGATTTCAGCGGCGTGCTCACGGAAATCAAGGGCAAGCGCCCCGATCTGATCTTTCTGGGCGGTATCGACGTAGAAGCCGCGCCGCTCGTGCGCCGTATGCGTCAGTTGCATATTCAGGCGCCGTTGCTGGGCGCGGGCGGTTTCGTGAGCCAGACTTTCCTCAAGCTTGCCGGTCCCGCGGGCGAAGGCGTGACGGCGCTCGAACCGGGCCGTCCGCTCGATCGCATGCCTGGCGGTCCGGCATTCGACGCGCAGTATCGCGCGCGCTGGCATGCGCCGATCGAACTGCACGCGCCGTTCGCCTACGACGCGGCCGCTACGATTATTGCGGCCACGCAGCAGGCTAATTCGACCGATCCGAAGAAGATCGTCGCGACGCTGCACACGATTCGCCGTGACGGCGTGACGGGCACCATTGCGTTCGATGCGCAGGGCAACCTCAAAGATCCGGCGTACACGATCTATCAGGTGCGCGACGGCAAGTGGGCCGTGGTGGACGTGCTCGGCGGCGGGGAAAAATCCCAAACCCAGGCCCAGGCCAAACCCAAAGCGGCCGCGCACTGAGTGACGAGGAGACGATCATGACGCAACAACACGAAACGCACGCGGAACAAACCGAAGGCGTGAATGGTGTGACGCTCGGCATTCTGGAGCGCCGCCGTATCGAGGCGGAAATCATCAAGCCGATCTACGAGATTCTCAAGCGCGACTTCGGCGCAGAATGTGCCGCTGCCGTGATTGCCGAAGCCGTGCGCGGCGCGGCCGTCGATGCGGGCCGTGAATTCGCCGCGCGCGAGCCGAATGGCACGAGCATCGCTTCGTTCGTCGCGCTGCAGGTGCTCTGGGAAAAGGACGATGCGCTCGACGTCGAAACGCTGCGCGCCGACGCCGATGCCTATGATTACAACGTGCATCGTTGCAGCTATGCGGAGATGTATCACGCGATGGGGCTGGGCGAGATCGGCCATCTGCTGAGTTGCGCGCGCGATAGCGAATTCATCGCGGGTTACGATCCGCGCGTCGAACTCACGCGCACGAGCACGATCATGCAGGGCGGCAAGCGCTGCGATTTCCGCTATCGGATGCGCGAAACGAATGCGGGGAATGGCGATGTCTGAGCAGTTTGAAACGGCGCAGGCTGCGCTGCGCGTGAATGGCGCGCGCCTGTGGGAATCGCTGGAGCGCATGGCGCAGATTGGCGCGACGGAAAAAGGCGGCGTGTGCCGCCTCGCGCTCACCGAACTCGATCGCGAAGGCCGCGATCTGTTCGTGCAATGGGCGCGCGAAGCGGGTTGCGCGATTCGTGTGGATCGCATGGGCAATGTTTTTGCGCGCCGTGCGGGCCGCAATCCGCACGCCGCGCCCGTGCTGACCGGCTCGCATGCCGATACGCAGCCCACGGGCGGTCGCTACGACGGCATTTACGGCGTGCTGGGCGGCCTCGAAGTCGTGCGCACGCTCAACGACGCAGGCGTGGAAACGGAGCATCCGCTCGAAGTCGTGATCTGGACCAATGAGGAAGGCTCGCGCTTTGCTCCGGCGATGATCGCTTCAGGCGTTTATGCGGGCGTTTATCCGCTCGAATACGGGCTCTCGCGCACGGATGCTTCGGGTACGACGATCGGCGAGGCGCTTGCGCATATCGGCTATGCGGGCGAGGAGCCGGTGGGCGGCACGCCGGTTCACGCGGCCTATGAACTGCATATCGAACAAGGCGCGATTCTGGAACGCAGCGGCAAGACCATTGGCGTCGTGACTGCGGGACAGGGGCAGCGTTGGTACGAGGTCGAACTCGTCGGCGTGGACGCTCATGCGGGCACGACGCCGATGGATCTGCGCCGCGATGCACTGGTGGGTGCGGCGCGCATGATCGGGTTCGTCGAGGCGCTGGGCCGCAGCTATGCACCGCACGGCCGCGCGACCGTCGGCATGATCGAGGCGAAGCCGAATTCGCGCAATACCGTGCCGGGGCGCTGCTTCTTTACGGTGGAGTTTCGTCATCCGGAGTCCGAAGTATTGGCGGAAATGGACGCGAAACTGCGTGCCGAACTGGCACGCGTCGCGCAAGAGGCGCAGCTCGGTCACACGATCGAGCAGATCTTCAACTACGCGCCCGTGCCGTTTGCACCCGAGTGCATCGAAGCGGTGCGCCGCGCCGCCAACGATCTCGGTTTGCCGAATGCCGAGATCGTTTCCGGCGCGGGCCACGACGCGTGTTATCTCGCACGCGTCGCCCCCACGGGCATGATCTTTATTCCGTGCGTCGATGGTTTGAGCCATAACGAAGCGGAAGCGATCACTCCCGAGTGGGCCGAAGCCGGCGCCAACGTGTTGCTGCACGCGATGCTGGCGAGCGCTGCCTGAACGTTTGAACGCCTGAGCGTTTAAAGATCGAGTACGAGCAACGGCGTGTGCGAGCGCGAGCAGCAAGGCAGGAATTGATCGCCAGCGGCTTTTTCTTCGTCGGTGAGATAAGCGTCGCGATGATCGGGGCGGCCCTCGATCACGCGCGTGATACAGGTGCCGCACACGCCTTGCTCGCATGACGTCAACACATCCACGCCATTGGCGGCGAGCGCTTCGATTACCGTGCATCCCGTGGGCACGTCGATCGTTGCGCCGCTGCTGGCGATACGCACCTGAAACGCGGCATCGGCGGACGACTGTTCGACGATGCCGCCAAAAAACTCGTAGTGCAGGCGTGTTTCGTCCCACTGCTGCCGCCGCGCCTCGGCGAGCACGGCATCCATGAAGCCGCGCGGGCCGCAGACATAGAGGTGGCTTTCCGCTGGCGCATTCGCCAGCGTGGCCGCGATATCGAAGCGCGGCGCGTGCGTTTCATCGTCGAAATAGAGCGCTGTGCGATTGCCAAATGGCGACGCCGTTACCGGCTCGACAAAAGCCGCGCGCTCACGCGAACGCGCGCAATAGTGCAGATCGAATTTTTCGCCCGCGCGAATCAGATGCTCCGCCATGCAGAGGATCGGCGTAATGCCGATACCGCCCGCAATCAGCAGATGATGGGGCGCGGCGTGCGCGAGCGCGAAATGATTGCGCGGCGCGCTGATCCTGATCGTGTCGCCCTGATTGACCTTGTCGTGAATCGCGCGCGAACCGCCGCGGCCATTCGCGTCGCGCAGCACGGCAATACGATAGTGATGCGTGCTGCCAGGATCGTTGCACAGCGAATACTGGCGAATCAGGCCATCGGGCAAATGCACGTCAATATGCGCGCCCGCGCTGAAGGGCGGCAGGGCGTTGCCATCGGCGTGAGTGAACTCGAATCCGTAGATATCCTGAGCTTCTTGCCACTTGCGCGAAACCGTAACATCGAGCGTGGTGCCTGCCATCATGCCTCCGTAACAGCAGACGTGCTGCGTTCTGCTGCGAGCATCCGGTCGATGACCTTGCGCGAGAGTACGCCGCCGGCATCGATATTCAGTTTAAGCAGTGTGCGCTGCGGCCATGCTTCGAGATTGCGTTGCTGGCGCTCCAGCATTTCCAGATCCTCGGAGAAAATCTTGCCCTGGCCTTCGCGAATCTGATCGGTCAGCGCGGCGTCGCCGGGCTGGAAATTGCGCGCCATGCCCCAGAAATACCAGATCGACGATTCGGTTTCGGGCGTAATGAAATCGACCACGATGGACGAGGCCTTGTATTCCGCCGGTGCGTGATAGCCGCCATGCCCCGCGTGTGCCACGCCCACTTCGATCATCACGTGGCTGGGCGGCGAGAAGCGGCAGATCTGCCAGCGGTCGACCGGTACGTCGTCGGCGAGACCGTTGCCGCGCAGCGCCATGCGCCAGAACGGCGGCGGCATGACGTTTTCCATAAAGCGGCTCGTGACGACTTCGTTGCCCTCGCTGGTGGTTTTTGGCGGCGCTTCGTCAATTTCCTTCTGGCCGATGCTGCTCGCGTGCACGTAGGTCTCGTGCGTGAGGTCCATCAGATTGTCGATCATCAGGCGGTAATCGCAGCGGATGTGATACAGGCCGCCGCCATAGGCCCAGTTGGGATCTTCGGCCCAGGGCAGCGGATGCAGCGCTGCGGGATCGGCGGCGGCCGCGTCGCCCGGCCACACCCAGATGAAGCCATAACGCTCGATGACGGGGAAGCTGCGCACGGCCGGAAAGCCGTTCACGCGTTGTCCCGGCATGCCGGTGGCCTTGCCCTGGCAGCCCATTTCCAGGCCGTGATAGCCGCACACGAGCGTGCCGTCGCGCACGAAGCCCAGCGAAAGCGGTGCGCCGCGATGCGGGCAAAAGTCCTCCAGCGCCGCCACCTTGCCGCCTGCCGCGCGGTAAAAGACGATGGACTCGCCGCAGATGGTGCGGCCGAGCGGCTTCTGCGCAATCTCGTCGGGCGTACACGCCACATACCAGGCATTCTTGAGAAACACCGTGCGTCTCCTTGGGGATAGGTTTGTCGTCGCGTACGGAAGCACGATCGATCATTCCGTACACTGAATGACATTCAGTGTACTTACTGATATCGCTACGGACAAGCGCTGCGGTATGCTGGTTTTCCCGTAACGCATTCCCGGCACGCACGATTTCATGGCAACGATTGAAGCCCAGCACGACGTTATTGATGCGCGCTCGCGCACGCTCGATCTGTATGACGACGCGGGGCATTTGATTCGCCGCGCCCATCAGATTGCGGTGGCGCTGTTTCTGGAAAAGATGGGCCGGGACGTGACGCCCGTGCAGTACGCGGTGCTGCGCATGCTGCACGAAACGCCGGGTATCGATCAGGTGACGCTTGCGCAGCGCGTGGCGCTCGACACCTCGACGACAGCCGAACTGGCCGCGCGGCTCGAAGCGAAAGGCTGGATCTCGCGTGAAATGATGGCGCGGCGTCAGCGGCGGCTGACGCTCACGCCAGCGGGCGAGGCGCTGCTATTGCGGCTCGTGCCGGATGTGGAAGCGCTGCACGACGGCCTGTTCGAAAGCATGGACGATGGCGAAGCGGGGGAATTGATCCGCCTGTTGCGCAAATTCGTCGATCTCAACAATGAGCAGAGCCGCGCGCCGCTGCGGATCAGCCCGGCGACGTCAGACCGGCAATGATGCGCCGCGCGCGATTGGCGCCCACATCGACGTGAATATCGATCTGCGGACCCGCGCCAAAGCGTTGCTGGTTGCGATATTGCGCTTCGATCACCACTTTGTCCTCTTCGAAAGTCAGCGCTGTCTGTTCGAACACCTTGTCCATATTGCTGCCGCCGTCGGGGCGGCGGTTGGTCGACATCGTCCAGAAATAGTGCGTCGTGTTGGCTGTTTCCGGCGTGACGCCATGCAGCCCGCGCATATGAAAACCGCCGCGCGACGGATCGTCCAGTGTTTCGCTGCCCGCATCCACGGCGCCGGTCCAGATGCGCAGATGGCTCACGTCGAATTCGATTTCCTGCCAGCGGTCGATCCTGTCCGCGAACGGCCATGCGGCCGCATAGGTGGCAGGCGGCTTCGAGTGACGCATATGGCGCACGACGCGCACCGTATTGCCCGCACTCTCGACTTTCATTTCGGCCTGCATATGCGTCGATGGGTCGCCGCCTATCGTGCGCAGATGCACGTAACCCAGGTGACTCAGGTCGAGCAGATTGTCGTGAATGAGTTGATAGGGCGCGTCGTAATGATAGACATCGCCGCGAAACTCATAGCGGGGATCTGCGTGCCACGGATAGTCGGGCGGATCTTGCAGCGGCGCAGGATGATCGGCATCGCCGAACCAGAGCCAGAGAATCTGGTCTTTTTCGCTCAAGGTATAGGCCGGCACGCGGCATTTGCCGGGGATCTTGTCCTGGCCGGGAATGTCGAGGCACGCGCCGTCCGGGCCGAATAGCAAGCCGTGATAGCCGCAGCGCAAGCCGCGCTCTTCGATCGTGCCGAACGACAAGGGCAGCGCGCGATGACAGCAGCGGTCTTCCAGTGCGGCGGCGCGTCCATCTGGAGTGCGAAATAATACGAGCGGCTTGTCGAGCAACGTGCGGGCGAGTGGTTTGTCCTGATCGAGTTCCCAGCTAAAGCCTGCGATGTACCACTGGTTGAGTGCGAACATGGTGTCTCCTGTTCCGGCCGATTGCAATATCGACGATATTCAGCATGCTTAACATCTAACGTTCAGTGTACATAAGAAATGGCTGGGGCGTTTTCAGTACCTTCCCTGGGGCGGTAACGCGAAATAGATACGTGCGCGGGACCTGAGCGGGCCAGGCGATGCGCTAAAATCGCCGCATCGAGAAACGGGCGCGATGCAGCACCGTTTGACCAGAGGACATCCCATGAGCAGTACGGCACCGCGGCCAGCCACTCGGGCGCGCAAGAAGAAAAAAGACGAGCTGTCCACCGATCTTTACGAACAACCGGGCCATTTGATTCGTCGCGCGCATCAGATCGCCGTGTCGATGTTTCATACCGTGCTGGGCCCGGATATCACGCCGGTGCAGTACGCCGCGCTGCGTATTCTTCAGGACCATGCGGATATCGATCAGGTGACGCTCGCGCGTTACTGTGCGCTCGACAATTCGACCACCGCCACGCTCGCCGTCCGGCTCGAAGAGAAGGGCTTGATCGAGCGCTTTACGCCGCCCGAGGACAAGCGCGTGCGCCTGCTGCGTCTGAGCGGCGCGGGCGAGGCGCTACTGGACAGCCTCGTGCCTTCGGTGCATGAACTGCGCCGGCGCATGATGCAGACGCTTTCGGCGGAAGAGCAGGAAACCTTTCTCGCGCTGCTCTCGAAGTTCGTGCACATCAACAACGAAAAAAGCCGCGCGCCGCTGCGCCGCGGCGATCCAGATTGAGGGGCACAGGGCTGCACTTTTCTGCCAGCCTGTCAGCGGCGCCCGTGTGGCGCCGTTTTTACATTCAACATCTGCAACTAACAGCCAAATCCTGCCGATTCCAACGCACGCCGTTTCACGTCGCATCCTGTGGATCGCATGCCACGTCGGCAGCCGTAGCGGCGTTACATTGCTTAAAGATGTCTGACGTCGTACTTAAATCTGCGCCTGTCCGCGTTTTCGTTTCTGTTCGTTTATAGGCCTTTTGCCTATTGACCATGTTCGAAATCGAACATAGGATCGGCCTGTCGTCGGGATCGCGGGCAATGCCTCGTGCATCGATGACGAAAGATAGTCGTGTTTCGCCGCCCCAACAAACGGCATAGTCATACGACAACGTAACAGATCGAAAGCAGATCAAAACAAGACGGAGACAAGCGGTATGGAGGCAGTCTCGCAAGGCATCAAAGGATTGCGCTGGTGGATCATCGCGCTGGTTTGCATCGGCACGATCATGAATTACCTCACGCGCAATTCGCTCGGCGTGCTCGCGCCCGAGCTGAAGGGCGAGCTCAATATGTCCACGCAGCAGTATTCGTACGTGGTGGGCGCGTTCCAGGTGGGCTACACGATCATGCAGCCGGTGTGCGGCATCATCGTCGACCTGATCGGGCTGCGGCTTGGCTTTGCTCTGTTCGCGGCGCTCTGGTCCGCGACGGGCGTGCTGCACGGCTTCGCTACCGGCTGGACTTCGCTCGGCATGATGCGCGGTTTGCTCGGCGTGTTCGAGGCGGCCGCGATTCCCTCCGGCATGAAAGCCGTCGCCGAGTGGTTTCCCGACAAGCAAAAGTCCGTCGCCGTGGGCTATTTCAACGCGGGCACGTCGCTGGGCGCCTTGCTCGCGCCGCCGCTCGTGGTGTTTCTTTCGCTGCGCTATGGCTGGCAGTCCGCGTTCGTGGCGACGGGCGCACTCGGCTTCGTCTGGGCCGCCGTCTGGTATGTGCTTTATCGCTCGCCAGCCGAACATCCGCGTATTTCCGCGCAGGAACGCGAATTGATCGAGAGCGGTCAGGCGCGTGTCGCGCCGGTGGGACGGCGTCCGGTGCTCGATATTCTCGGCTCGCGGCGTTTCTGGGCCATCGCGCTGCCGCGCTTTTTCGCGGAACCGGCGTGGCAGACCTTCAGTTTCTGGATTCCGCTTTATCTCGCCACCGAGCGGCACATGGATCTCAAGCAGATCGCCATGTTCGCGTGGCTGCCGTTCCTGGCGGCCGATATGGGCGGCATTCTCGGCGGCTATCTTTCGCCGTTCCTCATGCGCTATTTCCGCGTGCCTTTGCTGTGGTCGCGGGTCGCGGGCGTCGTGCTGGGCGCCTTCATGATGATCGGCCCGGCGTGTATTGGCCTTGTCGCGTCGCCGTATATGGCGATCGCCTTGTTTTGCCTCGGCGGCTTCGCGCATCAGATGCTGTCCACGCTCGTCAACACCTTGTCCGCCGATGTCTTCGATCCCGATGAAGTCGCCACGGCCAGCGGTTTCGGCGGCATGGCGGCGTGGATCGGCGGACTGGGATTTTCGCTGATGGTGGGTGCGCTCGCCGATAAGGTGGGATTCGGGCCGCTATTTGGCTGTCTTGGCGCGTTCGATCTGATTGGCGCGGCCTTACTGATTCTGCTGATACGCGGACAGACGCGCGAAGCACGCGCCGCCATGCCCGCCTCGCGCGCCGCTGCGTGATTTGATCGGACTCCAAACGATAAAAGAAAAATGCACACATCACACTTCTCGTACCGCAGCAAAACGATCAGGACCTTGCTGGCCGCTGGCCTGTCCGTCGGCGTGCAGGCGGCTCACGCGCAATCGAGCGTCACGCTTTACGGTGTGCTCGACGATTCAATCGCCTACGTCAACAACCAGAAAGGCCACTCGAATGTGTATCTGCGGCAGGGCAATCTGTATGCGTCGAAATTCGGCTTCAAGGGCACGGAAGATCTGGGCGGCGGCACGAGCGCAATCTTCGATCTGCAGGCGGGTTTCGATCCGAACAACGGCACGGCGTCATCCTCGGGTCTGATTTTCAATCGCCAGGCGTATGTGGGTCTGCAAAACAGGACCTGGGGCACGCTCACGATGGGCCGGCAGTACACGCCGTATTTCCTGCTGGTCGGGCCGCTTGCTTCGAGCACGTATCTGACCGGCGCCACGGGCGCGCACCCCGGCGATATCGACAGTCTGGATACGACGGTGCGCATCAACAATTCGGTCACGTGGACATCGCCGAACTGGCAGGGTTTTAGCGCGAGCGCGCTTTATGGCTTGAGCGGCGTGCCCGGCAATGTCGGCGCGGGGCAAAGCTGGAGCGGCGCGGTGCGCTATTCGATTGGCGGCGTGAATCTCGCCGCGGGTTTCCTGCGCATGAACAATACTGGCCGCACGGCGGGATTCGATTCCAGCGCGACCGGCTCGTTTGCGACTTCGGCGCTGAATGCGGGTTATCTTTCGGCACGCGCGGTGCAGAATGCCGCGATTGCCGGGGCATGGACGACCGGTGGCCTCACGCTGGGCCTGACTTATACGAACGTCGAATATCTCTCCGGCAGCTATTCGGCATTCCGCGACACGGCCGTTTTCAATACCTACGCTGCGCATGCGGTGTATCGCATTACGCCTGCATTCGATATAGCGGGCGGCTACGCGTGGACGCTGGCGTCGAAAGCCAATGGCGTCACCAGTGCGGCACGCTATCAGCAGGTTTCGCTCAAGCAGGCGTATCACTTATCGAAACGCACGACGCTTTACGCGTTGCAGGCATGGCAGCACGCGAGCGGGCAGACGCTCGGCGCGAATGGCGCGATCGTCGACGCCGTGCCGGACGTGGGCGACTCGCAGAATTCGACGCCATCTTCCACGCGTTCGCAATTTGTCGGCATGCTCGGCATCGCGACGGTGTTCTAAAGACAACGTATCAAGCAATCGTTTAAGGAATCGCCAGATGGCATCGCTTTTGAATCGCCCACTTTTCCGGCTGGTCGACGACGCCGACAATCGCCTCGCGCTGCAAAGCGAGCAGGGTGCGGCGTTCGAAATCTTCGTGCTCGAAGAGGATATCGTGCGGGTGCGCGTGCTGCCCGATGGCAAGGCGCACGGCCCGCGTAGCTGGGCGATTGCGCCGGGCGCTGACGACGTGCCGTTCGAAGGACGCGACCGCCTCGATCTTTCGGGTTTTGCTTTGCCGCGTTATGCGAGCGAAAGCACGCCCGGGTATGTGCGTGTGAGCACGGCGAAAATCCGCCTGACCGTACAGCTGGACGGTGGCTTCTGTTCGTGGGAAATCAATCAGGATGGCGAATGGATTGCGGCGATGGAAGACCGCAATACGCAGGCCTATAACTTTGGCTGGTGGGACGAGCGCGTTTATCACTACGTACGCCGCCTGCCTGGCGAGATGTATTTCGGGCTGGGCGAACGCGCGGGCGAACTCAATCGCGCGAATCAGTCGTACCGCATGACCAATGTGGATGCGATGGGTTACAGCGCGAAGACGACCGATCCGCTGTACAAGCACATTCCGTTTTATCTGACGTGGCGCCCGCAGACGCAAACAGGCTTTGGCCTGTTCTACGATACCCTTGCCGATTGCACCTTCGACATGGGCCGCGAGATGGATAATTATCACGGCCACTATCGTCATTTCGTGGCCGATCACGGCGATCTCGACTATTACTTCATCGCTTCGCCGGGCACGCCGCTCGACGCGGTGCGCCGCTTTACGTGGATGACGGGCCGCCCGGCGCTGATGCCGAAATGGGGCCTCGGCTATTCGGGCTCGACCATGAGTTATACCGATGCGCCGGACGCGCAGGCGCGCATGAACGAATTCACCGATCGCTGCGCCGAACACGACATCCTGTGCGATTCGTTTCATTTGTCGTCGGGCTATACGTCGATTGGCGCGAAGCGTTACGTGTTCAACTGGAATCGCGAGAAGTTTCCCGATGTCGATGGCTTCGTGCAGCGCTATCTCGACCATGGGGTGAAGCTGTGCGCCAACATCAAGCCTTGTCTGCTGCGCGATCATCCGGAATTCGAACAGGTAGAGCGCGACGGGTTGTTGATTCGCGCGTCGAACGGCGAACCGGCGTGGGTGCAGTTCTGGGACGAAGTCGGCGCTTATCTGGACTTTACGAACCCGGCTGCCGTCGAATGGTGGAAGCAGCACGTGACCGATGCGCTATTGCGTTATGGCATTGCGTCGACATGGAACGACAATAACGAATTCGAAATCTGGTCGCCCAATGCCATTGCGCACGGCTTCGGCAAGCCATTCCCCGCGCGCGAAGCCAAGGTGCTGCAGACCATGCTGATGATGCGCGCGTCGCGCGAGGCGCAGCAGGCTTATGCACCTGAAAAGCGGCCCTATCTGGTTTCGCGTTCGGGCGGCGTCGGCATGCATCGGTATGTGCAGACGTGGTCGGGCGATAACGCCACGTCATGGGAGACGCTGCGCTACAACCTCAAGATGGGACTGGGGCTGGCGTTATCGGGCGTGTCGAATATCGGTCACGATATTGGCGGCTTTGCCGGCCCTGCGCCGGAGCCCGAATTGCTGCTGCGCTGGGTGCAATTCGGCGTGTTTATGCCGCGTTTCAGCATTCATTCCTGGAATGACGACGGCACGGTCAACGAGCCATGGATGTATCCCGAACTCACACCGAAAATCGCGCAATTGCTGAAACTGCGCTATCGGCTGATTCCCTATCTTTATCAATTGCTGCACGATTCGACTGCGCAATACGAGCCGGTATTGCGCCCGACATTCGCCGAGTTTCCCGCAGACGCGCAGTGTTACGCCGAATGCGACGACATGCTGCTCGGCAAGTCGATGCTGGTTGCGCCGGTTTTCGAAGCGGGCCAGCGCGAGCGGCAGGTCTATCTGCCGGCGGGCGCGCGTTGGGTCGATTACTGGAGCGGCCAGGCTTTCGATGGCGGCCAGACGGTGACCTTGCCCGCGCCGTGGGAGCAGCCGGTGATGCTGATCCGCGAAGGCGGTGTGATTGCGCTGAACGTTGCCGAACAGCATTTCAACCAGCGCGCCGATCGCCGCGCGTTTATCGTCGTGCCGATGGCGGGCGAGGGCAGCACGAGCGCGCGCTATGTCGAAGACGATGGCGAGTCGCGCGAAGGCGCGAGCGGCACGTGGGTCATCTCGGCGCGGGGCGAGGCGGGAACGCTTTCGATCACCGTCGCGCGCGAAGGAGACCGCGCGTTCCTGGCCGACACGATCGAACTTCAACTGCCCGCGCAGGAATCGCGCGCGATCGTGCTGGGCGCGGGGCGTATCGTCGGCGACGAGCGCGACGGCGGCTGGCGCAGGTTGACGATGAATCTGGGCGAATGACCGTCGGCGTCAGATCGACATCGCACGCACATCGATGCGTGCGAGCCGTTTGACGTGACGCGGCGCGGGCACGAGGTCCGCGCCGGAAAACAGCACAGGCGCGCCGTCCTCTTCGCTGAGCGGCACGCCACCGCATTCGTAGACGATGAGCGCCTGCTTGCCAACCGGCGTATTGAACAGTTCGTGCCACGTGAACGGAACCGCGTAGCCGTCATGGCCGATCGCGAGAAAGATCATCCGTTTGAATTCGCCGTGAACTTCGCAGTGCAGCCCGGCGTGCTCGATCAGATCGGTCAGCAACACGCCGCGATAGGGCTCGACCGTGCGAATGAAACGTTGCGTGGTGTAGCAGCGCAGATCGAAGGGCGCGCAGGTCACGGACGGGAAGGCGCGCAGCGCGTCGAGCGTGAGCGTCTGCGGGCGCAGCAGACGGCCCGTGAGTTGCAGCGTGGCCGCGTCAGGGCGCGTGGTGTTCGAAATGGCCGGAATGGCGTCGGTCGGCGCGATATCCATCGTCGGGTCTCCCGGCCTGGGCGGCCAGTCAGAGGGTCAATAACGGAGCGATATGATCGCACGTATATTACGCTTCGCGCGCGTGATTCTTCAATGCATCGTGCGGCATGGCCATTATGTCGATGCGATTATTCAGGAGTGGGGTCGGAGCGTTTGAGGTTTGCGATCAATCGCCCTCCCGAGCCTCTTCATCCATTTCCCGCAGCCAGTCCAGCCGCCCGGCGAAGCGCGCTTCCAGCCCGCGCGGAACGGGTCGATACCAATAGGGTTCCGGCACGCCATCGGGCAAATAGCGTTGGCCTGCCGCGTATCCGTGTGCTTCGTCGTGCGGATTCCGGTAGCCCTGACGACCCGTACTCAAGGCCTGCGCGGCCACGCTCAAATGCGCCGGCACCGGCCGCGCGCCGTCATGCGCGACAAACCCGCGTGCCAGCGAGAGCGCCACACCGCCCGCATTGCTCTTCGCCGCGCAGGCGAGCATCAGCACCGCCTGCGCGAGCGCCAGATCGCCTTCTTCGCCGCCGAGTAATTCGCTCGCTTTCACCGCATCGCTTGCATAGCGCAACGCACGTGGATCGGCGAGACCGATATCGTCCCAGCCGATCGCGATAATGCGTCGCGCGAGATAGCTGCGCTTCACGCCGCCGTCGAGCATGCGGGTGAGCCAATAGAGCGCGGCATCGGGATTCGAGCCGCGCACGGATTTGTGCAGCGCGGAGATCTGATCGTAGAACTGTTCGCCGCCTTTATCGAAGCGCCGCGCGCCGCGTGTAAGCAGCCCTGAAACAAAGGCCTCGTCGATAGTGCGCGTGCCCGTTGCCGTCGACAGCGTGCCAATCTGCTCCAGTAGATTCAGCAGCCGCCGTGCGTCGCCATCGGCATAACGAATGAGCGATTCCACGGCGAGCGCATCGAATTCGAGTTCAGTCAGCGCGCGTTCGCGCGTGCGTTCGAACAATTGCCGCAATTCATACGCGTCGAGCGGATGCAGCACATGCACGCGCACGCGAGCGAGCAGGGTGCGATTGAGTTCGAAGCTGGGATTTTCAGTCGTCGCGCCGATCAGGATCACTTGCCCCGCGCTTACGAAAGGCAGCAACACATCCTGCTGACCCGCATTGAGCCGATGAATTTCGTCGATAAAGAGAATCGTGCGGCGACCGGTACGCTGATAGTTTTTCCCGGCGTCATCGAGCGTTGCGCGAATTGTCTTGAGTGTGTCGAGTACCGCCGAAAGCGCGACGAATTCACCGTCGAAAGCCTGAGCGGCGAGACGCCCGAGCGTGGTTTTGCCGACGCCAGGCGGCCCCCAGAGAATCATCGAATGCGCTTCGCCGGACGCGAACGCGCGTTGCAGCGGCTTGCCTGTTCCGAGCAGATGCGACTGGCCGATTACCTCGTCGACGCTTGCGGGGCGTAGCGCCTGCGCAAGCGGCGTGCGCGGCTGGGCGTGCGATGCGAACAGATCGGCCATGAATCGCGGGCCCGGAGGGCACCCTTGAAGGCAGCGTGATGCTGCGAAGCCGCGATTATGCCGCGAGTTTCACCACAGGATGAATTGCGCGTTTCATTCGACCTCGCCGCCGCGTGCCTTATGCTGCGCCGCGAGCTTGTCCTGCTGTGCGGGCGGCACGGCATCGTAATGGCTCAATTGAATGCTGTAATTGCCATTGCCGCCTGCCATCGCATTCAGGCGCGATTGATAGTCGTTGAGTTCGGCGAGCGGCACTTTGCCTGCAATCACCATCGCATTGCCATTCACATTGCGCGTGCCGTGCACCTGTCCGCGCCGCGAAGAGAGATCGCCGATCACGTCGCCCATTGCCGCTTCGGGCATCATCACCTCGATATCGACAATCGGTTCGAGCACGATGGGCTGCGCCTTGAGCACGGCATCGATAAAGGCCTTGCGCCCGGCCGTCACGAACGCCACTTCCTTGGAATCGACGGGATGGCTCTTGCCGTCGAACACGGTCACGCGCACATCCTGCATCGGAAAACCCGCAAGCGGGCCGCTGTCGATCACCTGCTGGATGCCTTTTTCGACGGCCGGAATGAATTGCGTGGGGATGGCGCCGCCCTTGACTGCATCGACGAATTCGAAGCCCGCGCCGCGCGGCAGCGGCTCGACGCGCAACATGACTTCGCCGAACTGACCCGCGCCGCCGGTCTGCTTCTTGTGGCGGCAATGGCCTTCCGCCTTGCCGCCGATGGTCTCGCGCCATGCGATGGTGGGCGGCCGCGTGATGACTTCGAGCTTGTGCTGATCGGTCAGCCGTTCCAGCATGTAGCGCAGATGCAGCTCGCCCAGACCACGCACGACGGTCTCATTGGTGCCCGCGGGATGGCTGATGACGAGACAGGGATCTTCGGCAGTGAGTTTTTGCAGCACGTCCCAGAGGCGCTGCTCGTTGCCGCGCCGCGCGGGTTCGATGGCAAGACCGTAGATCGGATTCGGGAATTCGGGCGGCGTGAGATGGATGTTGCCGTCTTCGGGCGCGTCGTGCAGCACGTCGCCGAAGGCGATATCGTCGGCTTTCGCGACCGCACAGATATGACCCGGCCCGGCGCGCGGAATCTCGACGTGATCCTTGCCTTGCATCAGCAGCAAATGCGCGACCTTGAACGGCTGGCGGTCATTGCCGATATAAAGCTGGCTGTCGCGCGTGACCGTGCCCTGATGAATGCGAAACAGCGCAACCTTGCCGATATACGGGTCCACCACGACCTTGAAAACATGCGCGAGCACGTGTTTATCGGCGCGTGGCTCGGCTTTCACCGGCTCGGTTTTATCGCCGGTCTCGCGGTAAAACAGCGGTGGATTGCCTTCGGTCACGTTGGGCAACAGGCTCACGAAAATGTCGAGCAGTTGTGCAATGCCTGCGCCCGTTGCCGCCGATGTAAAGCACACCGGTACGAGATGGCCCTCGCGCAGCGCGCGTTCGAAAGGCTCGTGCAATTGCTCGGGACGAATCGCTTCGCCTTGTTCGAGATAGAGCTCCATCAAATCCGCATCGAGCTCGATCACCTGATCGACTAGCGCATTGTGCGCCGCTTCCACAGAATAAAAATCCGCCTCGCCGGACGGATTGAAAAAGCAATCGACTACGTCGGAGCCGCCTTTTGCAGGCAGATTGATCGGCAAACACTGCTTGCCGAAGCGCTCCTGGATCTGTGCAAGCAGTGCGGGTAAATCGACTTTCTCGCCGTCGATGCCGTTCACGATAATCAACCGGCAGAGCCCGCGCGCCTCGGCGGCGGCCATCATGCGCGCCGTGGTCATTTCGATACCGGTGCGCGCGTCGATCACGATGGCCGCGGTTTCCACCGCAGGCAAGGCGCCGATCGACATGCCCGCGAAGTCGGGATAACCGGGCGTATCGAGCAGATAAATGCGCGTGTCGCGATAGTCGAGATGCGCGAGCGCGGAGCTGAGCGAATGATGATACTTGCGCTCAAGCGGATCGAAATCGCACATTGCGGTGCCGCGTTGCACGCTGCCTTGCGCGTGTAGCGCGCCGCTCTGATGCAGCAGGGCCTCGGCAAGCGAGGTCTTGCCGCAGCCGGCGTGACCGACCAGCGCGACTGTGTGGATGGCTTCGGGGCTGTAATCCATTTGGCGATCCAATGATGTACAGAGTCATCCAGTGGGATCAATAATTTAAGGCTATTTTCTACGTGTAATCAAGTTCCCACACTACGGGAAAACGCCCGCTTTGTCATGAGAGACACACTCGGGCGTTTATCACGCCATGACGCATGTTGCCGCATTCAACGGATTCGCGGTCGCTTCCTGATAGGTACGGAGCGTGTCGCTGGCGGACTCGCCGAGAACGGCCCGCGCGGTGACAAGTGCGCTGCGCTTCCAGCTGAAGCCTGAAAGATGCTGCTCCATGGCGATGCGTTTGCCGGCCCGCTCATTTGCGTTGATGGACACCAGTTGAAGCAAACCTGCAGCGATCTCTTCGATATCGTGGGGACGTTCCACGAAGAGGGCGGCGCTCTCGCGGCTTCCTTGTTCCCTTAACGACGGCACTCTGGTGGCCAGCACGGGAACACCGCAAGCATACGCCTCCAGTGTCGGCATGCCGAAACCTTCGTACAACGGCACAAAGGCGAATCCGTGCGCGCCACTATAGAACGCGGGCATATCTTCGTCTGCTACGAAAGCGTTTGGCCGGACGATGGCAACGCCAAGGCTCGTCGCTTCATGGATACACCGTTCCAGTTCCTCCTTGTTCCAGCCATCCGCGCCAACCAGTACCAAAGAAAAGTCTTTGAGAACGGAGGCAGGCAGCGTAGAAAAGGCTTTGATCAGGCTAACGAGATTTTTTCTCGGTTCGAGGTTGCCGACAGACAGGATGTACTGGCCGCATTCAACTCCGTATTTTTTTCGAATCAATTCGGCTCGCTTTGTTTCCATCGGTCGATAGAGTTCGCGATCTACCGCCGGTGGCGCAACGTAAATGCGATCAGGATCGATGTCGAAATAATGAAGAATTCTTTCTTTTGTGAATTCGGAGACCGCTATCACATTTCCAACGCTCGATACGGTATTGGCGAGAGTGCGGGTTAGACGATCGACGTGATACTGCGTCACGCATTCAGGAATGTCGCGATAGGCCATGTCGTGTACCACGACGGCCGATGTACGCGATCGCATGGGCAATGCGTGGAAAGCAGGGAAATAGTAAGCGCCCTTGGGAAGCAGGCTGTCCATCGTGATGCCAAGTTTACGCTTGACGATCTGATGCGCTATGTTGCGGCGAAGCGAGCCGAAGGTGTATTTTCTGGAAAGATTATCGAGCGGTAAATGCTTGAGATGATCGGCGGTCTTTTTTCTCAACAATATCGAGTAAGACAGTATTCCGTCTTCAGATAAAGCATCGAGTCCGCTCGTTATACCAAGGGCGTAATGACCAATACCGCTAGGTTTCGCGCTGATGCATTCAGTACCATCGATTACGATGTCAGGTTGCGATTTCCGCATTGCAGTCGAATTGTCAGGAGGCAAGTGTAGAGCGGATGTAGTCTACAGCCATGTGGCGTTGCCGCAAAAAGCGGCGGCTAACTCCGTCTTACCGCTGCAATAGCCTCATCGTGTCACGCTCGCTCAAGGCGCTTTCGGCACCCCCAACCGCTCCATCACCGCCGAAATCAATTCAATTGGCAACGGAAACACAATCGTCGAATTCTTATCCGCGGCGATTGTGGTGAGCGTTTGCAGATACCGCAATTGCATCGCCTGCGGCTGCAACGCGAGTTTTTGCGCCGCCTGCAGCAATTGTTCGGAGGCCTGCAATTCGCCTTCTGCGTGAATCACTTTTGCACGCCGCTCGCGCTCCGCTTCCGCCTGGCGCGCAATCGCGCGGATCATCGTTTCGTTGAGATCGACGTGCTTGATTTCGACGGTCGATACCTTGATGCCCCACGCGTCCGTTTGCGAGTCGAGCGTCTTTTGAATATCGGCATTCAGTTGTTCGCGTTCGGCCAGCAACGCATCCAGTTCGTGCTTGCCGAGCACCGCGCGCAGCGTCGTCTGCGCAAGCTGGCTTGTCGCTTCGAAATAACGCGCCACCTGAATCACGGCCTTTTCCGGGTCGACCACGCGAAAATACACCACCGCATTGACCTTCACCGACACGTTGTCGCGCGTGATCACATCCTGCGAAGGCACGTCGAACACGACCGTACGCAAGTCGATACGCACGGCCTGCTGCACGACCGGCAAGATGAACACGAGGCCCGGCCCTTTGACCTTCCAGAAGCGCCCCAGCATAAACACGACGCCGCGCTCGTATTCGCGGAAGACGCGGATCGCGGAAACGGCCAGCACCACCGCGAGCACTATCAACAGACTCGAAAAGCCAAACGTAAAGCCGATCATGACGATGACCCTCCCGACGAGGTCGCTTCATGCGATTGTTTTTGATTCACAGCGGCGCCGGCCAGCGGCGCGACAGTGAGCGTGAGACCGTCGCGCGCCGTCACGCGAACGCGCGCGCCCGCCCCGAGCGGGAGCGCGCAAGCCACGCGCCAGCGCTCGCCACGCACGCGCGCCCAGCCTGTCGATGCGGCCGCACCTTCGCCCGGCGCTTGCAAGCCGTCGTCGATGATTTCGCCTTCGCTGCCCACCATCGCCTCGGAGCCCGTGACGACCGGCCGCCGCCGCGCGCGCAGCGCCACGCCCGAGACGCACGCGACGAACACCGCGCCGCCCAGCGCCAGGCCCGCCACCAGCGGCAGCGGAATGCCGTAGCCGGGCACATCGGTATCGATCAGCATCACCGCTCCGAACGCGAACGCCACGATGCCGCCCAAGCCCAGCACGCCGAAGGTCGGCAAAAACGCCTCGGCGACCAGACATCCCAGGCCGAGCAGCACGAGCCCGAGGCCCGCGTAATTCACCGGCAAAAGCTGCATCGCGAACAGACCGACCAGCAGGCAGATGCCGCCCGCCACGCCCGGCAGCACAAAGCCGGGATTGGCGAATTCGAAGAACAGGCCGTAGACGCCGATCGTCAGCAGGATCAGCGCGACATTCGGATCGGCGACGATGGCGAGCAGGCGGCTGCGCCAGTCGGGTGCGACGGCAACGAGCGGCGCATGCGCGGTGGCAAGGCGCACATTGCCCGCCGCAGTGGCGACGACGCGGCCGTCGAGCTGGCGGGCCAGATCGGCGGGATCGGGCGCGATCAGGTCGATGACGTGCTGATCGAGCGCTTCGCTGGCCGAAAGGCTCACGGCTTCGCGCACGGCGCGTTCGGCCCACGCGGCGTTGCGGCCGCGCAGTTGCGCGAGGCCGCGAATGTAGGCGGCGGCGTCGTGCGTCATCTTGCGGGCTTCGGTGGAGGCGGTGTCCCTGGGCAGCGGAGTGGAAGCGCCCGAAGGCGAGGCCGGCCCCGGCGCAGCCGGCAGGCCGGGCGTGCCCGCGCCAAGCTGGACCGGCGACGCCGCGCCGAGGTTGGTGCCTGGCGCCATCGCCGCGACATGGCTCGCGTAGACGATGTAGGTGCCCGCGCTCGCGGCCCGCGCGCCGCCCGGCGCGACGAACGCGGCCACCGGCACCGGTGAGGCGAGGACCGCCTTGACGATCTCGCGCATGGCGGTGTCGAGGCCGCCTGGCGTGTCGAGTTGGAGAATCGCGAGCGCCGCATGCTGCTGCGCGGCGCGAGTGAGCGTGCGGACGATGAAATCGGCGCTGGCGGGGCCGATTGCGCCATCGACGCTCATCACGACAACGGCGTTGCGCGGTGCCGCCCAAGCGCCGAACCGCGCACCAAGCGACGAAAGAGCGATCAACGCCGCACATAACACGGCACGCAACGCGACACGTGTTATCCGCGCCGGCCACGGCAAGTGCGCACGGCGAAGGTGAGGCGGCAGCGCGTCGGGCTCCGCCGCCCGGGTAGGGCGATGAGCGCGCATCGAAATGTCCGGAAGGGCCGTGGGATGGCCCGATGTTTAAAGCTCAGTTAAAGCTTAGGCGCTTTCCGGCCAATGCGCCGGAGAGCGCCGGGCAGTGCTTACCCCAGCGTGCTTTCCTCGCCCACCTTGAACACCGCCACCAGCCGGTCCAGTTCGGCGGCCTGCTGTTTGAGGCTTTCCGCCGCCGCCGCGCTTTCTTCCACCAGCGCCGCGTTCTGTTGCGTGACCTCGTCGAGTTGCTGCACTGCATCGCCGATCTGGCCGATGCCCGCGCTCTGCTCCACGCTCGCTGACGTAATCTCGCTCATCATCGTGCTCACGCCCTGCACCTGCGAGACCACGTCGCCCATCACGCGGCCCGCATCGGCGACCAGGCGCGAACCGGCATCGACCGTGCCCGCGCTGTGCTCGATCAGCGCCTTGATTTCCTTGGCGGCCTGCGCGCTGCGCTGCGCGAGATTCCGCACTTCCGAGGCCACCACGGCGAAGCCGCGCCCCTGTTCCCCGGCGCGTGCGGCTTCCACGGCCGCGTTGAGCGCGAGGATATTGGTCTGGAACGCAATGCTGTCGATCACGACGATGATCTCGGATATTTTGCGCGACGCGGTGCTGATCTGCTCCATCGTGCTCACCACCTGGCCGACCACTTCGCCGCCTTGCGCCGCAGCCGTGGAGGCGGTGCTCGCCATCTGCGCGGCGGTGCGGGCCGTGTCGGTGTTGTTCTTCACGGCGGCGGTGATTTCTTCCATCGACGCCGCCGTGCGTTCGAGATTGCTCGCCTGTTCCTCGGTGCGCTGGCTGAGATCGGCGTTGCCCATGGCGATCTGCGTGGAGCCGATCGCAATCGACGTGGACGAAGCGCGCACGCGGCGCACGAGCGTGCCCATCGACGCCACGAAGCGGTTGAAGGCATCGGCGAGCTGGCCGACTTCGTCGCCGGTTTCGACGGTCATCTGGCGCGTGAGATCGCCCTGGCCATTGGCGATTTCGGCGAGCAGCATGGCGGCGCGGCGCACCGGCGCGGCAATCGCGCGGCCCACCAGCAGAATCACGCCTAGCGCCGCGGCAAGACCCACCACGGCGGCGATCAGCGTGGCGGTGCGAATCGTGCGCTCGAACGGGCCGAGCAGTTCCGCCTGCGGCACCTCGACCACCACGTACGCGTTCAACTCGGGAATCAGCGAGGTGGCGATGTAGCGCGTGCCGTCGGGCGCGGGGTAGGTCATCGACGTGTAAGTCTTGCCGCCGAGCAGCGCAGCGGCGGTATCGGCAGGCATGCCGGGCATGTCCTTGAGGAAGTGCTTGCCGTCCACGAGGGCGGTATCGCGATGCATCATGATCGTGCCGTCCGGGTGCACGAGATACGCAAAACCCGTCTGGCCGATCTTGTAGCTGGAAATGCCGGCGGCGAGCGCATCGACGGACAGCGCCATGCCCGCGACGCTGTTCGAGCTGTTATCCGCGCCCTGCACACGGGCGTTGATGAACATCATGTAGCCGCCGACGGCGACATCGCGGTCCATATTCACTTCGTACGGCTTGCCGGTGGCGAGAAAGGCCTTGAGCCAGCCGTCCTGCTCGCCGATCTTGCGTTGCAGGCCCGCTTCCGTGTAGTAGTTGCCGGTTTTCGCCGAAATCCACTGCACGCTGGCGGCTTTTTCCTCCGCCTTGATATTGGCGGCGAGGCGCGTCCAGCTGGCCGCGCCGGTTTCGGGCTCGCCATCGGCTTCCCATTGCTGCAGGAAGGGATTGAGCGCGATGGCGCGCGCGGCCGTGATCGGGCCGGCGAGCTGGCGCTGGACATCGGCGCGGATGCCGTTGACGGCGGTGGGCAGTTCGTCGTTCACGACGCGCTCGCGCACGGTGCCGCCGATCAGCCAGATACTCAGCCCGCTCGAAATGCCGATAAAAATCAGCAGGCAGGTGGTCATGCTCAGAACCAGCTTGTTCTGGATGGAAAGTTTGCGCCAGATGGACATGAAAGTTTTTTGTCAGCGATGGAGAGAGGGCCCGTGCTGACGTTATCGGACGTTTTGCGCCGAAACTTCATGTGGGAAAGCAAATAACGCTTATCACGCTGCGGCGGGGCGTGTTATGGCCCCATGTGTGCCAGCGGGGAATTCAGCGGCAGCGTGGCGTCGGCGTGCAACTCGCACGTGTTAGCGTTGGACGTATTGGTTTGCTGTGCAAAAGCGAACGACGTAAAGCCGGTTGCGCTCATTGCGCCGAGTGCAGCTATCAGGCGGACTGGAATGGTCATTTCGAAGTGCTTTGATTTCGAAGGGTGGACTACACCCCAAGTATTTTCCGCACTGGCGAACGAAGCTGTGTGATCGATCGATGTGGTGTGATCGCGGTCAAATACCGTTCGGACATTTGCGCGCGCAACGATCTTTATTTCAAACATTAAATCGGTATAAGGGAAATTGCCGAGTGCGTGTCAGGAATATGAAATGCGTAAAGACGTAAAGAACCAGCTTTTGGCTTTCCATTACAATCGATTCGACTGGCTGACGCCCGAAGGCGAAAAGAGGAGCGATTGACTATGACCGGATCGAAATTCAGCAAAGCACATTTCGTGAGCCTGCTGCTGGTTGCGGCCGCATCGTTTCAAGGCGCGAACGCCTACGCCCAATCCACACCATGCCAGCCGCGCCAACTCGCACTGAGTCTTGACGATGGAGGCGGCGATTTCAACGGCATGTCGCATGGCGGCACGTATCTGATGCTGCGTAATCGCAGCGCCGTTGCGTGTTCGATTCCCGCGCGGCCTGGGATTACGTTTCTCGATTCGCACAAACACCCGCTACGCGCCGCCTTGCAAGCCATGCCCGGCATGCATCCTGGGCCGGTTTTGCTGCCGCTCGTGATTCCCCCGCAGGCGACGGTCAAAACCAGCCTGCACTGGGTAACGGGCGACGTGTTCGACGATACGCAGTGCATCGACACGGCGTATTTGCGCATTGCCATTGGCAACGGCGCCGTGAGTGCGCCGTTACGCGCGCACCTGTGTGGCCCGCGCGCGCAAGGCCCGCAATATCAGTTCGTGCCCTTCCAACCGAAACGTCCGCCCACCGATGGTTAAGTTGCGCGACGCTGCGATTCAAGGGTTGCGCAGAAACACCACATAACCGCGAAACCACGGATTCGCGGCGAGATAGTCCGGCGCATCCCACGTACCGCCTTCGATCAAGCCGATGCGAAATGGCAATTGCAGGCGCGCCACCCGCGGCAGATACGCATCGTAACGCGTGATCGTGTGGCGGCCCTGATAGGTCTGCACCACCACTTCATCGACGATCTGCTTGAGCTGGTTGACCTGACTCGCGTCGATACGGCTGCTCCAGTCGAGCAGCCCGGTGATGCTCAACCGGCAATCGGCGGGCAGTGTTTTGCGCAGCGTGCGCAGGAAATCAAGGTAGTCCTGAAGATGCAACGTGCGCGCATCGAAGTCGATCTGAATGCCCACGACTTCATGCCCCGAGCGATGTCCCCACGCACGCCAGCGCGCGAGCTGGGCCAGCATGATCTGCGTGATGCGCGGCGTCCAGTGCAGCGTATGCGCGCGATACGCCAGCCAGATTTGCGCGTGCGGCGCGTTGGGTGTCGCCGCGCCTTGGGCGATGAAGCGGACCTGCGATTCATCGCCGGGCGCGGCTTCGATCTGGCCTTGTAGCACGTAGATCGTGCGCGCATCGTGCACGACGGCCTGCGACTTCACGCCAGCCCATAGCCAGAACGCGTCGTATTGCGCGGCATCGATCGTGCTGGCCGATGCCGATGCCATCTGCGCGCACGCCAGCAGGGCCGCGCAGAATGCTTGCTTCACGTTCACCAGTAATACTTGAGCGACTGCGCCCATTGGCTCGACGGATACGTGGTTTTAAGCAGGGTGAACCAGCGCTTGCGCGTACTCTTCGGCAACTTGTTGCCGCCGCATTCGCTATAACCGCCCGGCGCAAAGCAGTTGATCGCCCGATACAGCGCATAGGCGCGGTCGTTGGCGCTGGCCTGCGAATTGCCGATCACGCTCTGATAGCTCGTCATGCGCTGATACGGCGAACCCTGAAACTCCGACGGCTTGCTGCCCAGCGTTGTAGTGTCCGCGGACGGATTGGGCGGTTCGAGCTCATAGGTATTCTCGCCGAGGCCGCTCGCTGGCGGATGGTTGCGCGCGAACTCCGCGAGACAGTTCAGGCCCTTCGGGTCGTTGGGATTCATCTGCAGCGTCGCGGCGATGTCGCGCGCCGACGGGCACGTATAGCCGTCGTCGTTCTTCGCGCCGGGCAGCGTGAACGGCTTGAGCGCATCGTTCGGCGTAGCGGGCATCAGCGCGAGATCGGCGAGGAAATCGGCATATCGGCTGCGCGTGAATTCCTTGTAGAGCAGCGTGTAGAGCGCGATATCGCGCAGCGCGCCGCTCGTGGCCTTGTTTTGCGCCTGTGCGCGCAACAGGTCGGCGTTCGCTGCGTGTTGCAGCATCATCGAGCGTAGCGCGGCGTTCTGGATGGGCGAATCGTCGGCGAAGGCGCGATTGACCAGATTGGCCTGCTCCAGATTGATTGCGAGCGCGAGTTCGAGCGCTTCGCGCTGGAGGCGCAGTTTGGCCAGCGCAATCAGATCGCTCCAGAGTTGGCGCGCCTTATCGGCCTGACCGTTGTCTTCGAGCGCGAATGCACGCAGCGCTTGCTGGCTCAGCGCGAAATAGCCGAGCGGGGCATCCGCTGCGGGCGGCGCGTCGGGCAGCAGCGCGAGCGCCTGATCCGGCTTGTGATCGACATAGACGTGATAGGTGGCGAGCAGATAGTCGTACAGCGACGGGTTGCTGGCAAAGAGCGGCTTTTGCGTCTGCAATTCGTCGAGCGTGATGGGCTTGAGTTGCGTCGAATCGAAACTCCCATTCGCACGCATGCGCATCAGATCGACGATGGCGAGAACGCCCGGCGACTTCACTTTCGTTGCATCGGCATTGCTCAAAACCAGCTTGCTGTCGAGTTCGTTGGCGAGTTGCATGAGCGGGACGTTTGACGCGTCGGGCGCCCAGCGTGCGAAGGCGCGCGCGTAGCCGTCGGCCTGCTGTACGGAATTGCCGCCGAGCCACGCCAGGCGACGCTGCAGACCTTGCGCCGAGTCGGCATATTGGCCGCCCGGATAGACCTTCAGATAGGTGCTAAAGACCGTTTGCGCGGCGTTGAGCGAAACCTGAATAACCTTGCTGCGGTCGATGTTGCTATCCGATCCGAATGCGTTGGCCTGCGCGGCATTGAGTTGCGCGCGGCCCGTCATGTAGAGCGCGGCTTCGCGCAACCACGGATCGGTGCTGTGCGAGGCGCTGGCGAAGGACTTCGTCGCGGTGAAGAAATCGTATCGATAAAACGCGTTGGCGCCGTCCAGATAGGTGGCGAACTGCTGGCCCAGCGCGCTCTTCAGGCCCGTGGGTTTGTGCCAGTCGCCTGCACTGCTGGTGTTGTTGTTGCCGCTGTCGCTCGCCGGGCACGCCTGGGCGAGATCGCTGCGTGCAGCGCGCAGACGTGCGGCTTCGTCGGCCGGCAAGCCTTTCGCGGCGCTCAAGGCGTCGTTGAAATCCGCGCTGCCCGATTCGATGCTGCGGCAGATGTTGCCTTCGCCGTCGGCATAGGTCGAACTGGCGTTGTCATCGCTGCTGCCGCCCTGCTGGCCGATATTGATCCAGCCCGAGTAGTCGTAAAGAAACGGCACCACGAGTGAATTCGTACGATCGGCTGCGGGAATTTTCTTCGGGTCCGGCAGCGTCTGCGAAAGCTGTTTGCTGTCGGCCATCAGTAGCATCGCGTTCATACGCGTGTCGTTGCCTGGGCTGAGAATCGGCAGGCCGCCGCAGGCATAGCTGGGCTGGCGTAGTGCGGCGCCGGGATAGCAGCCCGAGTCGCCGCTCGCGTGCGCGGCCGTGGCGGTCAGCAGCGGGAGCAGGCTGGCGAGCAGTCTGGCGATGGGGTGTCGAGGCAGCAACGGAGTTCTGGACGTCATGCGTGTGCAGGTGTGAGGTCGACGAAGGAATGAGCGGACGATTCTCGATCAGGTTGCACCGAGCGCGCTTGCCCAATAGGCATTTATTTGATGCGTTTCAATGTGTCGCCGAATGTGGCACCAAAATCGGCGCCACGTACTATAGCCAAAGCGCGCGCGTTGCGTTTGCCGCGCGTACGCAGGCATCGCGTTTGCTCCACGATCGTTCCCTGCACGGGCAGGCAATCCAGCGGAAGGAGGGCGATCATGCCGCGAGCGATCTGGAAAGGCGCTATCAGTTTCGGGCTCGTCTACGTGCCGGTCGAACTCGTGCCCGCCACGCAGAGCGAGCACACGGGTTTCAATCTGCTGGAGCGCCGCAGCTTCGACCCGATCGGCTATCGTCAGATCAACAAGCGCACCGGCAAGGCTGTGGAGCGCGACGATATCGTGCGTGGCTACGAGTACGAGAAAGGCGCGTACGTGGTGATCTCGGACGAAGAGATTCGCGCGGCCAGCGCCGAGGCCACGCAGACCGTCGATATCCTCGCGTTTATCGACGCCTCGCAACTGTCGTTCGTCTACCTCGATACGCCGTACTGGCTCACGCCCGACCGGCGCGCAGGCAAGACCTATGCGCTGCTGCGCGATGCGCTGGCGGCCAGCGGCAAGATTGGCATTGCCAATGTGGTGATGCATAGCAAGCAGCATCTCGCGGCGGTGATCGCGGCGGGGCCGGCGCTGGCGTTGCAGACCTTGCGCTGGTCCACGGAAGTGCGCGAATTCGAGGACATTCAAGCCCTGCCGAAGAGCGCAAAGAGCGAAGGCGTGAGCGCGCGCGAGTTGCAGATGGTGCGCAAACTGATCGACGATCTGACCACCGACTGGCAACCCGACGCGTATCGCGACACCTTCCGCGATGCGATTCTCGAACTTGCCGAACGCAAGGTGAGCGAAGGCAAGGCGCATGAAGTCACGCGCGTGCAGGCGCCCGCGCAGAAGGCGCGTAGTGCCGATATCGTCGATCTGACCGAATTGCTCAAGCGCAGCCTGGGCAAGCGCAAAGGTACGGCGCGCGATGACGATGCAGCAGGCAGCGGCACGCCGCGTAAAACGGCGAGCCGTCGCGGCAAGCGTGCGGCCTAGCGCTTCGAAGCCGTCTGGAGTCAATGCATATGCCGACTCGCGCAAATCTCAAGGATTACGAATCAAAGCGCCGGTTCGATAAAACACCGGAGCCAGCCGCCAAGGCGAAACGCGCGGCGCACGGTGGAAAACGCAAAAGCGCGAGCGCCGGTTCGTTCGTGATCCAGCGGCACGATGCGCGGCATCTGCATTACGATTTCCGCCTCGAACTGGATGGCACGCTCAAGTCCTGGGCGGTGCCTAAAGGGCCGAGTCTCGATCCGGGCGTCAAGCGTCTCGCCGTGCACGTGGAGGATCATCCGGTCGAATATGGGCAATTCGAAGGCCGCATTCCCGAAGGCAGTTATGGCGCGGGGACCGTCGAGATCTGGGATCACGGCACGTGGAAGCCGGAAGGCGGCATGCGCGCCGCGCGCGAAGGGTATGCGCATGGCAAGCTGGCTTTGACGCTCGACGGCGAAAAACTGCATGGCGGCTGGGCGCTGGTTCGTAGCTCGATGGGCGATGTGAAGCACGATAACTGGCTGCTCATCAAACAGCGCGACGATGAAGCAGTGTCCGAAGATGCCGTCCATGTGACCGACGATAAGGCGGCGAGTGTAAAGCGCAAGCGTGCAGAACCCAGGCGCGCTCGCCGCACAAAAGCCGCTACCTCGCGCGCCGACCTCGCATCGCTGGAAGGTGTCGTTCGCGCTGCACTCCCGGCCACGTTTTCGCCTCAACTCGCCACGCCCGCCAGCGCGCCACCCGGAAAAGACGGCTGGCTCTACGAACTCAAATTCGACGGCTATCGCGTGCTGGTCCGCATCGAACACAACGCGCGCGGCAAATCCGACGTGCGCATCGTCACGCGTTCCGGCCACGACTGGACCGCGAAATTCCCGCAGCAGGCAGCGGCGCTGCGCACGCTGAAGCTGGAATCCGCATGGCTGGACGGCGAGGCCGTGGTGCTCGATAAAGCCGGCGTGCCCGATTTCCAGGCGCTGCAAAACGCCTTCGATGAAGGCAGCAGCGACCCCATCGCCATCTGGTTCTTCGATCTGCCGTGGCTCGACGGCTTCGATCTGCGCAAGGTGCCGCTGGAATCGCGCCGCGCGCAGCTTCAGGCCTTGCTGGCGGATCGTCCGCACGAAGCGCTGCGATTCTCCGAAGCCTTCGCGGGCGATCCCGATGCGCTTTTGCAAGCCGCGTGCGAAGCGAATCTCGAAGGTCTGGTCGCCAAGCGTGCGGGCAGCGCCTATACATCGACGCGCAGTCCATCGTGGCTCAAATTGCGCTGCTCGCGGCGCCAGGAATTCGTGATCGGCGGCTATACGGAGCCCGAGGGCAGCCGCGTGGGTTTCGGCGCGCTGTTGCTGGGTGTTTATGACGACGACGGCGCGCTGCTTTACGCCGCACGTGTTGGCACGGGTTTCGACAGCGCGCGCCTAAAGACGTTGGCGCGCGCCTTGCGCGAGCGCGAACGCAAGACTTCGCCATTCGATGCCGTGCCGTCGGCAGAGCGTCGTGCTGGCGTGCATTGGGTGCGCCCCGAGCTCGTGGCCGAAGTGCGCTTCAAGACCTGGACCAGCGCGGGCGTGGTGCGCCAGGCGTCGTTCGTCGGCCTGCGCGACGACAAGCCGCCGAAGTCGATCATGCGCGAAGCGCGGTCGCCGCCGGTGCAAAAGAAGGCGCGCACCGTAAAAGGAGAAACCGAAGTGGCGGGCATACGCATCACTCACCCGGAACGCGTGATCGACGAAAGCAGTGGATTGCGCAAGATCGACCTCGTGCATTACTTTGAAGCGGTCGCGCAATGGCTGCTGCCGCAGCTACAGAAACGGCCGGTGGCGCTGGTGCGCGCGCCTTCGGGCGTGAGCGGCGAACTGTTCTTTCAGAAGCACGCAAGCAAGCTCGAGATTGCGCACGCCACGCAGCACGCGGGGCTCGATGAAGGTCACGCGCCGCTGTTGACCCTCGATAGCGTCGATGCACTCGTGGGCGCGGCGCAGATGGACACGATCGAATTGCACACGTGGAATGCGCTTGTCACGAGCATCGAAAAGCCCGATCGCCTGATCTTCGACCTTGACCCCGACCCGAAGCTCGGTTGGGACCGCATGATCGAAGCGGCGCAACTGACGCGCGAACTGCTCGACGCTTTAGGCCTGCGTGCATGGTGTAAAACGAGCGGCGGCAAGGGCCTGCATGTGATCGTGCCGCTCGCGCGCCACGCGCAATGGCACGAGGCAAAGGATTTTGCGCGTGCGGTGGCGGTGCATATGGCGGCGACCTTGCCCGATCGATTCAGCGCGAAGATGGGCCCAAAAAACCGCACGGGCCGCATTTTCGTGGACTATTTGCGCAATGGCCGGGGCGCAACTGCGATTGCCGCGTATGCGCCGCGCGCGCGGCCGGGGCTGGGCGTTTCAGTGCCGATCGCGTGGGAAGAGCTGGAAGCGGGCAACGTGCAAAGCGGCGCGCAATGGACCGTCGCGAATCTGCACGAGCGCCTGAAAGCGCTACACGACGATCCTTGGCAAGACTACGACACCGCGAAACAGCGCATTACCGTGGCAATGCGAAAACAACTGAACGCCGATTAAACGGGCCGCTTTCGCTCACGCTTCTGATCACATCGGAATTTCAGACGTGAGTTTGATTTTCTGCATCGGGATATCGGTTTTCACGCTTTGTACGCCGGGAATACGCGTCAGATATTCCATCAGGAAGCGGCGATATTCGTCGAGATCGGCGGCCACGATACGCAGCAGAAAATCGCAATCGCCGGCCATCAGGTGACATTCCACCACGTCGGGGAAATGGCGCACCGCTTCGGCGAAGCTGTCGACCGTATGCGCGTCCTGGCCCTTGAGCCAGACGCGCGCGAACACGGTCAGCGCCTTGCCCACCTTGGCCGGATCGAGCACGGCCACGTATTTTTCGATCACGCCCGCATCTTCCAGCAGACGCACGCGGCGCAGGCACGGCGAGGGCGAGAGCCCCACCTGCTGGGCCAGGTCGACGTTCTGCAAACGGCCGTCGCGCTGCAGGGCGTTGAGAATGCGCCGGTCGATGGCGTCGAGCTTCGGATGGCTTTCCATGTCGATATTCTGCTGATTCGTGGCATTGAATGCCAAATTCTCGCGCCTGCATGGCCACAACGCAACCCGATTCGAATGCATTCGGCAGAAAATATCGCCTTTGCAGGAATTGTAATTATTATGAGCAGTGTGCCTACCTCTGCCGCTTCCACGCGGCGTTCCATCGATACTTCCGAAGTCGCGCGCGGCATGCGTGCAGCCTTGCCCATCATGATGGGCTTCATTCCGTTTGCTCTGGTGCTGGGCGCGCAGGCCGCGCAAAAGGGCCTGAGCAATCTCGAAGTGCCGCTGATGACCGGCGTGAATTTCGCCGGCGGTTCCGAATTCACGGCGGTGCGTCTGTGGACTTCGCCGCCGCATATCGCGCTGATCGTCGCGATGTCGTTCCTCGTCAACGCGCGCCATATCCTGATGGGCGCGGCCTTCGCGCAATACATCCGCCACGTGCCGCTGCGCCGCGCGCTGCCCGCGCTCTTTCTGATGTGCGACGAAAGCTGGGCAATGGCGATGGCCGATGCTCGCACCAACGGCGCCGGACGCGTGAGCATGGCCTATTACATGGGCGTCGCCATCAATCTGTGGCTCACGTGGGTGTCGTTCACGGCGCTGGGCGCGGTGCTCGGTCCCGTGCTCGGCGATGTGCAGCGTTATGGCTTCGACATGGCGTTTACCGCGGTTTTTCTCGTGCTGCTCAAGGGCATGTGGAAGGGCGCGCGCGCGAGTCTGCCGTGGCTCGTGAGCCTCGCGGCTGCAGGCGTGACCTACCTTTACGTGCCGGGCGCCTGGTATGTGGCGGTCGGGGCGTGCGCGGGCCTTGTGACGGCCGTGCTGCGGGAGCCGGCCCATGCTTGAAGGATCGACGCTCGCTACGCTGGCGACCATCTTCCTGATGGCCGCAACCACTTACCTCACGCGCATCATCGGCTATGTGGCCTTGCGCGACCGCACGTTGAGCCCGCGTATGCGCGCCGTGATGGAGAATGTGCCGGGCTGTGTGCTGATTTCGGTGATCGCGCCCGCGTTCGTCTCGCGTGATCCCGCCGATCTCGTGGCGCTCGCCATCACGCTGTTCGCCGCGACGCGCTTCTCCTTGCTGCCGACGGTGCTGATCGGCGTGGCGGCAACCGGCATACTGAGGCACTTGCTCGGCTGAACGCTTCGGCCGCTTCCACTTCGCAGCAGAACGACCGCATAACAATGAAAGAGACAAGCGCTTTCACGCAGGACCATTGGATCGCGGGCCCCACGGGCAAGCTGTTCGCGCGTAGCTGGCAGGCCGATGGCGAAACTAATGACGCCGATTCCACGCGCGGGCCCATCGTGCTGCTGCACGATTCGCTCGGTTGCGTGACGCTATGGGGCGCGTTTCCCCAGACGCTTGCGCGCGCAACGAAACGCCGCGTGATCGCCTACGATCGCGCGGGTTTTGGCGCATCGGATGCGCGTGCGGATCGACTCGCAGCACACTTCGTGAGCGACGAGGCCGCGCGCTTTTTCCCCGCGCTGTGCGAGCAGTTAGGGATCGAGCGTTTTATCGCGTTCGGCCATAGCGTGGGCGGCGGCATGGCGGTCGAATGTGCGGCTCGCCATGCGGGGCAGTGCGTGGCGCTCGTGACCGAAGCGGCACAGACCTTTGTGGAAGATCGCACGCTGGCCGGCATTCGCGCTGCGCGCGAGCAGTTCCGCGATCCCACGCAATTCGCGCGGCTGGCGCGCTATCACGGCGACAAGACGCAATGGGTGCTCGATGCCTGGATCGATACCTGGCTCTCACCGGAATTTGCCGACTGGTCGCTCGATACGGTGCTGCCACGCGTGTCGTGCCCCACGCTCGCGATTCACGGCAGTCTCGACGAATACGGCACGCGCGTGCATCCCGAGCGGATCGCGGCGAGCGTAAGCGGTCCTGCACGGGCCGCGATCATGGAAGGCTTGCGGCACGTCCCGCACCGCGAGCAGGAAGCGCAGGTCGCGGCGATGGTGGCCGATTTCCTGCGGCCGCTCGCGCATTGATCGCGCACGCGGGCGCTTCGCAACGTAGCGACTTTTCAGGCCTTTTTCACACGCCTGAAAAAATTTTCGATATTGCTCTTCAAAAATTCGAAAAGTCTCGATACAATGCCGATCCCTTGCCGACGTGGTGAAATTGGTAGACACGCTATCTTGAGGGGGTAGTGGCGAAAGCTGTGCGAGTTCGAGTCTCGCCGTCGGCACCAAGGATATGGAAACCCGCAAAAGCGTCATGCTTTCGCGGGTTTTTTCATGGGCGCGCGAATCGCGCACCAGGCGCCAGGCACGGAGTACAAGTTGGGCAGGAAAAAGAGTGCGGAGAAGTTGAAGGTCGTCGCGGTTCGCGTCGATCCGTCCATCGAACGTCGATTGCGGCTGCTCGCGGAAACAAGCGGCCGCAAGCCTTCGTATTTCCTGCAGCAACTGATTGAAGGCGGTCTGGGCGCACTGGAAGACGCCTGGCTGCCTGCGGACGTACTCGCGCAGGTGCGCTCGGGCACCGTGCCCGAGCCGTCCGGTTCGCCATCCGAGCCGGATCTGTTCGGCGATATGGCGTCTGAGGATTGATGGGTTTTGCCGCGCATTGCCTGAATCCAACTCCCGCTTCACGAATCGAAGCGGGAGCCGGGTCGATCTGCGCTAATTGACCTGTTAGCTGCCCTGTTAATTGACCTTGTTGGCCTGCTCCTTCGCCAGCAGACGTTGCGCCTGCATATCGCCGCGATTGGCTTCCTGCGCAGTCTGAACGGATGTTTCCGTGGCTTCGGCCAGCGCCGCGCGTGCCGCGTTGCTGATCTTGACCGAATACGATGCCGACGACGTGCTTTGCGTCGCGGACGTGCCGCTTTGCGATTGCGTGGCGCTCGACGTCTGGTTCGTAGCGCTGGTTTGCGCGGACTGGCCGCTGCTAGTTGTGGTGGTATTCGTTGCCGCTACATTGGCGCTATTGAGCGGGCTGGAGACCGATTGAATGGCCATCAAATTTTCCCCTTTATATCTATTGAAGCACGGTGTTGTGATGCGATGCCGGAATACGGCAAGTGCTTTATCGGCGCCAATCTAAATACGCTTTAGCAGTATATTTTTTGTAACGGCGACGGTACTTAAGCAATAGATAAGGTCGGTATCAATCGGTCCGATTAAATAATAATCCTGAATAACAACGACTGTCGTTCAGTATCTGCAAACGCTTTTGCAAGTGATTGTGCTTATACGCCCAGAACCGATTTAGGCTCCAGAAATGCCTCCAGCCCGAAGCGTCCATATTCGCGTCCGATACCCGATTGCTTGAAGCCGCCAAACGGCGCGGCTGGTTCGTGTGCGAGTGTGTTGATCAGCACGCGGCCGGCGTCGATGCGCGCGGCAACGGCGCGTGCGCGTTCCACATCGGGCGAGCAGATATAGGCCTGCAATCCATAGGGCGTATCGTTGGCAATCGCAATGGCGTCTTCGGTGTCGCGATACGCGATGATCGAAAGGACCGGCCCGAAGATTTCTTCACGCGCAATCGTCATGTCGTTGCGCACGTCGCTAAAGAGCGTAGGGCGCACGAACCATCCGCGTTCGACGCTCGATGGCCGTCCTTCTCCGCCTGCGAGCAGACGCGCGCCTTCTTCGATCCCAACGCGGATATAACGCTGCACGCGCTCCCATTGTTTCTGGCTCACCATCGGTCCGATGCTCGTATGCGGATCGTGCGGGTCGCCCGATTGAAACTCTGCAATAGCTTCCACAATCTTCGCCTCGAATTCAGCGAGACGTGATTGCGGCACCAGAATACGCGTGCCGGCAATGCAGGCCTGTCCGCTATTCATGAATCCCGCTTGCAACGCGAGTGGAACGACATCGTCGAAATTTGCATCGTCGAGCACGATCACCGGCGATTTGCCGCCCAGTTCCAGCGTCACGCGTTTGAGCGTTTGCGCGCCCGCGCTGAGAATCGCCTTGCCCACAGCGGTCGATCCCGTGAACGACAGTTTCGCGACATCGGGATGCGTGCAGATTTCTGCGCCCACGATATCGCCGCGACCGGTGACAATATTGAATACGCCCTTGGGCAAGTCCGCTTCGTGCAGCGCTTCGGTGACGATGCGCGTTTGCATCGCGCTCATTTCGCTCGGCTTGATCACGGCCGTGCAGCCTGCCGCCAGCGCCGCCGCGAGTTTGCCGCAGATAAAGCCCGCGTCGCTGTTCCAGGGCGTGATCAGGCCCGCCACGCCCAGCGGTTGCATGACGACGTTCGCCGTGCCCGCGCGGCTCGCGAACGAATACGCTTCGAGCGTATCGGCGGCCTGCTGCAGCACGTCGCTCGCGTGGCGCGCCATCCAGCGACCGCGCGACACCGGCGCGCCGTATTCCTCGACGATCGCTTCGAACAACGTGTCTTCCTTCGCCAGCACGGCTGCGTGCAGGCGTCTGAGCAGGGCGACGCGCGCGGCTTTATCGGTGCGCGAAAAAGCCGGGAAAGCGCGTTTCGCGGCGGCGATGGCGGCGCGCGCGTCTTCGGCATCGGCGAGGCGCACGCGACCGATCACCTGCTCGGTGGATGGATTGAAGAGATCGAAATATTCGCTGCCGTGCGGCACCACGAAGGCGCCGTCGATATAGATGTGCTCGATGATCTGCATGGTCTTGAAGTGAATGCGTTGTCCAGATCGCAAGATAGGCCGATGCGATTGACCTGACTAGCCGTACAATCCGGGACGACGTATTGAGGAATCCAGGACAATGAAAACCTCGGGATTGAGCGAGCTGGAAGCCGTGCTGGCCGTGGCGCGCAGGAGCAGCTTTCGCGCGGCGGCCGACGAGTTGAGCGTTTCGACTTCGGCGTTGAGTCATGCGGTGGCGGCGCTCGAAGCGCGCATCGGCGTGCGGCTCTTCAACCGGACGACGCGCAGCGTGTCGCTTTCGGAAGCGGGCGCGCAGTTCGTGCAGACCGTGGCGCCGGCGCTCGCCACCATCCAGAGCGCTTTCGACCAGGCCGGGAGCTTTCGCGACACGCCTTCAGGCACGCTGCGCATCAACACTTCGGCGGGCGCGGCGCGGCAGGTCATGCCGGTTTTTATCGCCTTTCTGAAGCGCTTTCCCGAGATGAAGCTCGATATCGTCACGGAAGGGCGCTTGATCGATATCGTCGTCGAAGGTTTCGATGCGGGTATCCGGCTCATCGAAACCGTGCCGCAGGACATGATCGCGGTGCCGTTCGGCGATCGTCAGCGTTTCGCCGTGGTCGGGAGTCCAGAGTATTTTTCTCGTCATAAGCCGCCGCGCACGCCCGCCGATCTCGCGCAGCATCGCTGCATACGCAGCCGCATGCCGAGCGGCGCGATCTATCAATGGGAATTCGAAAAACGCGGCGAAGTCGTGCGCGTCGACGGCGAAGGCGCGCTCACGCTCGACGAGCCGCATCTGATGCTGGAGGCCGCCCGCGCGGGTCTCGGGCTGACCTATCTGACCGAGTGGAACGTCCACGCCGATCTCGCGGCCGGCGCGCTCGTGCGTGTTCTCGAAGACTGGACGCCGGCTTTGGACGGGCTCTGCCTCTACTATCCCGGCCGTCGTCACACGCCCGCTGGCTTGCGCGCCTTGATCGAGATGATCCGCGAGCATGCCGAATCGCGCCGCGCGCGCGTGGCGAGGCGGGCAGGACGCGGCAAGGCGAAGCCGCGCTCCTGAGGCTGGCGGCCGGTCAAAGGACCAAAGGACGTCTCAGCTCGCGTCATCGCGTCTCGATCGCCGTCACCCAACCCGCATATCCCGCATCGCCCATCTTTTAGTAAATGAGAATCATTGCTAATATGGAGGGGCTTTGGGCGCGGATGCCAGCAAGGACGGAATGCAATGACGGCGACAGATCGAGACTGGGGACATTTGTGCGACGAGCACTGCCGGGTGGTTGGGGAATTAGGACGTGCGCAGCGGCGCGCGTCGGCGGTCATCGTTGAGCAGGCGAAGCAGATTGCCGCGCTGCAAGCCCAGGCGATGCAGTTGCGCGCCACCGCGATGATCCGCGAAACGGCGCTTGCATGGGCCAGGGAAGAACTCGCCGAGGTGAAGTCGGCGATTGCCGGTTTGCCGAAACGCCTCGCGCTTGCACAGCAGGTTCGGGTGCTCGAAGAGCGGGTGAGTACGCTCACGCGCGGAGCAACGCGCGGCACGTTCAACGCGAGCCGCCCTGCGGTGGAGGCAACGTCCGTAGCCGCCGCGTCGCCCGGCGGGCAGCGCAAGGTCGTCATGTGGATCGCCCAGGACCGTCAGCCGACGGAGCGAACCGATCTCGCGCTCGCCGAAACGGGCGTGCAACTCGTGCGCACCGATGCGGGCGACGCCGAGCAGCTTAATGCCGGTCTCGCCGATGCCGATCTCGTGATCTGCCAGGCGGGATGCGTGAGCCACGGCGACTGGTGGCGGGTGAAGGACTATTGCTCGCGCACCGGCAAGCAATGCGTGCTGGTGATGCAGCCCGACGCGCTCGACCGGGTGATCGCATCGAGAGTGGCCGCATCCGCCGATGCCGACGATTAGCCACGCACAGCAAAGCGCCGCCAGACGTCGCCCGCCTGCACCCATGCGGCCAAACGTCGCCGTTATCGGTCTCTTGATCGCAATCAAGACCTGTTTTGGACGACTGATCGAAAGTCCCACAGCACGGCGAAAATCGCCGACTCATTCCGCCTGAGCGCGCGAGCCCCGATGTTCTGTGCGCTCGCCGCGTCTGCGCCCTTTACGTCTTTTGTGCCCTTTACGCACATTGCACTCATCGCTCCCTGTTCTTCTTACGAGGTGAATCGACCTATGACCATGCCTGTCCAGCCCGTGCCGCCAGGCGATCCGTTGCCGCACCGGAAAATCCTGCGCTCGTGGCTCGAATCGCTGTCCGGGCGCACGACCGCCTATCCCATCGTCCTGCTTTTGATCGACTATGCCGTTTTCGCCGCGTTGATGGCGCTGGTCGTGCTCGCGCATAGCGTAGCGCTCAAACTGGTTGGCGCACTCTGCATGGGTTTCGTGATCGGGCGGCTGTTTATCATCGGACATGATGCGTGCCATCAAAGCCTCACGCCGCGCCGCGGGCTCAACAAATGGCTCGGCCGCATTGCGTTCCTGCCGTCGCTTACGCCGTACAGCCTGTGGGAAGTGGGACATAACGTCGTGCACCACGGCTACACGAACCTCAAGGGTTTCGATTTCATCTGGGCGCCGCTCAGTCTCGCGGAGTTTTGCGCGCTGTCGCGTCCGCGCCGCTGCGTCGAGCGCCTTTATCGAAGCGGCTGGGCGCCGGGCCTCTACTACATGGTCGAGATCTGGTGGAAGCGCATGTTCTTCCCAAGCAAGACCGCGATGCCGACGCGCCGTCCGGTGTTCTTCCGCGACTGCAGCCTGGTGGCCGCGTTCGCGCTCGTCTGGCTGGGCGCGCTCGCGGCGGCCGCCGTGGCGACCAAGCAATCGGTGCTGCTGTTGCTGGTGTGCGGGTTTGGCGTGCCGTTTCTGTTCTGGTGCTCGATGATCGGCTTTGTCGTCTATGTGCATCACACGCATCAACGCGTGCGCTGGTATGACGACCGCACGGCATGGGCCAACGCGCAGCCGTTTATTTCGACCACCGTGCACCTGACCTTCAAATGGCACTTCGGCGCGATGATGCATCACATCATGGAGCACACCGCGCATCATCTGGATATGAGCATTCCACTGTACCGGCTGGAGGAGGCGCAGGCGCGGCTCGAAATGCTGCTGCCCGAGCGCATCGTGATCCAGCCGTTTTCGTGGAGTTGGTATTTCTCCACCGCGCGTCACTGCAAACTCTACGATTTCAGTGCGGGACAGTGGACGAATTACGACGGCCGCGCCTGATGATGAACACCTTCGGCGCGTCGTGAGATAGCGGGCTTAAGCCGCGCCGGTGAAACCCGGCAGCGCCACGCCGAAGGTCTGAAGCAGCAGGACGCCGTTCAGGAGCAGGATCACCCCGGTTGCCGCGATCGCGGCAACATCGGTCATGCGGCTGTTGGCGAATTCGCCCATGATGTCGCGGCGGCGCGTAAAGCACACGAGCGCGACCATCGGCACCGGCAATGCGAACGAGAGCACCACCTGGCTGACGACCAGCGCCTGCGTCGCATTCACGCCCAGCGCGACGACCGCGAACGCAGGCGCCATCGTCACGAGTCTGCGCAGCCAGACCGGAATCCGGAAGCCGACAAATCCCTGCATGATCATCTGCCCGGCCATGGTGCCGACCACCGAACTCGACACCCCGGCGCTCAGCAGCGAAACCAGAAAGAGCGAGGCCGCGCCTGCGCCTAGCAGCGGTGTCAGCGTTTGATACGCCGTGCCGATTTCCGCCACGTCCCGGTGGCCCGTATGAAATGCAGCGCTGGCCATGATCACCATCGCCATATTCACCAGCCCGGCGACAGACAGCGCGACGATCACTTCTAGATTGGAAAAGCGCACCAGCAGGCGGCGCTCGTGCGCCGTGTTGCTGGCGATACGGCCTTGCGTTAGCCCCGAGTGCAGATAGATCGCGTGCGGCATCACCGTAGCGCCGACGATACCCGCCGCCAGAACCAGCGCACCGCCGCCCGGCAGTGACGGCACGAGCGTGTGCCGGGCCACCTGTGTCCAGGCAACCGGCGCGATGAACATCTCGACGAGATAGCAAAGGCTGATCACGCTCACGAGCGCGCCGATCACGATTTCCATCGGACGGAAGCCGTTTTTCTCGAACAGCAGGATGCCGTAAGTGACGATTGCCGTGATCGCCATTCCGGCGATCAGCGGCATTTTGCAGAGCAGCGCGAGTGCAATCGCGCCGCCGAGGAATTCGGCGAGATCGGTGGCCATCGCCGCGATTTCGCTGACGCCCCACATCGCGTAGACGGCGGGACGCGAAAACTGCTCGCGGCACAGTTCCGCCAGGTTGCGGCCGGTGACGATGCCGAGTTTCGCGGAGAGCGCCTGGAACAGCATCGCCACGAGGTTGGCGGCCAGCACGACCCACAGCAGCGCATAGCCGTATCCGGCGCCGGCCTGGATGTTGGTCGCGAAGTTGCCGGGGTCCATATAGGCGATCGAGGCGATCACCGCCGGGCCCGCGAACAGCAGCAGCGCCCGCGGTCCGCGCGGACCGCCGGCAAGCACTTCGCGGATCGCGCTGGTTGCACGCCCGGTGAGCGTGCAGGAGTCTGTCGCCGTGTTCATCGAAACCTCCCGTATGACGTTGTGTGTCATACGATCAATGACTACTTAGTGTTCCTGATCATGCGGCGAGCGATCCGGAGTGCCTGAGATGCCTGCTTGCGCTTAACCGCGTGCGGCGGCGTAACGGCGCGCCACTTCCTGCCAGTCGACCACGTTATAAAACGCACCGATATATTCGGGTCGGCGGTTCTGGTACTTCAGGTAGTAGGCGTGTTCCCAGACATCGAGGCCAAGAATCGGCGTGTTGCCCGACATCAGGCCCGCCATCAGCGGACTATCCTGATTGCCGGTGCTTTCCACCACCAGCTTGCCTTTGGGATCGACGCTCAGCCAGGCCCAGCCGCTGCCGAAGCGCGTCAGCGCAGCCTTGGTGAAAGCGTCCTTGAAGGCGTCGAAGCCGCCCAGATCGGCGTCGATGGCGGCTTTGAGCGCGCCGTCCGGCTCGCCGCCGCCGCGCGGCGACATCACGCTCCAGAACAGGCTGTGGTTGGCATGACCGCCGCCGTTGTTACGGACTGCCAGGCGCAAGGATTCAGGAAGCGACTCGATCCGGGCGACCAGCGCTTCGACCGGCAGATCGTGGAATTCGCTGCCTTCCAGCGCGGCATTGAGATTGTTGACGTAGGTTTGATGGTGCTTCGAGTGATGGATCTCCATCGTGCGGGTATCGATATGCGGTTCGAGCGCATCGACCGCGTACGGCAGGTCCGGCAAAACGTAGGGCATCGAGGTAACTCCTTGCGGGCGGGCTGAAGGGAATCAGCGGGTGGATCAGTGCCGCGCCGGACCGTCGACGTTCAACGCCAGACAGCCCGCGCGCAGGACACGGGTGACGAGGGGATGGGGCCCATGGCTGGCCACATGCGAGATCAGGGCAAGGTGGGTTTGCCGGCTGTGATGCAGCGCAGCCTGGCGAAGCGACGCGGACCGGTCGGTGTCGACCATCAGCGCGATGAGCGTTTCGTGCGCGCGGCACAGATAGCGCGCGGCGGTGTCGGTATCGCCGTGGTCGAGGTGCAGATCGGCGAGGTTGTGACAGGAAACCACCAGAGCGGCGACGCAATCTTCGGCATGGCCCGGCGGCGGCGCGGCCAGCAACTGGCGTGCGATCGACAGGGCGCGTTCGTAGCCGTCCAGCGCGGCGCCTGCGCCGGCTTCGCGCGTGGCGGCGATCGCCTGACGGGTGATCGCTTGCCACTGGGACAAGCTCTGGTCTCTGGCTGGCGAGCCGCCGGTGGCGGGCGTGGCGTGCTGGTGCATGGGCGTGCCTCCTGTTTGCGCCGTGTTTGATCCTGTGCGCAGACAGTGCGTCTACGTCATCTGGATTTGTAAATGATAACCATTACTATTTAGATTGGCCAGAATAACCGTGGTGATAGTTGGGGTAAGGGGTGACGGCTGGCGTCGATGGGGACGCAGTAGTAGCGTGTCTGGCCGGTGCTTCGGTGTGCGTTATGCCGTGACGCTGCTGCGCCGTTACGGCTTGAGGCAGGCCGTGAGCAGGCCAATCGTCCTTTACCGGGGACAAATCCCTATGGTGCGTAGCGACATAGCCTGTCACAAAGTGGCACGTGCGAAGCCGGCCTGAAATTGGTACGCTTCGTTCACCTCAAGACAATGGCGTCGCAACGTCAATTTTTTCGTTCCAGCTTCCCGCCACGGCGCTGAGCCTAGCAAGGATCGCTCTCCATCAGTGTCGATACTTTTCCAAATGGCGATAGACGAAACGCATAAGCAGGAAAAATTCTTGGGGCGAGCAGGCTTTGCTGCGATGGTGGCGCTGCTACGCGTTCTTTCTATCCTTCCTTACGGGCTGGTCGCGAGGCTTGGCAGCTCGCTCGGTGCGATGCTGTACCGGCTTCCGAGCTCCCGCAAACGTATCGTTCACGTCAACCTGCGGCTGTGCTTTCCAGACCGCTCGGAACGCGAGTACGACGACCTCGCGCGAAATCACTTTCGCCATGTCATCCGCAGCTATCTCGAACGCGGCATTCAATGGTTTGGCAGTGCGAAGTCCTTGCTGAAGCTGGTGGACATCGAAAGCCGGATTGATCTGGACGACCCGAATGCGCCACCGACCATCTTCCTGGGCTTTCACTTTGTGAGCATCGAGGTGGGCTGCATACTGTATTCGACGCAATCGCCCGCCGCCTCGTTGTACACGCGGATGTCGAACGCGCGCCTGTGCGCGCTGGCGAAGCGCCAACGTGGCAGATTTGGCGCGGAGATGATCGAACGTTCGACCAGCGCGAGGAAGATCGTTGGGCTGCTTCGCTCGGGCAAACCGGTCATGCTGGCCGCGGACATGGATCACGGCATCCACAATTCCGTTTTTGTGCCGTTCTTCGGCGTTCCCGCCTGCACGCTCACGTCGGTTTCGCGCCTGGCGCGCCTGGCCCATGCGCGGGTGGTGCCGTTCGTTACGGAAGTGCTGCCGGATTATCGCGGATACAAGCTCACCATCTTCGAGCCGCTCGGCGACTTTCCATCGGAATGCGACACACAGGACGCGCGTCGGATCAACGAGTTTCTGGAAACGCAGATACGGAAGTGCCCAGAGCAGTACTACTGGGTGCATCGGCGCTTCAAACATCGTCCGCCGGGCGTACCCAGCGTGTATTAGTGGCTGATGCAGCCGCGCAGAGGCGCGGTTGCGCTGGCAGCTCTAGCGTCCTGCGCCACGCTCCGAAGCCGCAGCCTGCGCGCGAGGCCCCATGCGCAGCGAGCACATCCGCCATGCAGACGCCTTGAGGAAGCTCAGGCCTTTGCGAATCGGGCTGTCTTTCGGAAAGATCGCCGTGGCGAGCATGATCGCGCCGATCAAAGCCGTGGCGATATGGTCGAGGTTGCCGAAGCCCGCCAGAATCCCGCCCGCGCCAGCCGCCGCAGCACAAGCCGACAACGCATCGATGCGCGCATGCCACGCACCCGCGCTCAATACGCTTGCGGCGCGCGAATCGGTATCGGCGACTTTTTCCGCAGTGGCGCTCAGGCGTCGCGCCGTGTATTCGCGGATGGCGATCACCAGCAACGCCGCTGCCAGCACCCAGCTCTGCGTCGCGCCGCTGGTGGCGGCCGGAATCGTTGCGTCCGCAACCGACATGCCGCAGCAACCCTGAGCCAGCAATGCAGCGCCCGCGAGGGCTGAGACTGTGGTGCAGAAGGTCGCTGGCGTGAAGGACGCGGCCATGCGCGGCAGCTTGCGCAACTGACTGGCGCGCAGGAACAGCGAGGCAAAAAGGAGTGCATCGACCAGCAGATCGATGAAGGTGTGGACGCCGTCGGCGAAGATGGCGCGCGAATCCGCGCACCAGCCGATCGTCAGTTGCACGGCCACCAGCGAGGCGCTCGCGAAGACACTAAGACGGGCGGCGCGGACTGACGCCCGGTCACACTCTGAGGTGACGGGTTGCATGCGGTGCTGGGATCTGAGTTCTTGTACGCCCAGCGTACCGCGTGCAGATTGCGGGTTGATGACGGTGGCGCGAGTCGCCGCACGGTGCCGGTCAGTCCTGTGGCGATGGGCTTGCCGGTGCGGTCTCGCTGGCGGGATCGGCGGGCTGCGGTGCAGGCGGGCTGCCGCCCGTCAGCTTGTGGAAGAAGTCCAGCGCGTGCTGGCCGGTGGACATCGAACCGAGCGTCGCCGCCGGGTTCAGTCCCGCTCGGCGCGCGGTGCCGCTCACGAGGCTCTGCTGCAGATCGTTGAGCGGGCGCGCAAGGCTGGTCGCGGTAAAGCCGCTGGCGGGCGGCGCGGCGATTGCCGGCAGGTCGGTGCGCGGCGTGTCGAGCGTGAGCAGGGGCGCGAGCGTCGGCGCGGCGGCGACGCGTTTGCTCGCGAGCATGTCCGTGGGCGCGATGGCGAGCCAGTCGCGCAAGGTGGCGAGGATCGAGGTGTGGTCGTAAGGCGTGGGCTCCGGCGAGCGGAGCACGGTGCCCGGCGCGATCCACGGCGAAACGACCACGGCGGGCACGCGAACGCCAAAGCGGTCGAATGCGAAGTTCTGGTCGCCTGGGTCGCTCGCGGCATCGGGCGACACGGCGTTGGCGGGCGGCAGCACATGATCGTACGTGCCGCCGTGTTCGTCGTAGGTGATGATGAACAGCGTCTCGGGCCACGCAGGCGACTTGCTGATGGCGTGCCAGATATCGTAGAGAAAGCGCTCGCCCGCGTAGACGTCGTGAGGCGGATGCTGATCGTTGGGATCGAGCAGAAAGCGCGGCTCGATAAACGCATACTGCGGCAAGGTGTTGTTCTGGCAAGCAGAGACAAAATCGCCGAAGCGCTGGAAATTCGGCTTGTATTTCGTACCCCAGAGCGTCGGGAACATCGTGACCGTGAGCGAGGGGGCAATCAGCGCATCGCTATATACGGCCCAGCTCGCGCCCACGTCGCTCAGCACGTTGAAGATGGTGCGCACCTGCCAGTCGAACGGATCGGGCGGATGGCCGTTGTCCACGTGACCGTTCGAGGTGCCCGCGTGGACGAAGGCGCGATTCGGCCAGGTCTGGCTGGGCACGGAGGCGAACCAGGCATCGCAGACGCTGTATTCGCGCGCGAGCGTGGACAGCACGTTCAACTGTTCCGGGCTGTGGCACTGCATGACCTGGCTGGGGTCTGCCGTGGTGGTCGTTTCGTAGTTGAGCACGAAGCCGGACATCGGCGCCGCGCCTGCCGCGCCGCCGAGCAGTTGCTCACTTACGTTCACAAACGTTTCCTGCGGGTCGGGATCGGGCAGGGTGGCGGTGGCGGCCGGCGTGGTTGCGAAGATCGTGCCGCCTGCCTTGGTGGGATTCGACAGTCCGGGTGTCAGGCCATCGAATGCTTTCTGCGCAGTCGATGCAGGCAGAAATTGCGCGGGACTCGCGCCGTTGCTGTAAAGACCGCCGAGCATGGTATCGAACGAGCGGTTTTCGAACATCACGACGACGACATGCTTGATGCTCTGCAGGGACATGGTGCTCTCCGTTGCCGGGTTTGACGAAGAGTATTGGTGCAGCCGCGTGTTTTCGGCAAGGCGGATCAAAAAACGCCAACCCGGCTGGGCTGGCGTTTTTGCGTGCTGTTTGCTTGCGAAATGACCGTTCTTAGAACTGGTTCATCGTGTTGTCCTTGCCTGCTGCCTTCAGCGCTGCTTCGCCGCTGAAGTATTCCTTGTGATCGTCGCCGATATCCGAGCCGGACATGTTCTGGTGCTTCACGCAGGCGATGCCCTGGCGGATTTCCTTGCGCTGCACGCCTGCCACATAGCCGAGCATGCCTTGATCGCCGAAGTATTCCTTCGCGAGGTTGTCCGTCGACAGTGCGGCTGTGTGGTACGTCGGCAGCGTGATCAGGTGGTGGAAGATGCCGGCTTCACGCGACGCGTCGGCCTGGAAGGTGCGGATCTTCTCGTCGGCCAGCGTGGCGAGTTCGGTCTGGTCGTATTCCACGCTCATCAGCTGGGCGCGATCGTACTTCGACACGTCCTTGCCGGCGGCCTGCATCGCATCGTAGGCCTGCTGGCGGAAGTTCAGCGTCCAGTTGAACGACGGGCTGTTGTTGTAGACCAGCTTGGCGTTCGGGATCACCTTGCGGATTTCGCTGACCATGCCGCCGATCTGCGCGATATGCGGTTTTTCGGTTTCGATCCACAGCAGGTCGGCGCCATTCTGCAGCGCGGTGATGCAATCCAGCACGCAGCGCGCTTCGCCCGAACCGGCGCGGAACTGGAACAGGTTGCTCGGCAGGCGCTTCGGACGCAGCAGCTTGCCGTCGCGCTTGATGATGACGTCGCCGTTGCCCAACTGGTCGGCGGACAGTTCTTCGCAGTCGAGGAACGCGTTGTACTGGTCGCCCAGATCGCCCGGCTGGTGCGTCACGGCGATCTGCTTGGTCAGGCCCGCGCCCAGCGAGTCGGTGCGCGCCACGATGATGCCGTCGTCCACGCCCAGTTCGAGGAACGCGTAGCGGATCGCGCGGATCTTGGCGAGGAAGTCCTCGTGCGGCACGGTGACCTTGCCGTCCTGGTGACCGCACTGCTTTTCGTCGGAGACCTGGTTTTCGATCTGGATACAGCAGGCGCCCGCTTCGATGAACTGCTTGGCCAGCAGATAGGTCGCTTCAGCGTTGCCGAAACCGGCGTCGATGTCGGCGATGATCGGCACGACATGGGTCACGTGGTTGTCGATCTTTTGCTGGATCGCGGCCTTCGCCGGACCTTCAGCGCCGTCGAGCTGGCGGAACAGACCGCCGAGTTCGCGTGCATCGGCCTGACGCAGGAAGGTGTACAGCTCGCGGATCAGCGCGCTGACGGAGGTCTTTTCGTGCATCGACTGGTCCGGCAGCGGGCCGAATTCCGAGCGCAGGGCGGCGACCATCCAGCCCGACAGATACAGGTAGCGGCGCTCCGTGCTGTTGAAGTGCTTCTTGATCGAGATCATCTTCTGCTGGCCGATGAAACCGTGCCAGCAACCGAGCGACTGGGTGTACTTCGCCGGATCGGCATCGTAGGCAGCCATGTCGGCGCGCATGATCTTTGCCGTGTACTTCGCGATGTCCAGGCCCGTCTTGAACTTGTTCTGGGCGCGCATGCGGGCGGCGTATTCGGGATTGATGGCATCCCAGGCGCTGCCTTGTTGTTCCTTCAAACCGGCAACTGCCTGGATGTCTTCTTGATATTGGGACATGTGTATCTCCTGAGAGGAAAGCGCGTTTGACTGGTGAGTCCGGCGTGTCGCTGCGTGTCTCGAAGCGCACTGCATGACTTAATAGTAAGCGCCGTTCGCTCAACTCTTATATAAGACATAAGACATAATTTATTCTTATATTTCAATGAGATACGAGAGAAATTTTGCGATGCAAAACACCTTTTCAAGCCGCGAAAACGCCGCGACGCAGAAAATCGCTCGGAATTCCGCAATATGAAACGCGCTTTCGGCTGCTGGAGAAACGGGCGGGTGCGGGCGGCCCGCCAGAGCGCTATTAGTCGAGCAGGAAAACGGCCATTGCCGACCAGTCCAGATCGCCCATGCCGGCGTCCACGGTCTGTGCCATGCGGCCATGCACGGCCGCGAGCATCGGCCAAGCTGCGGCCGGCCGGTTGCGCGGCCGTTCGGCACGGCGCGCGGTCAATGGGTTCGATGAGTTCAATGCCCGGCGCTCTGGCCGCCATCCACGTGCAGGATCTCGCCGGTGACGAAGGCGGCGGAATCCAGATAGAGAATCGCATCGACGATCTCGCTCATTTCGCCCATGCGCCCCATCGGATGCAGCGCGCTCAATGCCGCGTGCGTTTCGGGCGCGTGCATCGGCGATTTGATGACGCCCGGCGACACCGCATTGGCGCGAATGCCCGCGGCGGCGTATTCGATCGCGAGCGACTTCGTTGCCGCATTCAGGCCGCCCTTGGTCAGCGAAGCCAGCACCGAAGGTACGTTGTGGTTGGCCTGATCGACAAGACTCGTTGTGATGCTGAGCACGTGGCCGCTGCGTTGCCTGAGCATCTGCTCGACGGCCAGTTGCGTGATGTGGAAGAAGCCGTTGAGGTTGACGCGGGTGATTGCCGCGTAGTCGTCGGCCGTGTATTGCGTGAACGGCTTGGCGATGAAAATGCCGGCGTTATTGATGAGCGTATCGATGCGGTCGAAGCGCTCGATGGCGGCATCGACTACTCGGCGCGCGGTGGCCGGGTCGCCGATATCGCCGGCTACCGTGACGAGATTCGCGTCGGTAGAGGGCGCGATGGTGCGCGACGTCGCAACCACGCGATGGCCGAGTGCGAGAAACGCCTCGACCGTTTGCGCGCCAATGCCTTGCGACGCGCCGGTGACGATGATGACTTTCGAATTGCTGCTGGGGGTGTTCACGGGAGTGTTCACGGGGGTGTTCACAATGGGCCTCGCTGGAAGTGAGTTTCCGGTCTGCTTGCCGGGCGGATCGAAGCGATCCGATGGATGCAGACTCTAGGCGTATCGGCGCAGGATTCGAACACCCGCCATGGACTATGAGTTTTGCGTCGGGGGAACAAATGAGGTGGAATCAGGAGGGCGACTCGGCCCCCTCGCCGGGATCGGTCGCTGTGACGGCAAAACCCTGCGCCAGGAAGTATGTCGCCCAACCTGCGTTAATGACACCCGCGCCGACAACGGCGACCTGGATGGCCCGCGCTGCTATTGCCTACGCTTCCTGACAGGCCGCGCGGCTGGTTTCGCGCAACGGCCGCAGTCCAATGATCTCCCGTGCTTCAGCGGGCGTGGCCGGCTCATAGCCCATCTCGCGTACCAGGCGCACAAGCCGCTCGACCAGTTGCACATTGGTGGCCAACTGACCTTGCCGATAGTAGAGATTGTCTTCGAGCCCGACTCGCACGTGCCCTCCGAGCAACAGCGAATTCATCGCGGCGGGCAACTGCGCCGCGCCGATGGCGCTGACATTGAAAACGGTGTCGCGGGGCAGATGATCGACCATCGTCTGCAACAACCGGGGCGTGTAGGGCAAGGCGCCCTGAAACGCATTGGCGCCGATCACGATATTGATAAAGTGCGGCGCCTCGTCGAGCCCCTCATGAATCGCACGCTGCACATCCTGGACAATATCGGCGAGGCCGAACACTTCCCACTCCGGCTTGATGCCGCGATCCTTCATCATCTGCGCGATCTGCCGGATGCGCGAGGGCGGTGTCGCCACCAGTATTTCCTTGCCGCCAAAACTCGCAATCACGGTCTGCGCATCGAGCGTGCACATCTCGACGCCGTCGCCCTGCATGCCCTTCAGCCGTTCTTCCCACTGGATTTCCCACAGGCCGTTGTCGAGTTCGCGAACCATGTCGCCATTGATACCGCCGCCGGTGGAGTTGTTGAGGATGATGTCGCATTTGTCGCGAATCAGCCGGTTGATCTGGCTATAGATTGCCGGATCGCAGGTGGCCTCATCGTCGGGACGCCGCGCGTGCACCGCAACGACGCTGGCACCGGCGTTATAGCAACGATAGGTGTCGTCCGCGATCTCCTGCGGCTGCGTCGGCAGGTTCGGGTTCATTGTCTTGCTGGCCATGCCGCCGGTCGGGGCAACGGTCACGATAACTTTGGGCTTGCTCATGATGGGTGACTCCAGATTTTGAATGGGATGCAAAGAACAGGAATGGCGATGGCAATTCGATCAAGGCGCGTTCGAATCGTCGCCGGGACCAACCCGGACTGCGCTTTTGGGCAGGCCCAGCAGGATCGTGAGACCGCCGCCGATGACAACCGCGGTCAGGGCAAGCAGGCCCATCTGGATGCTGCCGGTCGCGCTTTTGATCCAGCCGATCAGCGTCGGGCTGAAGAATCCGCCGAGGATCCCCAGCGAGCTGATGACGGCGATCCCTGCCGCAGCCGAGTCCCGGCCAAGGTAGGTCGGCGGGATCGACCAGAACAGCGAGCCGCCGCCGAAGATGAAGAACGAGGCCACGCACATCAGGACCATCACCGGTACGACAGCGGTGCCGAGGAACGAGGTCAAGGCGAGCACCACGACGCCCAGAACCAGCGTGCCGCCGACATGCCAGCGGCGCTCCTTGAAGCGATCCGAACTGCGGCTGATGACGAGCACACCCAGCGCACCGAAGAGATAAGGCACGGCCGTATACCAGCCGATCGTGGCAAGCGGGGCGATGCCCAGCCCTTTGATCATCGTCGGCAACCAGAACGTCAGCGTGTAGACGGCGCAGGCGCAGCAGAAGTAGACGAAAGCCAGCACGTAGGTTTTCGGGTCGACCAGCGCCGCGGTGAGCTTGCCATGATGGCCAGAGCGGGATTTGCCGCCGTGATCGGCATCGAGGACCGACTGCACGAGCGCTTTCTCGGCATCGTTCAGCCATGGAGCGCTAGCCGGGCGGTTTGGAAGCATGCGATACAGCACAATCCCCAACAACACCGTCGGCAAGCCTTCGACGAGGAACAGCCATTGCCAGCCGTGCATGCCGCCGACGCCTTCCAGGCGGCTCATGATCGTGCCCGAAAGCGGTCCGCCGAGCACGCCTGTGATCGGCATGCCGAACAGGAACAGACCCGTCACGCGGCCGCGGCGCTGGCTCGGATACCAGTACGTCAAATAAAGAATGATGCCGGGGAAAAAGCCCGCTTCGAACAGGCCGAGCAATAACCGGATTCCATAGAATTGCCACGGCGCCGTGACGAATGCCGTGGCGGCGGATGTGAGGCCCCACAGCACCATGATCCGCAGGAAGGTGAGCCGCGCGCCGATCTTCTCGAGCAGCAGATTGCTTGGCAGTTCGAACAAAAGATACGTGACGAAGAAGATACCGGCTCCGAGTCCATAGACCGCGTCGGAGAAGGCAAGGTCCTGCTTCATCTGCAACTGCGCGTAGCCGATATTGATGCGGTCGAGGAATGCGCAGACGTAGGCGATCAGAATGAGCGGCATCACGCGCCAGCTGATCTTTTGAAAGACGGCATCTTCGGCCAGTCGGCCTGACGGGCTCTCGAGCGGCGCGGCTGCTGAGGACAGCGAATGGGCGCGATTCATTGCGTGTCTCCTGATGTATGACACGCATTATTTCGGGCCGGCGTGAGCGCGACTGTCTATGGCGCGACAGTTCGGGACAGCGTAAACACCGATCCGTGCGGGCACCCGAGCACCCGAGGCGACGTTATCCGGCCAAAGCGCGCAGCCCGGGCAAATCGACCACGACGATGCCCCCGTATTCGGTGTGCACGAGGCCTGCGTTCTTGAAGCGGGTCATGGCCTTATTGCACGTCTGTCGCGACACGGCGGCGAGATTGGCGAGTTCTTCCTGCGATAGCGCCAAATGCGCGACGCCACCCGGATTGGACAGCGGCTGCACCATTCCCACCAGCGCCCGGGCGACGAGACTGTCGGTGTCGAGCAGGCCGTTTGCGGCAACGGCGCCCATGAACCAGTGCAAGCGTTCGTTAACCTGAAGTAGCAGGAACTCGTTGAACGAGGGTTGCTGCTCGCGAAGCCAGTTGAAGGTCGTGCGGGGAATTTGCGCGACACGGCTGTCACGCAGGGCGATGAGATCCGATTCGCGCGGCGCGTTGCGGATCAGCGTGCCCTCGCCGAACCAGCTGCCGACCGACTGCCCGCCCAATGTCACCGTTTGTCCGTCGCGAGCGGTGATCGACCACTTGATGAGGCCTTCAAGCACGCCAAACCAGGCGTGTTGCCGTTCGCCGTGAAGGCTCAAAGACTGACCCGTTGCAACGGCGCGCTCCGACGCTTCGGTGCGTACGCGGGCCTGCGCGGTTGCATCCAGGCGGGCAAACCACGGCGATTGCGTGAGCAGTTCGTCGAGCGTAAGCGATAGCGTGACCATCCGCTTTTGCCGGGTCATTGCGATCCCTCCGCATGGAGCGCAGAGCCGCCGACGCGAAATGTCGCCGCATCGACAGTGTGGCGCGGACAACGCGCGCACAATGGCTGGACTGGAATCAGGAGCATGGATTCGTGAGTAAAGTGACTATCTATCGTATCGACGTGCAATTCGGCGATTGCGACCCGGCGGGCATCGTGTTTTTTCCGAACTTTTCGCGCTGGATGGACGCCGCGTCGCACGATTATTTTATACAGTGCGGCCTGCCGCCATGGCGTGAAATGCAAGCGCTGCCGAATTGCATCGGTGCGCCGCTGCTGGAGATTCACACGCGCTTTCACACGTCTGCGACTTACGGCGAACGTCTGGCCGTGCATACGCGCGTCGAGGAATGGCGGGGCAAAGTGTTCATTCAAAGCCATCGCATCATGCGCAACGATACGCTGATCTGCGAGGGTAGCGCGACTCGCGCCCTGTGCATCAAGCAGGACGATGGACGGCTCAAGGCCGTCGGTGTGCCTGAATTCATCCGCGCCGCGTGCGATTGAGCGGCGATCATGATCGAACTGGAAAGGAGGGTTTCATGACCACATCGACAGGACTGCGCGTGCTTGTCACCGCCGGCGCCGGCGGAATCGGGCGCGCGATCACCGAAGCTTTCGTAGCGGCAGGCGCGAGCGTTCACATCTGCGATATCGACGAAGCTGCACTGCAGCAGATGCAGGCGCAATTGCCGGGCCTCACGACATCGGTGTGCGACATCGCCGATCGCGCGTCGGCGTCGCGTATGGTCGCCGACGCGGCGTCCGCCCTGGGCGGCCTGGACGTCCTGATCAATAACGCGGGCATTGCGGGACCGACCGCGAGCGTCGCGGACATGGACCCGGACGCCTGGGAAGCTGTACTGCGTTTGAATCTGACCGGCACGTTCACGGTGACGCAACACGCCATTCCGTACCTGAAGCAATCGCGCGCGGGCGTCATTTTGATCATGTCATCGCTGGCGGGCCGCTTCGGTTATCCGAATCGCAGTCCTTACGCCACCACCAAGTGGGGCCTCATTGGTTTCACCAAAACCTTGTCGCGGGAACTGGGTGAATTCGGCATACGCGTCAACGCGATCTTGCCAGGCGCCGTGGAGGGGCCACGTATCCAGCAGGTGCTCGCGGGTCGTGCGTCGGCAAACGGCCGCACAGTCGCGCAGGAAGAGGCGGCTGCGCTCGCCAATCAGTCGATCAAACATTTCGTGAATCCGGCGGAGATCGGGGCGCTCGCTGTCTTTCTGGCATCCGATGCCGGACGTTCCATTTCCGGGCAATTGATTCCCGTTGATGGCGATTCGCAAAGCGCGTCCTGAAGCCAGGGCAAATATTCGTGACTCTTTTTTGTGGCTGGCTCATTGATTTCAACGTTGGCCGCAAAGTCGCGAACGCAGGAACGCTCAGATAGCGCGCAAGGGGCCTCGCTACAAGCCGGCCCCTCAAAGCTACGACCCTCGGATTACTTTCGGTGGATAACTCGCCAGCACCACGCTGGTCGTTACCGGCCCAAATTTCGCCAGTGAGTCGATCGCAGCTTCGAGCTGCGCCATATCCTCGACCACAATGCGCACCACGAAGCAGTCTTCGCCAGTGATGCGATGCGCCTCGACGATTTCCGGCGAGGCTTCGAAAGCGCTCAGGCAATGCTTGATCTGCGCATGAGTCGTGCGAATCCGGACGATGGCCGCAATACCACGGCCCACGAGGCCTGGGTTGATCCGGGCCGCGTAGCCCTCGATGACGCCGTGTGCCTCCAGTCTTTTGATACGCGCGGTAACGGCCGGCTGCGAAAGTCCGATCTGCTTGCCGAGTTCGGTATTGCTGATTCGCGCGTTACTCTGGAGAGCCTCCAATATCCGCCAGTCGAGCCGGTCCAACGTTACCTGCTTAGGTTTCATTTGTGCACCCCGCCAAATTCGTTATCTTTGACGGCTTTTAGCCGTCAATTCATTTGATCTGGGATGTTGCCAGAATCCGTGCGCTTTTACACTGGATGTTCATTCACCACGGAGATCTGGCAGATGGACGACGCTGTTTTTATTGTTCCAGGGATTGGCAATTCCGGGCCATCTCATTGGCAAAGTATCTGGGAAACGCAGCATCCCGAGTGGCGGCGACTTGCTGTCGAAGATTGGGATCGGGTTGCGTGTAGCGAGTGGGTGACTGCAATCGATCGACAACTTGCGCAAAGCGCAGAAGAGCCTGTCATCGTTGCACACAGCCTTGGATGCCTGGCGGTCGCGCATTGGGCGTCTCGCCATTTTCGGCGGATTCGCGGTGCTCTGCTTGTCGCTGTGCCCGATCCCACGGCACACGCCTTTCCCGTTGCGGATGCAACCGGATTTTTGCCGCTACCACTGGAACGGCTGTCGTTTCCCACTATCGTCGTGTCCAGTTCCAACGATCCCTATGGAAGTTTGGATCTTGCGCGTCGTTGCGCTGCTGCGTGGGGAAGTCGATTCGTCGACGTTGGAGAAAAAGGCCATCTCAATGCGAATAGCAATCTGGGCGGCTGGCCTGAAGGATTCGAATTGCTTCAATCTCTCGATCAGCGAAGGTGAGCTTTTCAACAGTCAAAGGCGCAAGGTCGAGTGTCGATTCAACCTTGCCGGGAACCGACTTGCAGCGCCTGATAAAAGGAATGACTCTGTTGTGGGCCCAGTCCTTCCTTTAACACGGAGTTCAGAGCGTGGGCGCAAACTCCTTGCTCGGCGCAATCCGTCGTTTGACCGCGCGCGCTAACGAGTAACCCGTGCCAAGCCGCTCGACGGCCAGGCGCTGGCGCAGCGTGGCGCCGAAAGCGCTGAGGAAGTGAAACGTCGAAGGGCTCGCGAAGCCGTCGAAATCAAATGTGAGCTTGCTCTCCAGCGCGCGCTGGATGCCGGTCCAGAGCAACAGGCTGATCGAGCCGCAATGTGCGTCTTGCACCCGCGATGTCAACAGATAATACGTCGCGTGACGGTCCCACACCAGGCCAATGGCCGCGACCAGCCTGCCGCCCGTTTCGTACACGCCGAGCAGGGTGCCTGCCTTGCGCTCGACGAACGCTTTGACAAGCTGGCGCATGACCTCCGACGAATAAGCATTGGTGCGCGAACGGGAAGCCAGATTGGCTTCGTAAAACTGAATGAATTCGCGCGGAGTTTCTATCGGCGCGACTGTGAGACTGCGTTGGGCGCCGCGAATCACATTGCGGGTCTTGGTGTCGAGACTCGCCCACGCATCGTCTGTCGAGCTGTTTGCATCGATCTGGAACGTGTAGCGCGCCGAGACCGAAAAGCCCTTGAGCGCAAAGGCAATCGCATCGTCGATACGCGGATCGAATACCTGAAAAAAGCTGTCGCAATCGGGAAGCTGCTCGATCAGTTTCGCCGTGACATCGTGACGATGATGCCGTTGGCACGCGTCGCTACCTGTCACCGGTTTGATCACGGGGCCGAGCGTGCGCGTGAGCGGCGGAAGATGCGCCACGCGCCACAGATGCTGACGCGTCGGCGTATAAGGCATTTCCCCGATGATCTGATTGTTGCGATTGACTGTTGCGAGTTTCCAGTTCCCTTGCGTGGCGATGTCGAGCCACCAGGGTTCGTGGAATATCGATAGTGCGCCGCTGGACGACAGCGGTGTAAACGGTGCAATCGTCGATGGCGCAATGATATCGCACGTTCTTGCGCGCTTGCCGAGTGAGGAAATATTATTGTCGCGTTTCACGAGTGACTCGCATGTTCGGCGCTAACGGCAAGCAGCGTGCGGATACAGCAGCGCCAAACCCACTTCCCCGACATCGGCTCTATGCAAGACATTCCCCGCAGATTCCCTGCCCGATGCACGACGCTCCCGCACGTTATCCGTCAGTTCCTTTAGGTATTTGTTCGATGGCCGGGTGACCAGGAATCATGAAAGGCAGTGTGTTTCTCCTGTGTCCAATTGCCTTTCGTGTTTAGTGCTCTCCGCCTCCTTCTTTTGCATTCTTCTGGGGATTACTTGCGCTTTGAATGGGTTCGACGCCAATGATTAAGCTTGCGAACCAGCGTTTCGCGTCGTTCGTTTCACGCAGCTAGCATATTTTATTGGCGACATTAGCGCAGCGTTTCCTGCCGCCTTTTACCAGGGCTATTCCGCCAAAATCGGCATCCACATGGATTCGCCTCGCCGTGAAGTAGCCGGAGACGCGCCAGTTGTCGCTGCGGTTTTGTCGTCGGCCGGTCAGGTCAAACTCGCGGTTGAAGTACGGCAGCCGTTGGCCAGGCAGGCACACGACGCCGATATTCAACGCTCAGTGACAGGCATTTGCCTGCGCGACTCGAACGCCCCAAGCTTGCTTCCATGCCGATGGGAGCAGCAAGCGGAAAATGTACTGGACGAGGAATAATGGCGCAGTTACTGTGAGCGACGGTTTTGTTAGAGCGATGGCGTTGTAGTATCGGCGGCTGGTCAACGAAGGCCAGAAGTCGCATCCTGCCATCGGCGGGGAACGGGAAGGCGAGACAACGGCGTCTCGAAGCGTGGGCACAGGGAAGCATTCCCGATGCGCGCTTCGGGGCGTTTTTTTTCATCAGTCGGAAACGCAACGACGCGCGCACGATGGATGAACCGGGTGGGGCACAGATGCGAACCAGTTGGATCGATTTTTTCGTTGTATTGGCAACCAGAACGCTATTGCCGGCGCGACCTGCGACGGGCGATGCCCCTGACTCAGGCTTCGTGCCGGATGTCGATCGATCGCAACGCGAGTCGGCAGACTGGCGGCCGGCATCGCTACGTCTGCGTGGCAGGGGACATCGCGCGGAACCTCACCGCCGATTTCGCGCGGGGAAGATGGGCCGGTCTTTGCCGGTGGTCTGTACGCGTGGCAACTGAAACGCCTGCATTGCAGGGTTTTTCCTGATCGCCCGAGGCATTGCGAATCCGATCATTCCTTCTGATGCAGGCTGTCTAGCGAACGCTTGCGAAGCCGGGTCTCGTGAAGTGCGCCTGCCGCGTCGAGTACCGGGTAGGCCGTCGAGCAAAAGAGTGAATTCAGCCTTTTCATATTGCTGATCAGATCCAGGTGCAAGGCACTCGTTTCCACGCTACGCAGTGCCTGTCCCGCAAGCCGGTCCAGATGCTTGTGGGAATAGACGCGCTCCAGATCCCGAAACCGTTCTTTTTCGGCGAGAAGCTGCTCGGCGCAGCGTAGATCGTTGTTGAGAAACACCGACAGCCCGAGACGGAGATTGCTCACGAGGCGCGCATGCAGATCGTCGAGTTCGCCCAGACCCTGCTCGGAAAAGGCAAGCCGCTGCGAGATCTTCTTCTCTTCGATATCGCTGACAATGCGTTCGATGATGTCGCCCGCATGCTCGAGATTGATGGTGAGCGAAATGATATCGGTCCAGCGGCGGCTCTCGGCTTCGTCGAGTTGCTCACGTGAGATCAGCGTCAGATAGTTTTTGACTTCGGCGTAGAGCTGGTCGACGTCATCGTCCATCCGCATGGTTTCGCGGGCGACGGCAAGATCATTGCGGCGGAGCAGTTCGGACACATTGTCCAGCATCACGCTGACGATGTCGCCAATGCGGAGCACTTCCCGCGAGGCATTCGCAAGGGCAAGTCCCGGCGTGACGAGCCCGGCAGGATCGAGATGCAACGGACGAAGTTCGCCGCTCGTCTGAGGACGGTCGGGCAATAATCTGCGGCTGATGGCAGCGACCCGGTCGACCACCGTGAGACACGCGCAACAGCGCACCGTGTTGTAGATGAGATGGAACCCGACCACTGCCTCACGCGGATTCGCAATCAGCACGGGCAGCACTTTGGCGAGCAGCGAAGCGAACGGCAGGATGATCAGCGCGCCGATCAGTTTGAACGCAAAGCTTCCTGCAGACAGGCGACGGGCCGCGGCGTTCTGCGGCAGGGCACTCATTAGCGCAAGCAGTCCGCTTCCCAGGTTCGCACCAACCACGAGGCACAACGCGACCTTCAGCGAAATGACGCCTGAAGAGGCAAGCGTCGCCGTTAAAAGAACGGCAGCGAGGCTCGAATACGAGAGCATCGCGAAGGCGGCGCCGACCAGCGCATCGAGCACAGTGTCGCCGGTCAGGGCGCTGAACATCACGCGCACACCCGCGCCCTGCATCATGGGTTGTGCGGCCTCTACGATCAGATGGAGTGCGAGCAGGATCAAGCCGAGCCCGATAATCGCTCGCCCCGTTTGCCCTGCGCGTGTCTGCTTGCGCGTGAGGAAAAGCGGTACACCCGCGAGTATCAGCAGCGGAGAAAGCCAGGACAGATCGAGCGTCAGCACCCGCGCCATGAGTGCGGTGCCGACATCGGCGCCCAGCATGATCGTCAGTCCGCTGGCGAGCGAGACCATGCCTTGCGCGGCAAACGACGTGATGATGACCGCCGTGGCGTTACTGCTTTGAACGAGGCTCGTGACGCCAACGCCGGCGAGAAAGGCCTTGAGCCGGCTACCGGTGCTGCGGCCCAGAATCGCGCGAAGGTCTGCGCCGAACACGCGCAGAATGCCGGTACGCACGATGTGTGTGCCCCATACCAGGAGCGACACACCGGAGAGGAGATTCAGAAGGATCAACACGATAGTCGACCGTCACATCATGGTTCATGCAACCTGTTGCTGGAATGCTCCTGGAACAGCGCCTGAGTGTGACAACAGTGTCACATAGATTGGGCGATTATTCGAGAATATTGCGGGCTGGGTTTCGCGTATCAAATCAGCCGGGTTGCAATCCACCATGCCATTGCGCCGGCTCCCAAGATCGCTCGCTCAGGCGTTTTCCAATACGATGCCCTCGATGATCATGGCGGCGTCCTCGCATTTGTCGGTGATGGTTTCAAGCAGTTCGTAGACGCTCTTCAGCTTGATCAGCGTCTTGACGTCCTCTTCTTCACGAAAGAGTCGCGAGATCGCAATACGCAGCAATCTGTCGACATCCGATTCAAGCTCGTCGATTTGCTTGCAGCATTGCAGGATCTGTTCTGCCTGTTTCATGTCGGAAAGCATGCTGACTGCCTGCTGAACCTGAATGGCGGTTCGTGTACTCAGACGCGCGAATTCGATTGCATCGTTGGGCAGCGCTGTTACGTCATAGAGCGTAATGGTGTTCGCGACGTCTTCGATGACATCGATGATGTCGTCCATCGTGTTGATGAGTTGCTGGATCTGGTCGCGATGGAGCGGGGTGATGAACGTCTTGTGCAGCAGATCGTTGCAGTCGCTGGTGAGCTTGTCTGCGGATTTCTCGATGACCTTGACGTTACGCCGGTGATGCTCGGCGTCCTCGATATTCTCAATGAGTTTTTCGAGCGCACGGCTGCCATCCACGATATAGCGGGCGTGAGCATTGAAGAGTTCGAAGAAATTGCCTGCTCCAGGCATGAATCGGCCGAACATAGGGCATCACCTCGGGTTCGATGAGTGCTCGCGCATCGTCACAAAAATGCCACATCTTATACTGCCATGAGTGTGATGCCCGATGTCGCCAAAATTCGCCGGCGAGTGATAGGCAGATAGCACTGATCCGTGGCCGGCCCGAGTAACGCGGATGAACTGGAACGCGTTTGGCACGTTACCAACGGTTGTTCGCTTCAACGCGTTCCTGTATATTCCTGCTACAGGAGATGGCGTTCCTCCTTTAACCACCGCGCTCAACTCGCGGTTAATGACGCCTACAGTTACCTGACTTTCGTTGGGGCTGTAGGCGCTCGCGTCCACATCTTCCCGTTGGTCAGGCCCTGGAACATCGGCTTATTGACCAATGCACAAATTCCCTCGTTTTGAACAACTTGAACTGCTGCCGTTTTTCGGCAAGTGGTTGCTGATTGCTTGCCTTGTTGCGGCGCTCGCGGGCAGCGCGTCGGCATTTTTTCTTGTCGCCCTCGATCATGCGACTGCGTGGCGCGAGGCCCATCGTTGGGCCATCTGGCTGCTTCCCGTTGCGGGATTCGGTGTGGGCTGGCTCTATCACAAGCTGGGCAAGCCAGTCGATGCGGGTAACAACCTGCTCATCGACGAAATACACGACCCGAAGAAGGTTGTGCCGCTGCGCATGGTGCCGCTCGTGCTGGGCGGCACGATCGTCTCGCATCTATTCGGCGCTTCGGTCGGACGTGAGGGTACTGCCGTCCAGATGGGCGGCGCGCTTGCGGATCAACTCACTCACGCGTTTCGCCTCGAACATGAGGACCGCAGAACTCTGCTTATGATCGGTATGAGTGCGGGGTTTGCGTCGGTATTCGGCACCCCGCTGGCCGGCGCGATTTTTGGGCTTGAAGTGCTCGCCATCGGGCGCATGCGTTATGACGCGCTTTTTCCCTGCATCGTCGCTGGCATCGTTGCCGATAAGGTTTGCCTCGCGTGGGGCGTTCATCATGTTCAATACGTTGTCGGCACGATTGCACCCATCGGTGCCTGGAGTATTGCCGCCGTTGTTATCGCGGGCATTCTGTTCGGTCTGACCGGCATGGCGTTCGCGACCAGCGCGCACAAACTGGGCGCGTTCGTGAAGAGCAAAGTCACTTATCCGCCATTGCGCCCGTTGATCGGCGGGATCTTGATTGCCATTGCGGTGTGGACGTTTGATGCCTGGCACTACATCGGCCTGGGTATTCCGGACATCGTTCGCTCGTTTCAACAGCCGATGCAGCCATGGGACTTTCTGGGCAAATTCGGCTTTACCGTTGCGTCGCTTGGGACGGGGTTTAAGGGTGGCGAAGTGACGCCGCTTTTCTATATTGGAGCCACGCTCGGTAATGCGCTTGCGCCGCTGCTGCATATGCCGTTTGCCATGATGGCCGCGATCGGTTTCGTCGCGGTGTTCTCCGGCGCCGCCAATACGCCGATCGCCACTACGATCATGGCCATCGAACTCTTTGGCGCTGATATTGGCCCGCTTGCTGCAATCGGTTGCGTGACTGCCTTTCTGTTTTCCGGTCACGCCGGCATCTATCGCGCGCAGCGCGTTGGGCATGGAAAGCATCGTAAATACAGGCGGTCGGTAGCTGGCGAGATGCGGATTGCTGAAGCAGGTCGTTTTCGTCAACAGACGCTAGCGACGGGAACACTTGTGACGAAGGTGGATGAGTCTCGTACTTCATCGGATGTAGCGGTGGAGGAAGTTCGGATAACTACTGAATAGTCGGCGTCTATGCGCTGCGAACGCTAGCGCATTTCCACAGGACCGGATGGGCGGCAAGCTGCATTGAGCGACGATCTGTGCATCTGCCTTTGCACGCCGCATCCGCTTGGCGTCGGCAACCGGTTCGTAGTTGGCAGCATGTTTTCCCATGAAGGTCGGATACCGTTGCGCCGTGAGCGCCTATACACATGCGCTCACAGCACATTCATTCGAGAAACACATACTCCGCGAGATAAGGGCTTCGTCCTTCCTCGCCCTCGCGCACGCAGGCGTGTGCAGGTGCCGCACCGCCGTGCGTGGCAAGCCGCTGCACGTAGCGCACGGTGCTCAGGAGGCCCGCGCCGCCCGCATTGGTGGCCGAGAGGAGGAGCATCGGGATCGCCGCGCTGTCTTCGGGATTAGCGGCGTGCTGCAGCAGTTTGCCCGTGATCCGGCTGCCATCAGGCGCTTCCCACGACGGCCCCGCGCCATGCCTGACGACGAGTTGGCCGTAGGCGTCGTAGAGATCGGCTTGCGGCGCCTGAAAGGTCCACGTTAGTTGATTGGCGGCATCGCGCTTGCACACGTAGATCTGCACGCCCGTTGCCGCGAGCGAGGCTACCACGTGGGTCACGCCGGCAGGCTGCAGCGCCGCTGGCACCGGCGTCTGGGCGTGCGCCAAAGAAAGCACTGCGCTGCCGGCCAGCGCCGTCGCGATCGCAAAGGTGCGCCGCATTGCCAGGCGCGCGCTACGGCCGCCTCTACGAATCGATTGAATCATGCCCTTTGTCCTCGATGAATGTCTCAGCGTGCCAGCCGATCATACCGGGAAAGCGCGGCAACACGCGGGCGCCATCGCGCCGAGGCCTTGCCGGAAGCGCTCGACGCCCGCCGCGAAACACAATTTCCATTGCAATGGAATAAAAATCCATTATACTGGATTCATGAATGTCGAAGCCCTGCTTGCCAAACGCGTGCGCGATCTGCGCAAGGGGCGTGGCCATACTCTGGATGAACTGGCGGAAGCGAGTGGCGTCAGCCGTTCGACGATCTCGCTGATCGAGCGCCAGGAAATCAGCCCTACGGCGGTTGTGCTCAGCAAGCTGGCCGACGCCCTGGGCGTCACCATGGCCGCGCTGTTTGCCGACGAACCGGAAGGCGTTGCCGAAGAACCGCTCGCGCGCCACGCGGATCAGCCCACATGGACGGACCCCGCCACTGGTTATCAGCGCAGGCACCTGTCGCCCGTGGGTTTTGAGTCGCCGCTCGAACTGGTGGAAGTGCGTTTTCCGCCTGGCGAGAGCGTGAGCTTTCACAACGTTGCGCGCCATGTGGTCACGCATCAGCAGGTCTGGATGCTGGAAGGGGAAATGGCCATCAGCGTGGGCGAGCAGGAATGGCACCTGAAAGCCGGCGATTGCCTCGCCATGGTGCTCGACCAGCAACTTGTTTTTCGCAACCCGGGTCGCAAGCACGCGCGCTATGCCGTGGCGTTGACCACAGTTTCAATGACACAAAGGACAACGAAATGAGCGATCACACCATCGTGCAATGCACCCATGAACGCCATGCCGATGCGATTCTGGCGATCCTGAACGACGCGATCGTCAATTCGACTGCGCTGTACGACTACAAGCCGCGCGACGCGCAAAGCATGGTCACCTGGTTCAATACGAAGCGCGCGGGCAATTTCCCGGTGATCGGTGTGGAAGATGCGCAAGGCACGCTGCTCGCGTTTGGCAGCTACGGCACGTTCCGCGCGTTTCCCGCTTTCAAATACACGGTCGAGCATTCGGTGTACGTGCATAAGGATCATCGCGGCAAGGGTCTGGGCCGCGTGATCATGGAAGCGATTGCCAACGCCGCGCGCGAGAACGGCGTGCACGCCTTGATGGGCGCCATCGACGCAACCAACGCCGGCAGTATCGCGCTGCATGAGCGGCTGGGCTACAGGCACGTTGGCACGCTGCCGGAAGTGGGTTTCAAGTTTGGCCGCTGGCTCGATCTGGCGTTTTACCAGTTGCTGCTGGAAACGCCGTTGAATCCTGTGGATGGCTGAAAACCAGCGCGTTGCGCTCTGGCGGCCGGATCGGTTTCGATCCGGCCGAAATATCGTTCGATTTTCAGATTCATACGATTAGATGATTCGGCATCTGAATCATATTTCCCGATGCGGAATGACGGGTTACGGATCTGGCGCACGCCACTAATCCGCTACACGTCTTAATTCCGCAAACATGCGCGGCTCCCATTCGCGCGTGCCAATGAGCAGGCCCGTACCCCGCCGGTGCGTCAACGGCGCCGATGCCGATTCGTCATGCAGCGCCGCGAACTTACTGCGCAGCCGCCGCAATTCCACCGACAGTTCCGCACGTGCCGCCTCGGTCAACATGCCCTGGGTGAATTCCAGCGATTCGCCCGCGCCGCCAAAACTATCTTCGAGAAAATCCCCAAGGCCGCGCGCCTTGAAATATTGCCGGATCGGGCCGCCCGGAATCCAGTCGAAGTCACGCGCCACCATCAGGCGAATGCGATCGCCGGGCAGGAGTGCAATCAGGCCCATGCGATCGAGCGCGAGCAGCAGCTTCAGACATTCCGCGCGCGTGAGCCGGTAAGTCGCGACGATATCGTCCACGGCCCAGTGGTTGAGCGCGCAAACCGTGACCAGCAACAGGCGTTCGTTCGACACCAGTTGCGCTTCCTGCGCCTGCGTGAGGATGCGCAGTTGCGGCACCGTTGCGGCCGCCTCCTGTACCAGTTCGGCCAGCGTGAAACCGAGCAGCCCGCAGATTTCCTCGAGCCGGTCGAGCGTGAAGCGCCCCTTCGAAAAGAGCCGTTTCACACTGGGCTCGGACACGCGCAGCGCGTGGGCGACGTCGCGATAGGTCAGGCGTCGCGCGCGTAACTGGCGCTTCAGCGTCTCAACGAGTTGGGTCGTTTCACTCATCGTAAAGTATTAAAAATTGATACTCGTGGTGATATTGAAGGCGACTCTACCACGTATGTGAGCGCCATTTGATCCTGGTCGGCATACTCGCTTCGTCTCCTGTCCGGACGCGCCTTTCGGTGGCAAGCTGCACCGCGCGTTCACGATCGACCTCTCTGGAAGCACACGAGTCACCCATGACCTCTAAAGCAAGCCGCGAACACCGTGACGAACCTTCGCAATTCGCCCTGCTGCGCGAGCGCCGCTTCGCGCCGTTCTTCTGGACCCAATTCCTGGGCGCGCTCAACGACAACGCCTTCAAGATCGGCTTCACGTCGCTGGTGACCTACGAAGCGTCCAGCTTCGCGGGCGTCGATGCGAAGACAGCCGCCTTTGTCATTCCCGCGCTGTTCGTGCTGCCTTTCGTGCTGTTTTCGGCAACCTCCGGGCAGATTGCGGATCGCTTCGACAAAGCAGCGTTGACGCGTTTCGTGAAGAGCTTCGAGATCGTCGCCATGTTGATTGGTGGCGCGGGTTTCATGTTGCATAGCGCCGCGCTGCTTTATCTCTGCACCTTCCTCATGGGGCTGCATTCGACGCTGTTCGGGCCGGTGAAATACGCGTATCTGCCGCAACATCTCGCTGATGCGGAACTGGTGGGCGGCAACGGACTCGTCGAAATGGGCACATTCGTGGCGATTCTCGCGGGCACGCTCGCCGGTGGTGCGGCTGCCGCTGCGGGCGCACATGGCGCGATGCTGCTTGCCGCGCTGTGCGTGACGCTGGCGATCGTGGGGCGTTTCGTTTCTTCGCGTGTGCCGATGTCGCCCGCGCCGCAGCCCGATCTGCGCATCAACTGGAATCCGCTCGACGAAACGTGGCGCAATCTCAAGATTGCGCGCGAAGATCGCGCGGTGTTTCTCAGCCTGCTTGGTATTTCGTGGCTCTGGTTTGTGGGCGCGACGTTTCTCTCCTCGTTTTTTGGCTTCGCGAAAGAGGTGCTCAGCGCGAATCCCGATGTCGTGACCGTGTTGCTGGCCACGTTTTCGGCGGGCATCGGGTTGGGCTCGCTGCTGTGCGAACGTCTTTCGCGTGGACGCATCGAAATCGGTCTCGTGCCGCTGGGTTCGATCGGCATGAGTGTGTTTGCCATCGACCTGTTTTTCGCGAGTCACGCATTGCCGACGCACTCGCATCTGCAATCGGTCAGTGAATTCATGGGCGCATTCACGCACTGGCGCGTGTTTGCCGATCTTTTTCTACTCGCGATGTTTGGCGGCTTTTATAGCGTGCCGCTTTATGCGCTGATCCAGAGCCGCAGCAAGGCCACGCATCGCGCGCGCATCATTGCCGCGAATAATATTCTCAATGCATTGTTCATGATTGCTTCTGCGTTGATGGGCGTGGCGCTGGGCGCTGCAGGTGTGGGTATTCCGGGGCTTTTCCTGATCACGGGGTTGTTGAATATTGTGATTGCCGTGTACATTTACTCGCTCGTGCCGGAATTCATGCTGCGTTTTATTGCGTGGGTGCTGGTGCATACGTTCTATCGCGTGAATCGAATCGATATGCAACGCATTCCGCAAGAGGGCGCTGCGGTGCTGGTCTGCAATCACGTGAGTTTTATTGATGCGATCGTGATCATGGCGGAAAGCCCGCGTCCGATTCGCTTCGTCATGGATCATCGTATTTTCCGTTCGCGTCTGGTGGGCTGGTTGTTCCGCCATGTCAAGGCGATTCCGGTTGCGCCCGCGCACGAAGATGCTGCGCTGCTTGAACAGGCTTATACGCGCTGCGCGCAGGCACTCGAGCAAGGCGAACTGGTCTGCATTTTTCCCGAAGGCAAGATCACGCGTAATGGCGAAATCAATACGTTTCGGCATGGCGTGATGGAGATTCTGCGCCGCGTGCCCGCGCCCGTCGTGCCGATGGCCTTGCAAGGTCTGTGGGGCAGCGTGTTTTCACGCGACGAGCAGGCGCGTACGCCGCGTCCGCTGCGCCGCCGGGTTATGAGCCGCCTGACCTTGTCGGTGGGCGAACCGCTCGCCGCCGCCGATGCCACGCCGCAGCGGCTTCAGGAAATCGTCCATGCATTGCGCGGCGTGCAGCTCTGAGCGACGCCGCGTGCCAACCAACACAAGCAATCTGCCAATTCTTTTAGTTTCTTCGAACCTCATCATGAACAAACCCTGGCTTCATTCCTATCCTGCGGGCGTGCCGGCCGAAATCGACATGTCGCGTTATCGTTCGATTACCGCGCTATTCGAAGAGAGTTTTCGTCAATACGGCGACCGGCCCGCGTTTGCCTGCATGGGCAAATCGATCAGCTATGCGCAACTCGACAGGTTCTCGCGCAATCTCGCTGCGTGGCTGAAATCGAAGGGGCTGGAGCGCGGCGCGCGCGTGGCGATCATGATGCCCAATGTGTTGCAATACCCGGTTGCGCTGGCGGCGATCCTGCGTGCGGGTTATGTGGCCGTGAACGTGAATCCGCTTTATACGCCGCGCGAACTCGAACATCAGCTCAAGGATAGCGGCGCCGAAGCCATCGTCCTGCTGGAGAACTTTGCGACCACGCTCGAAGCGGTAATCCCGCAGACGTCGATCAAACACGTTGTAGTCGCAACCATGGGCGATCTGCTGGGCGTGAAGGGTTGGCTCGTGAACTTCATGGTGCGGCGGGTCAAGAAGATGGTGCCCGCATGGAATTTGCCCGGTCACACGCGCTTCAGCACCGCGCTCGCATTGGGTGAACGTCTGCCATTCAGGCCCGTGCAGCAAGGCCCGGACGATATCGCGTTTCTGCAGTACACGGGCGGCACCACGGGTGTATCGAAGGGCGCGGTGCTGCTGCATCGGAATCTGATCGCCAATCTGCTGCAGACGCAAACGTGGCTCGAACCGGCGCGCGCGAAGCGCCCCGATGTCACGCAGAACGTCACCGTTGCCGCGCTGCCGCTTTATCACGTGTTCGCATTGACGGTGTGCGGGTTGCTGAGCATCCATACCGGCGGCCTTTCGGTACTTGTGCCGAACCCGCGCGATATGGCCGGCATGATCGAAACGCTGCGCGGCTATCGCATCACCATGTTCCCCGCCGTGAATACGCTTTATAACGCGATGCTCGATCATCCCGACTTCGACAAGCTCGACTTTTCGCAGCTCTTTGCCGTGGTGGGCGGCGGTATGGCCGTGCAGGAAGCCGTGGCGAAGCGCTGGTTCGAGAAGACCGGCGTGCCGGTCACCGAAGGCTATGGCCTGACTGAAACCTCGGCGTGCGTGACCTGCAATTCGCCGGTTTCCACCACATGGAGTGGCACGATCGGCTTGCCGCTGCCTTCGGTGGACGTATCGATTCGCGACGACGACGGCAACGTGCTGGGCATGGGCGTCGCGGGCGAGCTTTGCGTGCGCGGGCCGCAGGTGATGGAAGGCTATTGGCAGCGCCCTGACGAAACCGCCAGGGTCATGACCGCCGACGGCTTCTTCAAATCGGGTGATATCGCGGTGATGGACGAAAGCGGTCTCGTGAAGATCGTGGACCGCAAAAAGGACATGATTCTGGTCTCGGGCTTCAATGTCTATCCGAACGAAGTGGAAGACGTGGTGGCGCAGCATCCCGGCGTGTTCGAAGTGGCCGCAGTGGGCGTGCCCGATCGTCACTCGGGCGAGGCCGTGAAAATCTTCGTGGTGCGGCGAGACCCGGCACTGACCGATGCAGAGATTTTCAACTGGTGCAAGGAACGCCTGACGGGCTACAAGCGGCCGAAAATGGTCGAGTTTCGCGAGGGCTTGCCGAAAAGCAATATCGGCAAGATCTTGCGTCGCGAATTGCGCGATGGTCGCGCGTAAGCGTAATAAGCGCCTATAAATAAAAAGCGGCGTGCGCTTCTGGCGCCGCCGCTTTTTTCGCGCGAATAATCAGCATGACTGATGATTTTTCAGCGCGGTGCTATCAATAGCGCGCCAACTGGCTGCCGTTGACCTGAACGCGATCACCGGGATGCAGATCGCCGGGCGTCGGCACGTCGAAGGAGCGCGAGGAACCGTCGCTCATCTGCACGTCGATGCGATAACCGGCCGGGCCGCCCATCTGCTGGCCGATCTGGTTGCCTGCGTAGGCGCCGCCGAGTGCGCCGATCACCGTTGCAGCATCGCGGCCGTGGCCGCGTCCGATCTGGTTGCCGAGCACGCCGCCAACCAGCGCGCCGACCACGGTTCCGCCGACACCCGAAGCGCTCGTCGCGCTCGTAACCGGGCGGATCGCGGCAATCGTGCCGTACTGCGTGCTGTATTGATTGTTGTACTGCGGCGCGTTGTATTGTCCGCTGTACTGGCCGTTGGTTTGCGTATCGTAGGGCTGTGCGGGAGCGGGCGGCGGTGCGTAGACCGGCTGCTGCACGGTAGCGGGCTGCGCGTAGACCGGCGCTGCGGCCGGGCCCTGATAGCCCTGCTGCGAACCATATGACGAATAGCCCGAAGCATATCCCGGTGCATAGCCGGGTGCCACGCAGGCGGACAGCGAAACAGCGGTAGCAGCGACCAGCGCGGCAGTCAGGGCGGAACGGGTAGAGAGCATGGGCATCACGGTGTTTTGAGCGGCGCTGCGCGCGTAATTGGCGCGACGGGTCGCTTGTCGGTAGCGGATGCGGCGGAGTATAAGGAATGCCGCTGCGGCCGTCCGCTACGCGCGGGTAACAACGTGTAAAGTCTGTAGCCGGTCGTGCGCCGCGCCCCGTTTGCCCTTAAAAACGCGACATGAAACCGATCGAAAACCCAGTCGTCGAGTAAGTGCCGGAACGAATGCCGAGCGCGGCGATATTCAAGGCATCGGAGCGATAAGCGCCGGATAGGCCGTTGAAATCGGCCTCTGCGTAGATTTCGGTGCGCTTGGAGAGATAGTACTCGGCGACGGCATAAGTCGTTAGTTTGTGCCCGTCGCCCTGTTTCGCGTTTGCCAGATGGGTCGCGCGGTCGTAGTAGAGCGCGGCGGTCAATTGAATGGCCGGCGTAGGCAGATACACGATGCCCACGCCCGGCATCTGGTCGTGGCGATTGGGCGCACCGGCTGCGCTGGCGCTCACATTGAGATCCGCGTAGCTGAGAAAGACGCGCGCCGGGCCGAACACAAGCGAGCCGCCGCCCTGGAAGGTTTCGGCCCACTGCGTAGCCGCGGCATTCCATTGCTTCTGATAGCCAAAGCCCGCGAGCCCGCCGCTCCATTGATACAAGGTCATGAAGGAGACATTGGTGCCCGCGCGCGCATTGCCGGCCACGCCACCGGGCGAATAACTCGCGCCATAGCGCAGACCGCCCACGCGCCCGAGATAACTGATGGTGTTATTGATGCGCGTATCGTAGGTGAAATAGTTAAAGTAATAGAGTGCATTGGGCGCGACGGCCAGCGTTTGCCCCTGCCCATTGAGCGGATCGATCAGAATGGAAAAGTACTCGTTCGAACTGACCTGACGCCCGAACGTGAGCCGCCCATATTCGCCATTGAAGCCAACATAGGCCGCCTGCGAAAACAGCACGCCAGCATTCTTCAGCGCGCCGGTGCCGCTATTGAAGGCATTTTCGAGCTTGAAGATCGCTTTGATGCCACCGCCCAGATCTTCCTCGCCGGAAATGCCAAAGCGATTGCCCGCAAGAATATTGTTATTGAACGCGACCGAACTGCCGCCTTTGAGACCGTTGGTCCAGCGCACGCCGCCGCCCAGATACCCATAGAGCGTGACGCTCGATTGCGCGCAGGCCATGCCAGGAAGGATCGCGCCAGCCACGGCGACGAGTAGAAGCTTTTTCATATGTCTCCGTACTTCATTTTTAATTGATATGGATGACTAATGACGTGTCACCGATATTCAGTGTGTCGGAGCGCTTCCGGGCGCGCAATCAAGCGACTGGCATATAGACATTCCTCGCGAGCATGTCCGCAACGACCCCAATGGCTGCGAGCCGTTACGGTTCGACCACGTTGAAGCGGCCATCCGGCTTTTCCAGCGTCTTGAGAAACGCGCCGAACAAAGCCTTCGCGCCTTCGAGCACGATCTGGCCTTCGGCCACGGCCGCGCCAAACTGGGTTTCGCCCAGCAGGATGCGATCGAGCGTGGCTCGCGTCATCGCGACGCCCAGATCGTGGCCGTTGCGATGCGGCGTCGTCGACCAGCTCAGTGCGCCGTGCTTCAGATAGAGCGCGTATTGCGCGCCGCGATCGGTGAAATGCCAGCTCATGCGGATATCGAGCGCCTGCGCTTTGCCGCCGTCCACCATCACGGCGAGATAGTCGAAGAACGCGCCATCGCTGAGCGAGCGCACGAGGTCCTGACTGCGCATGACGTGCCCTGCCTGCGCTCCGGGCCCTTCGCGCAGCTCGCGTGCGCCTAGCAAATAGGCGTTGCGCCATGTCGCCGATTCGGCCTGAAAGCCCATTTGTTCGAGTGCCGCCGCGCCCAGTTCGCGCGCGGCGCGCAACTCCGGTCGAGCGAACACGAGCCGGTTCATGATCTCGGCAACCCAGCGATACTCGCCGCGCGCGAAGTCGCGGTGCGCCCGCTCGAGTATGGCCTCTGCGCCGCCCATATAGTCGACGTAGCGTGGCGCGGAAAGGTTATCGGGCAAGGCATGCAGATGGGCCGGATTGCCGTCGTACCAACTCAGATAGCGTTGATAGATTGCCTTGACGTTATGCGAGACCGTGCCGTAATAGCCGCGCGTATGCCATTGAGCGGCCAGCGCATCGGGCAGGGTGAGTGTTTCGGCAATCTCGGCTGCGGTCCAGCCGCGATTCATCAGACGCAAGGTCTGGTCGTGCAGATATTTGTAGAGATCGCGCTGTTGTTCGAGAAAGGTCGTCAGGCGCTGTGTGCCCCACGTCGGCCAATGGTGCTGCGCGAACACCACATCGGCTGCGCCGGCGTAGCGCTCGATGGCCTGATTCAGATAGTGCGACCACAGTTTGGCGTTGCGCACTTGTGCGCCGCGCAACGGGCAAAGATTGTGCAGCGTGCGCGTGCCGTTTTCGGCGACATTCAGGGCACGCAATTGCGGAAAGAAAAAGTGCATTTCGGCTGGCGCTTCGCTGTCTGGCGTCAACTGAAAGACAATCTCTACACCATCGATACAATGTGTTTCGGTTTCCTCACGAATCAATTGTGTGGGTTCGATCAGCGTAACGGTGCCGTTCGGCATGGTCTTGCCCAGCCCCGCGTCGATCTGGCAGCACGCGCTGCGCGCGAGCGTCTGTCCGAACTGGAATTGCGAGCGCCGCTCCATCGCGGTGCCGGCCAGCACGTTCTCGGACACGGCTTCTTCCATGAAGCCTTCCGGCGCGATGATCGCGCATTCGCCTGCGCGTACACGCGCTTCGTCGATCACGCCTTTTACGCCGCCGAAGTGATCCGTGTGGCTATGACTGTAGAGCACGGCGACAACCGGCCGATGGGGACGGTGCGCGTAATAGAGTTCGAGCGCAGCATGGGCGGTTTCGCGGCAGGTGAGCGGATCGATGATGATCAGCCCGTGATCGCCTTCGATCAGCGTCATGTTCGACAGGTCGAAGCCACGCACCTGATAGATGCGCTCCGTGACGGCAAAGAGCCCGTGCAGGCGATTGAGGCGCGCCTGGCGCCAGAGCGCTGGATGCGCAGTTGGCGGTGAAGTTTCGTCATCGAGGAAAGCGTAATCGGCCATGCTCCAGACGAGACGACCATAGGCATCGCGAATTTCCGCCTCGGGAATCGTGCCGATAAAGCCGCGTTGCGCTTCTTCGATATCGAGCGGATCGTCGGTGGGCAAACTCAGTTGCGCGGCGCGTTGAGCGTCGATAGTTGGCTGCGTGGCGCGCTGAAAAGGAAGGATGTCGTGCATGGAACGGTCGATGCCAGAAAATGAGGTTTAGTGCGTGGTGTGCGAAGCGGCGAGTTCCGGCGCGCGCATCGCTTGCAAGGCGGCGCGCGAACGTTTCGGATCGAGCCAGCGCGCACACAATCCAGCGCAAGCGATCAGCACGAAGCCGCACAGCACGCACGATTGCTCGAAGCCGATAGCGGTATTGCCGTACGCGCGCTGGATCAGCACGCCGGTCAGCAGCGGGGCGCTCAGGCCCGCGAGCGACCCAATCGCGTTGCTCAAGGCGAGAATCGCGCCACGTTGGCCTGCGGGCGCGACTTCGCTGAGCATCGCGGGGCCGACCGAATACATCGCCAGCGTGAGGCCGCTGCTCAGCGTGAGCAGCAGGACTTTCTCGAACGAACCAAGGGCAGGCACGAACACCGCCATACGCAGCAGGCCAGCGATGCCCAGTGCAACGGCGATAAAAAGGCCCCGCGCGCGGCGTGAAGGCATGCCCGCACAGAGCATCTGTTGCGATAGCCAGGCGAGGCCGAGGCCCATCGGCGTGGTGATCGCCACGAACAGCGCGAACAGACGGCCCGACGTGCTGGCGCTATAACCGAGCCCTGCCTGCAGATAATGCGGCATCCACGTGAGCGAAGTGGCGAGCACCCAGTTCGCCGCAAAATGGCCGCAGAAGTTGCCGACGATAGTGCGGTCCGTCAACAGCACGCGCCAGCGTACGCGTTGCGCCTGTTGTTCGATCGAAGGGCGTCGCAAGGGATCGAGCGGTCCTTCGCTGCCGAACGCCAGCCAGCACACGCACCACACAAAGCCGAGCACGGCGAGCACCGCAAAGTTCGCGCGCCAGCCCCATCGAGCAGTGATCAGCGGAATCACAAGACCGGCGATGAAAAGCCCAAGCGCGCTGCCCTGATAAAGCACGGCGGCGGGCAGGCCGCGTTTTTCGTCGGGAAACCATTTGTAGAGCGCGTGCAACGAGACCGGCGAGGCGGGGCCTTCGCCCGCGCCCAGAAGCACACGCAGCAGCAGGATCACCGTCATCGAACTGGCGAACAGCATCGGCAATTGCAGCAGCGACCACGACAGCGCCATCAGCAGCAGAATCACGCGCGTGGCGATGCGATCCGAAAGCACGCCGCCCACTACGGCCGAGATCGCAAACAGCCAGTTGAGGCTGCCGCCGATCAGGCCGAACTGCGTCGGTGTCAGGCCGAGGTCGTGCATCATCGGCACGGAAACCATGCCGAATACGATTTTGTCGAGGAAATTCACCATCATCATCAATGCGAGCATGATGGCGATCGACCACGCGCGCGCGGGCCGGTAATCGCTGCCGTTTGCGGACATCCTTGTCTCCAGTCTTTTTGTGCGTCTATTGCGCGTGATTTTTCAGTGGGCGAGTTGTGTGTCTACGCGGCAGTTGGTTCGAGAATGGCGCGCGCGATGGTGTTGCGCTGAATCTCGCTGGTGCCCGTGAAAATGCGGAACATGCGCAGTTTGCGGAAGGCCTGTTCCACCGGATGATGGCGCGTCACGCCCACATTGCCGTGAATCTGCACGGCTTTATCGGCCACTTCGAAACAGCGCTCCGAAACGAAGACCTTGCATGCTGCGGCTTTCATGCGCAGATCGCCGCCTGCGTCAGCGAGCGCGGCGGTCTGCGCGATCATGCTTTCGCAGGCCCACAACGTAGCAGCCATATCGGCGAGCATGTGCTGGATCGCCTGAAAACGCGCAATGGGTCCGCCGAACTGACGGCGGCTACGCGCGTAATCGAGCGACGCTTCGTACACCGAATTTGCGAGACCCAGCATCGTCGGGCAGTGCAGCAGGCGGTTCACGTTGATGCGCGACATGCCCAGTTTGAAGCCATTGCCCGCGCCGCCGAACAGATTCGCGCGCGGCACGCGCACCTTGTCGAAGCGGATGTCCGCGTCGATATGCTGGCCCGACATTGGCACGTATTCCTGCTCGACCGTGACGCCTGGCAGATCGAGATCGACCAGTACCGCGCTAATTGCAGGCGGCGTGGCTGTGGCGTCGGTCACGCACATGACGATGGCGAAGTCCGCGAACGGCGCGCCGCTGATGTAATGCTTGTGACCGCTGATGATCAGATCGTCGCCATCTTCAGTGGCCGTGGTGCTGATGCTTTGCGCGTCCGAACCCGAGTGCGGTTCGGTCAGCGCGAAACAGGTCGATCGTTCGCCGCGAATCACCGGCATAAAGTAGCGCTGCAATTGATCGGGCGTCGCGTACTTGAGCATATTGCCCACGCGCGGCGGACCGCCCAGATCGCCCAATACGTGGATGGCGAGTGAACAACCGCTTGCGGCAAGGTCGGCTTTGAGCGCGCATTGCTGAAGCACCGAAAATCCCTTGCCGCCCAGTTGTGCGGGCAGGCAGGCGGAATAGAAGCCCAGTTCCGCCGAGCGCTTCCAGACGCGCCGCAGCACCTCGCGCGGCCAGACGCTTTCGGAATCGAGGCCGAGTTCACGCTCCATCGGTGCGAGTTCTTCGGCAACGAAGCGGCGGATGTTTTCGCGTGTGGCGTCGAAAACGGGATCGGTTACGTAGTCGAACATGATGCGGTATCCGTAATAATAGTTAATTCACGCGGCGATCGGAACCGGCCCAGTATTGTTCGCGCACGATCTTGCGGGCGATTTTGCCGCTTGCGTTGCGCGGCAACTCGCCTACGAAACTGATCGAGCGCGGCAACTTGTAATCGGCCAGCAGCGTGCGGCAATGGGCGACCAGATCGTCGGCGCTCGTAGCGCGTTGCGGCTTGAGCACGATAGCGGCCTTCACGCCTTCGCCCCAGCGCTCGTCCGGCACGCTGAATACACAGGCTTCGAGCACATCGGGATGCTGGTACAGCACGGCTTCCACTTCGGTCGGATAGACGTTGAAGCCGCCCGAAATGATCATGTCCTTCTTGCGATCGACCAGATAGAGATAGCCTTCTTCGTCGGTGCGCGCGAGATCGCCGGTCAGCAGCCAGCCGTTCACGAGGACTTCGGCGCTGAGTTCCGGTGCGTTCCAGTAGCCCTTGAAGACATCGTCGCCGCGGATGGCGATTTCGCCCACTTCGCCGGCAGCGAGCGGCTGGCCGTTTTCGCCAATCACGCGGACTTCGGTCTCGCCCATCGGTCGCCCGCATGACGCGAGACGTTCGGGGCGCGCGGCGATTGCGTGGGCGTGGTCGGCCATCGAAAGGCGGGTGACGCCGGATGTCGATTCGCTCGCGCCATAGCCTTGCGAAAGAATCGGGCCGAAGCGCGCCCACGCTTCTTCGATGCGCGCGGGCGCCATCGGCGCTGCGCCGTAAGAGAGCGATTTCAGTGCGCGCAGATCGGTACGGGCGAGTGCCGGTTCGTTGAGCAGCATGTTGATCATGGTCGGCACCATGAACACGTGCGTGACCTTTAAACGTTCGAGATCGGCGAGAAAGGCTTCGGGCTCGAATTTGTCGAACAGCACGAGCGTCGCGCCGCCGTAGAGGAAGGGCTGCATGAGCATGCCGGAGGCGTGTGTGATCGGCCCAACCAGCGCGAGGCGGTCGCCGGGGCGCGGCTGGGCATCCATGCCCATCAGCAGCTTGCGCAGCGAAGCCATACGGTTGCCATAGCTTTGCATTGCGGCCTTGATCTTTCCCGTCGACCCCGATGAAAAGTGAAGCACGGCGAGGTCGTCCGCGGCGCTGATGATATCGAGCGGCTGTGAAGAAGATTGCGCGAGCAACGATTCATAGTCGAGATAACCCTCGGCACCGCCGATGGCGATAAACGCCTCCACGCTCTCAAAACCCGGCGTTTCGCGCGTATAACCGGCGTAGCCACGTCCCGCGATCAGTAGGCGCGGCGTGCAGTTGCCAGCGACGTCGGTGGCTTCCGCCGCAGTGAAACGCGGATTGAGTGCGGCCTTGACGAGCCCCGCCTTATAGAGCGCAGATTCGATTTCGACGAGTTCGGTGCAGTTGCGCGATTGCACGGCCACGCGGTCGCCGCGCTGCAACCCGAGTGCCAGTAGCGCGTGTGCAAGCTGGTTCGAGCGCGCTTCGAGTTGACGGTAGCTGAGCGGACGATCGCGATGGATCACGGCGGGCACGTCGCCCCAATAGGCGGCCGCGCGCCGCAGAAAATACGGAAAGCTCATTCAGGTCTCCAATGAATGTCGGCCCAGTGTGTAATATGTCGGTCATCACCGCAATGAAGTGGTGGCTATAAACCCATAACCAAAGGGAATGCCATGGAGACACGCGATCTGGACTATCTACTGGAGGTCCAACGTTGCGGAGGAATCGGCAAGGCAGCAGAGGCGCTGGGCATGAGTCAGCCGGCGCTGACCAAGGCGATCAAGCGGATCGAGAACGAAGTGGGCCTCGCGCTGTTTCACCGCAGCCCGAACGGCGTGGCGCTCACGCCGGGCGGTACGGTGTTCGTCGAGCGCGCACGCCGCATCGCGCTCGAGTACGAAGATGCACTCAAGGAATTGCGCGCGATCCAGACAGGGGAGCAGGGTATTCTGCGCGTGGGCTATTCGCCGACGGTGCCGGATTCGATCGTGCTACGCGCCTGCCGCCAGTTGATGAACGAGCGTCCGGCCGCGCGGCTGCGTTTGCGCCGCCGCCTCGCCAGCGATCTGTTCGCGCTGATGAGTGCAGGCGAACTCGATATGGCGGTCGCGCCGGAGCCGCCCGAGGTGGGTGGAGAGTTCGCCACGGTGTCGCTATTCGACGACCGCCTGTACGTGATGGCCGATGAATCGCATCCGTTGCAGCGCAAGACGCGCCTGAAGTTGCGCGACTTGGCGGGCGAGCACTGGTTGCTGCCCGGCATGAATGTGCCGCTGCGACGACAGCTCAACGATGCATTCCGCCGCCAGGGGCTGCCCGAACCGGCCTTGCGTGTGGAAACGGACTTCGCGGTGCCGGCCCTGCTGGAACTGATGCGCGGCTCGCGCATGCTCTGCATTGCGGGCAATGTGTCCGCGAATGCGAAGCGCGGCATCTTGCGCCTCAACGTCGACTCCGCCGAACTGGAACTGGGCCGCAGAGTGGGGGCGATTACGCGGGCGGGCAGTTATGTGTCGCCGCTCGCGCAGCGGCTCGTGGAGTTGTTGCAGCGCGCCAAGCCGGCGTCCGAAGCGGTATCGATGGAGTGATACGTTATCCGCCGATGTCGTCCTGTGTGCGTTGCAAGTGCATTTTCAGCACCATGCGGCAGCGCGGGCCGTCATCGACGCTTTCGAGCGATGCGTCGATTTTCTCCGCAATCCTTCTGCAAGCGGGCAAGAGCCAGTCGTCGCGTGTGCGCGTCGTAGCGCGCGTGGTACGCATCGCCTCCCTACTGCCGGGCGGCACAGCTTGCACGACGAGTTGCAGATCGAGCAGACCGCGCGAGCGTGCCGATGTCTGCAACGCTATGCTCACGAGTCGCATGACGGGCGCTGCGCCCAGCGCTGCATCGATCATCAGCCCGAGCAGATCGTCAAACGCCGGTCTGTCGATGAGCGCCGCGCGTGCGGCGGAACGTGGCGCGGCGATATCCAGATCGATCTGTGCCTGCGGATGGCGCGTGCGTGCCTCCTCGATGGCGGCGCGCACGATATCGGCGGGCGCGCAGCGTTCGAGCATGCGCGCAGAACCATCCTCCTCGATGCGCGCGAGCAGCGCGTAGCGATTCAAAGTCGTGCGCAGCGATGCCATGACCGCATTTGTGGCATCGGTGATTGAGCTTGTTGGCGCGTGCGAATTTTGATTGGCGATCAACGCGCCCAGGCGTTCGACGTCGGGCGCAAGCGTCTGCACGAAATGCTGGAGCAGGCCGTCTTTTTGCCTTGCTTCGCGCTCGGCATCTGCTAGCTTCTCGCGCAGCGCAACGAAGGCCTCTTCCTGTTCCGTGATGTTGATGCTGCCGCACAGCATCGTGTCATTCGCATTGCCGTCGCGCAACGGTGCGCCCCAATGCAAGGCCGCGACGATTCTGTTCGCACCATCGACCATGATCTCGCTGCGATAAGGCACACCGTTGCGCACGGCGTCGCTGAATGCGCGCTGAAGCTCGCTCGCCTGATCCGCAGATACGCCCAACAATTTCGCGTGCTCGATAAAGTCGGTGCCCGCGATCCATTGCGCGCGCGTACCCAGCGCCTCGTGGCCATAGCGATTCAGAAATAGCACGCGCCCGGTGCCGTCGCGCACGGTCACATGAAAAGGCAATGCGTCGACGATGAGGCGCGCGAGGTTCCGATCGGCGGCGATGGCAGGTTGATCGTGTGCGGACGTATCCGCTTCGCTACGCCGCACGATTTCCGCGAGTTCGACCACCGAGGTCGCATTGAGTTTTTGCAGCAGACGCCGCTTATACGTGCTGACTGTGCTTTCGCTCAACGAGAGTTCGGCGGCGATGTAGCGCAGGCGTTCGCCCTTCACGAGATAGGACAGCACGAGCCGTTCGCGCGCCGAAAGCGCTTCGAGTTGCGCCGCTTCGGATGTTGTCGCGCCGGGCGCTGGCGCAAGTCCATCGGCCGTGACGGGAAACCAGCTACGCCCGCGTCTCACGGCGTCGAGCGCAGCAGTGAGTTCGGATAGCTCGCCGGACATGCTGACGAAGGCCGTGGCGCCCGCCTGGGCGCATACGCTCATCGAATGCGCGCTGTCGAGCGCGGACAGCACGACGATGCGTGTAGAGGGCAATTCAGCGTGAATGCGCCGTATCGCTTCGAGCCCGGAAAGACGGCGCATCTGCAATCCAAGGATCGCGATATCGGGGCGCTGTTGCAACACGCGCTGCACGGCGCTGAAACCATCCGCTGCTTCGGCGAGTACGCGATAGCCCGCGCGCTCGACCAGCAGGCGCACGGCCTGGCGCGTCACGGTCTGTCCTTGCGCGATAACGACGCTCGTACTCATTAGGTTTCCTGACATGTATCGAATGCAAAAGCCTAAATCGAGTGTAGCAATTTCTTTACACGAGTATCGCGATTCTGTGATATCCCGAAGCGCGGCGTCCGTTCATAATCGGCGGAGAGCATAAGGAGAAATTAGATGCCCACCCGAAATGTCATTACGCCATTCTCTTATGTGGGCCGCATATTGCGGCGTTGGTCGCGCCATCTGTTGGCAACGCTCGATGCCTACCCCAATCTCATCTCCGTCGCCGGTGTGTTATGCGCCGTTGTTGTGCTTGCGGGCACAACGGCGTGGTTGACCGCCGACCGCGCGGGCCGTATCGAGCGCGCTCACGAGCGTGCGCAGAGCGTGGCGTCCGTGGTGGCGAGCGGTCTGAACGCCAATATGAATATCTACAGCGCGCTGCTCGACGATATGGCGTCTGCGCCGCGCAACGCCGCTGCTCCGCCTATCTCCGACAATGTTCGCGAAACGTATTCGCTTTGGGCGGGCGGTGTCGCATGAATTGCTCGACGATGCTTTTATCATCGATGCGGATGGCACGGTAGAAGGGCCGTTCGAAAATCCATCGGCGGCCAGGGTCAATCTCAGCGACCGTGATTATTTTCAGGCCTTCGCGCGTGGCACGTCTCACGGTCTTTATGTTTCGGAACCTCTGGATTCGCGCATTCGCGACGGGCGGCGTTCAATCGCCTTGGCGCGTCGTATCGAAGGGCCGGGTGGCGTATTCGATGGCGTTGCGGTGCTGATCGTGAGGCTCGACAATCTGCAGCGCTTCATTGGCGGCTTCGAGTCGCGCGATGTCGAGGCCGTGCATGTGGTGCGCAACGATGGCGTCGTGCTGGTCGACGCCCAGCGCCCTAATGAGAATCTGTCGCTGGCTCTGCACGAAATTCGCGGCGAACGCATCGATCTCGCTGGCGTGAAATGCTGTAGTGCACGTGTGGATAGTGCGCCGCTTGCGGTGGTGGTGGCGCCTTCGACGTATCGAACATTGCGCGTCTGGCGGCATCAGGCGTGGTGGCAAGGACTGCTGGCCTCGGGTTTTGCGCTCACGCTGGCTGTGGGATCGATGGCGCTGGAAAGTGCGCTGCGCTCGCGCTACAAGGCGTTGACCAGGCTACGCGAGATGTCGATGACTGACGGCCTCACGGGACTGAGCAATCGCCGCGCGCTGGATATCCGGCTCGACGAAGAATGGCGCCGGGCGAGCCGAAAAAACCGTCAGTTATCCATACTGTTTATCGACATCGATAAATTCAAGCTGTTCAACGACGAATACGGGCACGCGGTTGGCGACGATGTGCTGCGCAACGTAGAGCAATGCATCGGTGCGCAGGTGAGTCGCGCGCAGGATATGGCGGCGCGCTACGGCGGCGAGGAGTTCGCGGTGGTGCTGCCTGATGTGGGCGCGGAAGAAGCCGCAGGGCTCGCCGAGCGTATCCGTCATGCAGTGGAAGGCTTGCGCATCGCGCATGCGAAGAGCGATGTGGGTGCGGTCACGGTCAGCGTGGGTTGTGCGACCGGCACCGCGAGCCTGGAAAACGTGGCGGGCGGCGCCGAGCAAGTATTGCAGGCCGCCGACGCGCAACTGCTGATTGCGAAGGCCAGCGGGCGCAACCGGGTGTCGTCGTGTGTGCTGGGCGAAGCGGTACGCAACCAACCGGTACGCAACGAACCGGCCGAGACGCGCACTTGAGGCCTTGTTTCAGCGCTCCTTCACAATCTTGCCGCGCTGGAGCACATAGGCGACATGCTCGCCTTCGCCGGCGATAACGTTGATATCGGCGAGCGGGTTGCCGTCGAGCACGAGAATATCGGCGACGGCGCCCGCCGCGATCATGCCGAGCTTGCCCTTCATATCGACGATTTCCGCCGCGACTGTCGTGGCCGATCTCAACGCTTCCAGGTTACCCAGCACCTCCGCGCGAATGCGGAATTCGCCGCACTGGAACGCGTGCATTTCGCCGAGCAAGTCCGAACCGAAGCCCATCGGCACGCCTGCCTTCGCATAGAGTTCGAGCGATTCGCGGCCCGCCTGCTGGACCGCGGCCACTTTGGCGACCGATTCGGGCGGCAGGCCGAACTGCGCGCCATGCTTCGCCAGCGCGTCATACGTGACGAGTGTGGGCACGACGAAGGCGCCGAATTCATGCATCACGCGCGCGGCGTCTTCATCGACGAGATTGCCGTGTTCGATCGTGCGAACCCCGCAACGCACGGCGCGCGCGATGGCGCGGCCCGTATACGCATGCGCCATCACATAGGTATTGGCGGCCTGGGCTTCTTCGACGATGGCGCGAATTTCCGCTTCCGAATACTGCGTATTGGCGATGGGGTCGGTGGGCGATGCTACGCCGCCCGACGCCATGATCTTGATCTGCGTGGCGCCTTTCTGGATTTCCTCGCGTACGGCGAGCCGCACGGCGTCCACGCCGTCAACCACGCGTGCGATCGCGCCGGTGCGGAAGCAGCACGAACAGGGTTCGAGCAGATCGCCACGCGGGCGGAAGTCGCCGTGGCCGCCCGTCTGCGAAAGCGCCTTGCCAGACGGGAAAATTCGCGGGCCCGGCACGAGACCGGTTTCGACTGCCTGCATGAGTGCCCAGTCTGCGCCGCCCGCGTCACGCACGCTCGTAAAGCCGCGCGCGAGCATGGCGTCGAGAATCGGCAATGCGCGAATGGCGGCGAGAATATTGGGCTGTGCGGCGTTGCTGCCCAGATTGGCGTTGGAGGCCAGCACGTGAACGTGGCAATCGATCAGACCCGGCATGACGGTTTTGCCGCGCACGTCCACACTATGCGCGTTCGGGAGATCGATGGGCCGGTCGCTGACTTCGACAATCATCCCGTCTTCGATCACGACATGATGATGTTCGAGCAGCACGCCGCGTTCGAGGTCGAGTACGTTGCCGCCTTTGAGGATGGTTGCAGTCATGTGGGGAATCCTTGATATCGGGTTCTGGATCGCGTCAGGCGCTTTTGACAAAGCGCGTGCCGACCAGGCTAATGGCTGCCGCGGCGATCACGTAGAGCGCGGGCGCCATATTGCTGCCCGTGCGGGCGATCAGCCAGGTGATGAGGAAGGGCGCGAAGCCGCCGAAGATCGTCACCGCGAAGTTGTAGGCCACCGAGAGGCCGGTGGACAACACGCGGGTGGGGAACAGTTCGGCGAGCGCGGCGAGAATCGGCCCCGTGTAAATGGCGATCAGCACGCCGAACACGGCCTGGAAAGTCAGCAGCGAAGCGAGGCCGGGCGTGTGGTTGATCCACGCGAACATGGGCCATGCCAGCACGAGAATCGCGAGCGCGGCACCGGAGAGAAACACGCGGCGGCCAAACCGGTCGGCGAGCTTGCCGACGAGGGGCGAGCAGCACAGGATCATGAAGCCGCCCATCATGCCCGAGGCGAAACCCGTCGCCTGTGGCAGATGCAGCGTACGCACCGAATACATCGGCATATAGAACAGCAGCACGTAGGTGCAGACCGTCCAGAGAATCACCATCGAAAAACTCGCAAAGGTTTCGCGCGGGTAATGCGAGAGCACTTCCTTGAGCGGCGAGTTTTCTCGCGCCTGTTCTTCGACGGCACTGAACGCCGGAGTTTCGTCCATCTGACTGCGGATAAAGTAGCCCACGGGGCCGACCACAATGCCGAGCAGGAAGGGCACGCGCCAGCCCCAGCTATGCAGGGCTTCCGGGCTGAGCGTGGTGGTGACGAAGGTGCCGGTGGCGGCGCCCAGCAGTACCGCGAAGCCGATGCTTGATTGAATCCAGCTCGAGTACCAGGCGCGCTGTCCGGGCGGGGCATATTCGGTGAGAAAGGCGGTGGCGCCGCCCATTTCGCCGCCTGCTGAAAAACCTTGCAGCAGACGCGCCATGACGATCAGGAGCGGCGCGGCGATACCGGCCTGCTCGTAGGTGGGTGCGAAGCCGATCAGCGCGGTGCCGAGCGCCATCAGCAGAATCGTGAGCGAGAGCGCTGCCTTGCGGCCCGCCTTGTCGGCGTAGACGCCCAGCACGATGCCGCCCACCGGCCGCATGAAAAAGCCGACGCCGAACGTGGCCACGGCCATCAGCACGGAAGTCAGCTCGCTGCCGCTGGGGAAAAACAGCTTCGCGATGGTGACCGCGAAGAAACTGTAGACAGTGAAATCGAACCATTCGAGGCCGTTGCCAAGCACGGTCGCGACGATGGCGCGGCGGCGCTGCTGCGCGGCGCTCCGGACAGAACCCGCTGCGCGCGGTGAAAGCGTTCCTTGCATGGCCTCCTCCTCTTGTGGAAGGCGGGATGTACCCCGCATGTCTCCAGCATAGAGAAATCGGCATTTTTTTCTGAAACGATAAATTCGCATGCTTGCATGCGTGGCGCGCATGCATCGCGAGCTTAGTGCTTTTTCACGCGCTGCGTTGCGCCTCCGCCTGCTCGAACAGCCAGCGCGTAAAGAGGCGCGCGGCCTGACTCTGGGCACGATCGTTGGGCGAAATCACGTAGTAGCCGCCGCCGTGGCTGGCGCTGGCTTGCGTCACGCGCACGAGCAGACCTTCGGCGAGGCATGCGTCGATCATGTGGCGCCAGCCGAGCGCGACGCCCTGACCGAGGATCGCCATCTGCACGAGTTGGGGATAATGATTGATGGTGATGCCATGCTGCGCGCGCGGCGCTTTCGGCAAATTCACGCCGTTGGCGGCGAGCCATTCGGGCCAGGACATCCATTGGCGCTGGCCGTCTTCGAGTAGCAGCAGCGTTTCGCCTGGCAGATCGGCGGGCTTCAACGTGCGGCCCGCCAGATAGGCGGGCGAGCAGACCGGAAACACTTCTTCTTCGAACAGCCGCCGCGCCGTGTAGTCGGCGCTTGCCTGATGCCGCACGTAATAGACGCCGACGTCGAACTCTGCGGGCGACATCGAGGCAAGGCCGTCGCGTACGACCAGACGCAACTGGATATCGGGGAAGGCCGCGCGAAAGAGCGGCAGGCGCGGCGTGAGCCAGAGCACGGCGACGCCCGACGAACACGCGACGGTCAACTCCAGTGCGGCGTGTTGCTTCATCACGTCGAAGGTGGCTTCGGCGCATTGCGTGAGCAGGCGCTGCACCTGGGCGGCGTAGTGCTCGCCTGCAATGGTCAGACGCAGCGCGCGATGCTCGCGCACGAAGAGCGAGCGGCCGAGAAATTCCTCGAGTTGCTGGATCTGGCGGCTGATGGCGCTTTGCGTGAGATGCAGTTCGGCGGCGGCGCGCGTGAAGCTCGCATGACGCACGGCGGCTTCGAAGGCGACGAGGCACTGCAGGGGAGGAAGTGGCGTGATGCGCATGGTGCGAAGCCGCTGGAATGGAAATAGCGGACATGATGCAATCGCAGCGCACGGTCGTCCACATTTTGCTCTGCGTGTTTTGATTCTGGTGCCGGTCGCCGGGCATGAAACGCGTATGCGTGTGCGCGAGCGATGCATGCGCCTCGCGCATGCAAGGGAAAACCCGCTTGTGCAAACGCGCGGTGCCGGGTATTCACCTTGCCGCGGGACGGTTTGCCGATTTGTGATACTGCGTGGCCTTATTGGCTCCTTATCGTAGACGTGCGAATCAGATGTTCTCGCTACATAACCACGATAACGGAGATAACCTTGGGTTTTCGACTCGACCCGGCCGCCGCACAGCGCGGTCGCGCGCCTCTCGCTGCTCTTCTCGCCTCTTTATTTGCGGCTTCATTTGCCGCCACGCTCGCTGCGCCGTCGTTCGCTCAGACAAATGCGGGCGGTGCCACGCGTCCCAATGTCCTGCTGATTGTCGCCGACGACCTGGGCCGCTCGGACCTCGGCGCATTCGGCAGTGAGATTCCCACTCCGAATCTCGACGCGCTCGTCGCGCAGGGCCGTTTGCTCGACACCCTGTACGTCGCGCCTACCTGCTCGCCCACGCGTTCGATGCTGCTCTCGGGCATCGACAATCACCTCGCGGGCGTCGGCAATATGGCGGAGATGATCACGCCGCATCTCACGCCCGAGGAGGTCAATCATCCCGGTTATGAAGGCGGGCTCAATCATCGCGTGGCTGCGCTGCCCGAAGTCATGAAAGACGGCGGTTACTGGACCGTGATGGCGGGCAAGTGGCATCTGGGCGCCAGCGACGGCATGCGGCCCGACCAGCGCGGCTTCATGCGTTCCTACGCGCTCATGAACGGCGGCGCGGCGCATTTCCGGCAGAAGGAAATGCGCATTACCTCCGATTCGCCGGAACCGACTTACCGCGAAGACGGCAAGAAAATCGATTTGCCCGAGGACTTCTATTCGTCGCGCACTTACACCGACAAACTGATTGAATATCTGGGCGACAAGTCGCGCGACGGGCGGCCGTTCTTCGCGTATGCGGCCTATACGGCGGCACATTTGCCGCTGCAGGCGCCCGACGACGCGCTGCGCCGTTTCCATGGCCAGTACGACGTGGGTTACGACGTGATCGCGCAACGCCGCATCGACAAGATGAAGCGTCTTGGCCTCGTGCCCGCCGATACGAAGCCCGCACCGCTGCCGCAAGGCACGAAAGCGTGGAATGCGCTGAGCGATCAGGAGAAGGCCCGTTCGGCGCGCACGATGCAAGCCTATGCGGCGATGGTGAGCGAACTCGATCGCAATGTGGGACGTTTGATCGACTATCTGAAAGCGAGCGGCCAGTACGACAACACGCTGATCGTGTTCCTCTCGGACAACGGCCCCGAAGGCAACGAATGGGATAAGGACAGCGGCAACGCACAATGGATCGCGCACGACTTCAATAACGCGCTCGACAATATCGGCCGCCCCGATTCGTTCGTGTTCGAAGGTCCGGCGTGGGGACAGGTGAGCGCGCAACCATTTCGTCTGTTCAAGGCTTATACGAATGAGGGCGGCATTCGTTCGCCGTCGTTCATTTCGTATCCCGGTCATATCCAGCCGGGCAAAGCCGAGCAGATGCTGACCGTGAAGGATTTCACGCCCACGATTCTGGATTTTGCGGGCATTCGTCAGCCGGGTATTGAATTCCATGGTCAGACCGTGCTGCCGATGCAGGGCATGTCGATGAAGCCCTGGCTCACGGGCGAGCGCAAGCGCGTGCATGTGGCCGATTACGTCTACGGCATGGAACTGATGGGCCGCAATGCGCTGCGCAAAGGCAACTGGAAGCTCGTCTATTCATACGACAACGGCAAGGGACATTGGCAGCTTTACGACCTCGCGCACGATCGCGGCGAATTGCATAATCTATCCGCGAAACGTCCCGAAGTGGTCGAAGAACTGCTGACCGAATGGTCGCAATACGTCCAGCAGAACAACGTCGTGGAGACCGGGCGCGATACGTCCTATCCGCGCGCGGACTACTGATATGGCGCGCCACAGCAAGGCAAACACGCGGGCCTGGTGGGGCAAACGCGGCGCGCCGGTCGCGCTGCCGCTGCTGGGCGTCGCGCTGGTCTGGGCCGCGGTGGCGGGCGGTGTCGCTGGGGCACAGCGCGCGCAGGCCAGCGTGCCTGTCGCGCCAGCACCCTCACTCGGCACCGTGAAAGCTTGCCGGGCGTTCGGCGGTCTGCCGCCCGCAGGCGCAGCGGCGGATCAGGTGAAGGTGCCGGCGGGCACCTTTGTGATGGGTTCGGACAGCGATTATCCCGAGGAGGCGCCCGCGCGGTCCGTGAAAGTGGGCGCCTTCATGATCGACCGTTACGACGTGACGAACGCCCAGTTCGCGCGCTTCGTGGCGGCGACCGGTTATCGCACGCTCGCCGAACGCGGCCTCGATCCGGCGCGCTATCCCGGCGTGCCGGCGGCGATGACGCGGCCCGGCTCCACCGTGTTCCTGCCGCCGAAGGATCTGCTGGTGGGCGCGATGCAATGGTGGCACTACCTGCCCGGCGCGGACTGGCGGCACCCGGACGGCCCGGATAGCTCGATCGAAGGCCTCGATAATCATCCGGTGGTGCAGATCGCCTATGAAGACGCACAGGCCTACGCGAAGTGGCTCGGCCGCGATCTGCCCACCGAAGCCGAATACGAGTACGCAGCGCATGGCGGCAAGCACGGCGTCTATCCCTGGGGCGACACCTTCGCATTGCGCTCGAAAGCGATGGCGAATACCTGGCAAGGTGCGTTCCCTTTCCAGAACACGGACAAGGACGGCTTTGTCTCGACTTCGCCGGTAGGCTGCTTTCCAGCGAACGGCTATGGGCTTTACGACATGGTCGGCAATGTCTGGCAATGGGTGAAGGACCCGTGGCAACAGACCCATGCGCAACAGGCGGCCGAACCGCCCCCGGCGCCTGCCGTCGATCTGGAAGATGCGCTGGTTGCACGGGCGCGTGGCACACAGTTCGGCACCATCAAGGGTGGCTCGTTTCTCTGTTCGCCGATCTATTGCAAACGCTATCGCCCCAGCGCGCGGCACGCGCAGGATCTGACGATGGGCACGAATCATATCGGCTTTCGCACGGTGTCGAGGCTGCCCGCCTCGTAAGTGTCCGATCAAAAAAACGCGGCGGCAACAGGCTTTGCCCGCAGCCGCCGCGTGCTTTCCCTCTCGCAGCAAGATTCTTCATAACTAATTAGTAGTCCAATCATCTGGAGATCCTTTCGTGAAATCACGTTTTCTGACCGTGAGGACGGCGCTCGCCGGTTCGCTGGGCATCTGCTGCTGTTTCGGCACAGGCGCGGCGCATGCGCAGAGCAGCGTCACGCTGGGCGGCATTCTCGATACGGGTTTGCTCTACGCCAACAACGCGGGCGGTCACGCGCAATGGACCACGGCGAGCGGGCAGCTTTCTTCGTCGCGCTGGATTCTGACCGGCCGGGAGGATCTGGGCGGCGGCACCCGCGCCGTGTTCCGCCTGATGAGTCCGTTCAATATCGACAACGGGCACGGTCCTGGCCGCGCGTTCAACGTCTCGTATGTGGGGCTGGCGAACGACGGCTACGGCACGCTCACGCTCGGGCGGCAGTGGGATTCGACTATCGATTTCGTATCGGGCTTTGCGACCAACGAAACCTGGGCCGGTTACATCGGCGCGCATGTGGGCGATGCCGATAACACCAACGCGACCTTCAAGGTCAGCAATACCGTCAAGTACGCCAGCCCGACTTTCGCCGGTTTCAGCTTTGGCGCGACTTATGGATTCAGCAATCAGCCCGGCGATTTCACCGGCAATCGACTGATCGCGGCAGGGGCCGGCTGGACCCAGGGGCCGGTCTCGCTAGGCGTCGGCTTCGTGCAGGCCGACCGGCCCGATACGCAGCCTGCAGGCGCGCTGGGTGCGCCGGGCGCGGGTATTTTCGATGACTATTCGAATACCTTCAGCAACAGCATGGCGGGCGGCGCGGGCGTGCAGCGGCAGCGCATCTGGCTGGCGGGCGCGTCGTGGCATGTCGGCACTGTGACGCTCGCGGGACTGTATTCGAAGACCCAGTATCGCTATCTGGACGCCACCGGGCTCACGCTCGACAACTACGAGGCCAGCGTCACCTGGCAGATGACGCCCACGTGGCTCGCGGGCGTGGCGTATATCCGCACGAATGGGCAGTATTCGGGCGAGGGCACGGCGGGTGCGGAGCCGGGTTGGGATCAGCTCAATCTTGGCACGCAGTATCAGCTTTCGAAGCGCACGACGTTGTATCTGCTTGGCGTCGGGCAGCAGGGGCGGCACGCACAGGCGCAGATTTACGGCGTCTTGCCGTCCAGCACGCGCAGGCAACTGGTAGTGACGGCGGGCATGGCGCATCGCTTCTAGGGTGTGTGCGAGGCGCTGACGCCGTTACGGCTTCAGCGCTTCCTGCTGGCTGAGCGCAGCCAGCAGGCGCGGAATCTCGCTCTTGTCGTGCATGCCGAGCTTGCGATAGGCGCAGCGCAGATAGTGCCGGACGGTGGTCGGCGAAATACCCATGCGTTGCGCGACTTCCTTGTGCGAGAGGCCGTCGCCGTAGTGCTGGATGGCGACGAGTTCGCGCGGGCTCAGGCGGTCGAGTTCCGAGCGCGTGCGCGCTTCCAGTTGAAAGAGGCCCGCCGTCGGCACGCAATGCACGGTGATGCGCTCGCCCGTGTATGGATGCGCGCCGCCGCCGTGCAGCCAGTCGATCAACGGCTGCGGCAAGGTCTGGTTGGCATAGAGCGGCCAGTCGTGGCGCAGGGTCGTCTCGAAGGCTTTATCGGCTTGATGCACGGTGCCGAACGAATCGCAGATCGCACGCGCAGGCGAGACGCTGGGCGTCGCGCCGCGCTCGCGCGTGAGCTGGAACGAGCGATTGATCGTGAGCGCCGCCGCGAGATGCGCAATCACGTTGCCGACCTTGTGTGCGTCGTCGGCGCTGAAGGGCTTGTCGAGCGCACGCCGATACACCGAAAGAAAAGTTGTGAGTCCGAAGCGATGATCGAGCGCCGTCACTACCATCAACTGCGCGAGCCCGTGTTTGACGGCCCAGTTGCGAAAGCGCGGCGGCACGTCGGGGTCGACGATGGAAATCGCCATCGCGCGGCCATAAACACCGCGCGTGCCCAGCGCGAGCGGATCGCAGTCGCGCACCTTGATCCATTCCGGGAAGAACGAATCGGGCAGACCCCACGTAAAACTGTTGTGCATGACCGGGCCGCCGGTCGTGTGCGTGGTCACGCCGGTCCAGCCCGCGTCGAAAGCGAGCAGCCCGCGCAGCAGCCGGAAAAAACCGTTTTCGAATTCGCCGATGCCGGTTTGATTCGCCAGCGCGTAGAGATCGAGCAGCAACACGCTCAGGTCGCGCTCGGCGGTGCCGTCGCCGCAAAACGGGCCTTCGAAATCGGCGCTACGCACGGCTGGCGCGTTGTGCGCGTAGGTGTCGATGGCGATCGCGGCGGGCATGTCCGGGGCGTTCGCGAAGGGCGCGTGCCGGTCTGCGTTGCGTGTCAAGCGCTCCTCCTCTTCGATTGTGAAGCCACGATTTTGCAGCCGATTATACGTGCCGCCGATTTTCGGCGGACAGCGTTGTGAAGTGCGTCTTCACCCCCTGCAATTGAACGGGGCCAGCCACAACGCCATGCGTGCTGCACCCGCACGAAACCGGCATCGCGCCAGTCTGCACGGGCGCTGGCGAGCGCATCAGGGTTTTCCGCAGCGTTCACTTGAACGTCTGTTCACGACTTTTCCTGCTACCGACACTGCACGCAGACCCGGGGCCTCGACGCTACCGGGCACGTGGTCAATGACAACAACGTCGTACGGTTTGGAGAGTCGGTCGATGAAACGATGGAATGGATTGAGGCACCCGCGCAGGCGCTCGCGCATCGAAGCGTGCATTCGCCTGGCACCGCTAACCGCGATGGCGCTTGCCGCAGGTGGCGCGGCGCACGCGCAATCGAGCGTCACGCTTTACGGCATTCTCGATGCCGGCATTCAGTACCGCACGCACGCGGACGGCGCACACAGCGCCGTCAATCTGCAGAACTACGGCGTGCTGCCTTCGCAGATCGGCATCACCGGCACGGAGGATCTGGGCGGCGGCATGCAGGCGATTTTCCGCCTCGAACAAGGGCTGAATCTCAACGATGGATCGGCCACGGTGCCGGGCCTCGCTTTCTTTCGCGGCGCCTGGGTGGGGCTCAAAGGCGGTTTCGGCACGGTGACGATGGGCCGTCAGTTCAGCGTGCTGTTCGATCGCACGGTCTTCTACGATCCGCTGCTTTACGCGTCGTATAGCGGGCAGGGCGTGCTCGTGCCGCTTGCCGCGAATTTCATCGACAACGCCATCAAATACCAAAGCCCCGATATCGCCGGTTTCAGCGGCGAAGCGCTGGCCGCGACGGGCGGCGTCGCCGGCAACTCGCGTTCGGGCCGCGTGCTGGAAGCAGGCGCGCAGTACGCGGGCAACGGCTTTGGCGTGAGCGCGGTGATTCACCAGTCGTACGGTGCGGCTTCATCGACCGCCGATACCTCCGCCGAACAACGCGTGGTGGGCGTGCTGGCCGCGCATTGGGACATCGACAGGCTTTCGCTATACGGCGGCGCGGAACGCCAGACCGGCTCGCTCGAACCGGCGAAGACCGTCGCATGGGGCGGTGCGCGTTATCGGCTCGATCCGGCCATCGGCTTCGCGGCGGGTATTTATCACACGTTTTCGAATACGCCGAGCGTCGGCCATCCCACGCTTTATATCGCGAGCGGCACCTACGCGCTCTCCAAGCGGACTTTTGCCTACGTGAATCTGGGCTACTCGCACAACACGAGCGGCAGCACGCAGCCCGTCTACGAGTACGACACGCTGCCGGTGGCCGGTGTCTCGCAGTTCGGCGCGATGGCCGGCATGTCCCACACGTTCTGATCGACCTGTTCGCTAACCGGAACTCTCACTCCATGAAAAATCCCGCTCCGTCCTTTGCAGCCGCGCAATCCGCACCGCGCGAATTCGCGGCTTCGACGCTGCTTTCGCTAGTCGTATTCGCGGCGATCACGCCCTTGCTGTTGCTGGTTGCGCCTGCGGTTGCCGCGCAACTGGCCGTGCAACTCGGGCTATCCGCTTCGCAGATCGGTACGTATTTCTTTGTCGAACTGGGCGCGTTCAGTTGCGCGACGCTGCCTTCGCTGCTGTGGCTCGGGCGAGTGGATGCGCGGCGCGTTGCCGCCATCGCCACGGCCGTGTTCTGCGTGGGCAACTTCGCGACCGCATTCGTCATGCCGGGCTTCGCCGGTTTGCTCGCGCTGCGCACGATCACCGCGCTGGGCGGCGGCACGTTGATGGTGTTGTGCATGACGAACGCGGCGACCAGCGCAAACCGCGACCGCGTCTATGGCCTCTGGGTCGTCGGCCAACTGGTGGCGGGCGCGGTGGGGCTGTTCCTGCTGCCGCACGTATTCGAAGGCTATGGATTGCGCGCGCTGTATGCCGTGCTCGGCGTGCTGGGGTTGTGCGCCGCGCCGCTGGTGCGGGGCTTCGATCCTGAACTGGGCCGCGCAAAGCGCGCCGCCGGTGCGGCTGCTGGCGCCGATGCGTCGACTACCGCGCGTGCGGCGCTGAACGCGGCGCTGGTGATCGGCGGCGTGCTGGCGTTTTACGTGGCGATCGGCGGCGTCTGGACCTTTGCGAGCAAGGCGGCTGCGCTGGCGGGATTCGACGCCGCGCATACGGGCGAAGTGCTCGCCGTGGCGAGCGTGATGGGGATTATCGGCGCGGGCAGTGCGTCGCTGATCGGCGGGCGCCTGGCGCGCTTCGCAATGCTGCTGGCGGGCTACGCGATCCTCGCCGTCTCGCTCGCGGGACTGGCCACGCAGCCGGGCACGGCGGGCTATATGGCGGCGGTGTTCGCCTTCAAATTCGCATGGACCTTTGTGCTGCCCTTCATCCTGGCCGCTGCCGCGAAGCATGACCGCACGGGGCGGCTGGTGGCCTCGCTGAACTTCGTGATTGGCGCGGGGCTCGCGGCGGGACCGCTGATCGCGGGCGTGCTGCTCGATGCGGGCGCTTCGCTGGGCGCGCTGTTCGCGGGGGCGGCGGCGATCTGCGTCGTGTCCTGTCTCTGCCTGCTGCGCGTCGAGCGCGATTGATTTTCACACTGGATTTTCAGGGTTAAACCTGCAAACGCAACACGAACCACTACGAGCAAGAGAACCTCATGAGCAAAACGGCCTTCTTCACCGATGAACGCACTTTCTGGCACACGGGCGGCACGCACGCGCTGTTCTTTCCCGTCGGCGGCTGGGTGCAGCCACCTTCTGCGAGCGGTTACGCGGAGTCGCCGGAATCGAAACGCCGGCTGCTGGCGCTGATCCAGGCGTCGGGGCTGGCGGCTTCGCTCGACATGCAAGGCGCGCCCGCCGCGAGCGACGACGACCTGCTGCGAATCCATCCGCGCGATTACCTCGAACGCTTCAAGGCGGCGAGCGATGCGAACGGCGGCGATCTGGGCGAACTCGCGCCGTTCGGTAAAGGCAGCTACGAGATCGCGGCGCTGTCGGCGGGCCTTGCGATGAGCGCTGTCGATACGGTACTCGCAGGCCGCGCCGCGAACGCGTTCTCGCTCTCTCGCCCGCCGGGCCATCACTGCCTGCGCGACAAGCCGATGGGCTTCTGCCTGCTCGCGAATATTCCGGTTGCGATCGAAGCGGCGCGCGCGAAGCACGCGGTCGAGCGCGTTGCGGTGATCGACTGGGATGTGCATCACGGCAACGGCACGCAATCGATCTATTACGACGATCCCAACACGCTGACGATTTCGCTGCATCAGGAAGGCTGTTTTCCGCCGGGCTATAGCGGTGCGGATGAGCGCGGCGCAGGGCGCGGAGAAGGCGCGAACATCAATATTCCGCTGTTGCCGGGCGGTGGCCACGACGCTTATCTCTACGCCTTCGAGCGCATCGTGCTGCCTGCACTCGAACGCTTCAAACCGGAACTGATCGTGGTGGCGAGCGGGCTGGACGCGAGCGCCGTCGATCCGCTCGCGCGCATGCTGTTGCATAGCGAAAGCTATCGCGCGATGACGCAACTCGTGCGCGACGCTGCCGAGCGCCATTGCGGCGGCCGGCTCGTGATCGTGCACGAAGGCGGTTACTCGGAAGCCTACGTGCCGTTCTGCGGCCATGCGATCGTGGAAACCCTCGCGGATGTGCGTACCAAAGTGGAAGACCCGATGCTCGAACTGGCGATCCTGCAGCAGCCGAGCGCACGCTTCGCGGCATTCCAGCGCCAGTTGATCGACGAAATGGCCGACGCCATCGCGCGATAGGCCGGCGGCGTTGTCATCCTTATGGTCGATGCCGCGCGGCGGGGCGGCTCCGTAGAGTGTGAGTCACGCCGCCGCTTCTTTCAGGGCGCGTGCGGCCCTCACACACTTTCCATGGAGTTCTCCTCATCATGTCGTCCCAACCCGTTTTCATTCAGGTCGGCGCACTCGCCGAAGGTTTCGCACCGGATAGCCATATCCTCACGCCGACGGGCGATCTCGAAGGCCGCCGTTTCACGCTGGAATTCGCGGATGGAGCGAGCGAAACGCTGCATTTCGCGAGCTCGCAACGCGTGGAGGTCGAGCGCTCGGGCGGCGCTAGAACGCGCCATGATTGCCGGGTGAGTTCGGTGCGCGAGGGCATGTATTTCGTCGATTACGTGGGCGCCGATGCATCGCTTCCCGATGATCAGGGCAAGCCGCGCAACGTTTCCACGAGCTACGTACTCGATCTGCGCCGTGCCTTGTGCACGGTGGTGGCGGGCGCCTTGCCGAGCGAAACGGAAACGCATATCGACGCCTTTACGCGCGTTGAGCGCGGTATGGAATTGACGGGCGTGCAGATGCAATTGCGGCATGGCCGCATTGCGGCGGGCGAGGGCGTGAGCGTTGCGCAGATGCCGTTGCACGCGCCTACGAACGAACTGATCGGCATGCGCAATCTGTACACGTATAGCGCGACGGAGCGTTACGAACACATCTATCTGAACGAGAATTTCTACGCGTGGCAGTGCCTGAGCGGCGTGGAAGCGGGCCTGGCGGACGTGGACCGTTGTCACATGATCGGTATCGACGAAAAGCTTTATCTCTTTGTCTGGCGCGAGAAGATCGTGCCGACGCTGGGTGTCGTGATGATCGATCTCGAACGGATGAAAACCGACGGCAAGATTTTTGGTTATCAGGGTAGCCGGTTCGATGCGCTGTCGAATTTCCCGGTGGGCGCGCATGCACAGGTGCTCAATATCACGCGGTATCCGTCATGACGGGCCTTTTTGCAGGGCGTACTGTGCTGGTGACGGGCGGCGCCCAGGGGATCGGGCGCGGGATCGTCGAAGCGTTCGCGCGTGAGGGGGCGAGTATTGCGCTTGTGGATTTGCAGGCTGATAAGGCGCGCGGCTGGCTGGGTGAGTTGGGGCCGCAGGGGCATCGTGTCTATGAGGTCGATCTCGCTGTGCGCGAGCAGATTCTGGCGCTGATCGCGCAGGTTGAGAGCGATTTTGGGCGGCTCGATGTGGTGGTGCATAACGCGGCGTATTTTCCGCTGACCGCTTTTGAGGCTATCTCTGCTGAGGTGCTGGAGCGCACGCTGGCTGTGAATCTCAGTGCGCTTTTTTGGTTGGCGCAGGCTGCTACGCCGGCTTTTGTAAGGCAAGGTGGTGGGCGTTTGCTGGTGACTTCTTCTGTTACTGGGCCGCGAGTTGCTTATCCTGGGTTGGCGCACTATGCGGCTTCTAAAGCGGGGGTGAATGGGTTTATTCGGGCCGCTGCGCTGGAGCTGGCTGTGCATCGGATTACCGTTAATGGCGTGGAGCCTGGGATGATTCGGACTCCTGCTATGGGGAATCTGGGGGATGAGGCGCTTGCTGCGCGGATTGCTGGGGCGGTGCCGCTTGGGAGGTTGGGGGAGCCTGAGGATGTTGCTGCGGCTATGGTGTTTCTTGCTTCGCCTTCCGCTGGGTATGTGACTGGGCAGACTATTGTGGTTGATGGTGGGGCTACTTTGCCTGAGGGGTCTAGTGGGGCGCCTGCTGGCGGTGTCGCGTATCCTTGAGTTCGTGTCGGTCTATTAGCGTCGCCCCTGTGCGGGGCGGCACCTACTTTTCTTTGCAGCGGCAAAGAAAAGTAGGCAAAAGAAAGCCGCTCACACCGCCAATATGACGCAGTCCACAACCAGCCTTACACGGGGAATGGTATAGGGGCGTCCGTCACCTCGCGCCTTCAAAGGTAGTGACAAAGCCGTCATACATCCCGTTGCTCGCTGCGCGCGCAACGGTTGGGTTTGCCACGGAAACCAGCAAACCTTCGGTTTGCGTTATGCCTCTCGGGGCGCGCAGCGTCCCCGGGTGGGCGGGCGCCTTGTCACTAGCTTTGGTGGCGCGGGGGACCGGATGCTCCTATACCTTTCCCCCTTAACGGCTGTTTGTGGACTGCGTCATTCTGGCGTTTGTAGCGGCTTTCTTTTGCCTACTTTTCTTTGCCGCTGCAAAGAAAAGTAGGTGCCGCCCCGCACAGGGGCAACGCTAATAGACCGACACGAAAACAAGGATCCGCGACACCGCCAATAAACCGCCCCAAAAAAACCAACCTAAAAATCCCGCCCAAAAACAATAGTAGGCACATCAACAATAGAAGACCCACCATCAGCAACAATAGCAGCCCCAGTAACAACACTAGCCGCAGGCGAAACAAGAAACCCACAAACCTGAGCGATCTCATCGGCACTAGCAGCCCGCCGCAAAGGCACATCACGACAAACCCGTTGATAAGCCTGATCCAGCGAATCGCCATAGCGATCAATGAGAGGCTGCATTTCAGCATCAGCCATAGGCGTCCTGACCCAACCCGGACAAACGGCATTAACCCTCACACCCAACGGCCCGTAGTCCCGCGCAAGCGAGCGCATCAATCCGATCAGCGCATGCTTGGCCGTGGTATACCCACAAACCTCCGGCCCAGCCGCAAGCGAAGCGATAGAAGCAACCATCACAATCGCCCCCCGCCGCTCGATCAATTGCGGCAAACAGGCCCGCGCACTCACAAACGCAGTATCCACATTAGCCCGCATGGCAGCAGCCCAATCACCGTCGCTGGTTTGAAGCGCACTCCCCATCCCCAACCCACCCGCACAAGCCACCAGCGCAGCAACACCGCCTTCAGCTTCCAGCACAGCACCAAACCGCTCCCAATCGGCAGCAGAAGCGGCATCGCCTTCCAGCACGATCCCGCCCGTTTCCTGCGCAACACGCTCAAGCGGCCCACGCCGCCGCCCAATCAACGCAACACGCGCGCCTTGCGCGGCAAACAGCTTCGCGCAAGCTTCGCCAATACCCGTCCCCGCACCGGTAATAACAACACAGCCCTGCGCAGATGAATTAGCAGATGTCATGCAAGCAACTCCAGAGTGAATAGACCCGAACAGCGCCAAAATGCAGGCGTGCGCCGAGTCTAGGCGCCCCTCATAGCCCAGCCTATCGGGCAAAAGGATGACAACGCGCCGCCCATTTGCCAATTTGCGCTCACACCTGGGCCGCCCGCCTGCCTAGCATCGTCGAACAATCCCGCCGATATCCGAGGGACGATGGAGATCTCACATGCCCAGGCAAGACCACCGCGCCGCCGCGCTGGATACCGCCGTTGCCGCGCTCACGAAGCTGCTGCGCCCAGGCGCGACCGTGTTCTACCGCATCGGCGCGCATCAGCAGCCTTCGGGTTTCGAGCTTTTCGGTCTCGCGGAAACCATGCATCGCACGTGGCTCCAGCGCTATCTGGTGCTCGATCCGATGCACCCGTCGCGCTATTTGCGCCAGCATGGCAACGTCCTCACGCTCGCGGGCGAGTTGCCCGAGGCGCTGCGCGCGCAATCGGTCTACTGGCGACGTTTTTTGCAGCCGCATCGCGTCGTGGATGTGATGGAAGTGCTGCTCCGCGATGAAGGCACGGTCGCCGCCGCGTTTTCGCTGCTGCGCTTTGCCCCCGATCCGCCGTTCACGCCGCACGAAATCGATCAGGCCAACACGTTGCAACCGCTGCTGGAACTCGCGCTCGAGCCCGTGCTGCGCAGCGAGGCCGCCATGCATCTGGCCGCGCCCGCCGACGATGCCGATGCACCGCGCCTCACGCACCGCGAGGAACAGATTGCGCGTCTCGTGCGCGATGGCCTGTCCAACAAGGCGATTGCGCGCGATCTCGAACTCTCGCAACCGACGGTGAAAACGCACTTGCTGCGCATGTTCCGCAAGCTCGGCGTATCGAGCCGCACGGAATTGATCGGCGCGCTGTTCCTATGAATTGCCTTTCGACGAGGTCCGCACGATGAGCGCCTGCGCGCCCCAGTTGGTCGACGCCGCTCCCGCCACGTATGAAGAAAGCGGTCTGTTGCTCTATGCGGTCGCCGCCGTGGCCGTCGAGCCCGCGCAGGAGCCGGGCTGGTTCCGCCGCTGCGCGCACGCCGGCGCCGCGGTGATCTCGCGCGAGGAGGACGTGCCCGATGTCCTGCTGCGTTTGCCCGACTGCTGGAATATCGCCGATACCGCGCGCTGTCACGGTCTGCACGACGATCCCGATATCGTCGCCGCCGATCCGCGCTTCAGGCATGGCGACGACGACACCGCCTTCGCCATCGTCGCGCATGACGACGGCCTGCGTCACGTGCTGCTGATGCAGGTGAACGCCGCCGAAGCCGTGCTGATGCCCGAGCGTCCGTTTCGCGAGCGCGACGGTTTCGAGCGCTGCGTGTGGGGCTGAGCGCAAGCGCACGCGCACGCGTGAACCTGCATCGATGTATACCCGCAGCGCATCTCGATCTGCCAATTTGCGCTAACGCGCCATGACTTGCGCCCCTAAAGTCGGCATCAGATGCCCGTCTGCGCCAGCGCACCGACCGCCGCGCGGGGCTTTGCCCACTGGTGATTAGCGAGAGATTGACGATATGAGTAGCGATGCGAAGGTCCGGGTCAGCGACAACGTGCGTGCGTTTCTGGCGCGCGAACACGGTCTCTTTATCAACGGCGGTCCGCAGCCCGCGCAAGCCGCGCAGCGCGTCGATGTATTCGATCCGTCCACGGGCGAGGTGATCGCCACGGTTGCGGACGCCAACGCCGCCGATGTCGATCGCGCCGTCACCAATGCACGCGAGGCCTTCGACGCACGCGTCTGGAGCGGTCTGCGCCCTGCGGATCGCGAACGCATCCTGCTGCATTTCGCCGATCTCATCGAAGCCAACACCGAAGATCTCGCGCAGCTCGAAACGCTGGAGCAGGGCAAATCGATCAATATCGCGCGTGCGATCGAAGTGGGCGCGACCGTCGAATACGTGCGTTATATGGCCGGCTGGGCCACCAAGATCACCGGCGAAACGCTCGACGTGTCGATTCCGTTCCCGCCCGGCGCACGCTACACGGCCTTCACGCGCAAGGAGCCGGTTGGCGTGGTCGCGGGCATCGTGCCGTGGAATTTCCCGCTGATGATCGCCGTGTGGAAGCTGATTCCCGCGCTCGCGGCGGGCTGCACGATCGTCATCAAGCCGTCGCCGGAAACGCCGCTCACGGCGCTGCGTCTCGCAGAAATCGCCGTGGAAGCGGGCATTCCGCCGGGCGTGTTCAACGTCGTCACGGGCGGGCGCGAATGCGGCGCGGCGCTCGCTTCGCATCCTGCCATCGCGAAGATTTCCTTCACGGGATCGACGCCCACGGGCAAGCTGATCGGTACGGCCGCCGTGCAGAACATGACGCGCTTTTCACTGGAACTGGGCGGCAAGAATCCGGCCGTCATGCTCGCCGATGTCGATGTCGATCAGGCCGTGCAGGGCGCGCTCGCAGGCGGCTTTCTGAACCAGGGGCAGGTGTGCGCGGCGGCTTCGCGCATCTATATCCATCGCAGCAAGTATCGGCAGATTGCCGACGGTCTCGCCGATGTCGCGAAGTCGATGACGCTCGGCGCCGGGCTCGATCCGAACGCGCAGATCAATCCGCTGGTGTCCGCGCAGCATCGCGATCGTGTCGAGCAGCATATCGCGCGCGCGCACGCCGATGGCCTGCGCTTTCTCGCAGGCGGCACGCGCGTCGATCATCCCGGCTATTACGTGCGTCCCACCGTGATCGACGATGTGCCGCACGACGCCGCGCTCGTGCGCGACGAGGTGTTCGGCCCGGTGCTCGCACTGATTCCCTTCGACGATCCCGAGCAGGCGCTGCGCCTTGCCAACGATTCGCCTTATGGCCTGGCCGCGAGCCTCTGGAGCAACGATCTGCGCGCCGTGATGAATCTCGTGCCGCGCATCGAGGCCGGCACGGTCTGGGTGAACTGCCACGTGCCGCTCGATCCGTCGATGCCGTTCGGCGGCTACAAGCAATCGGGCATGGGTCGCGAATTCGGCAAATACGCCGTTGAAGGCTTTACCGAAACCAAATCCATCTGCATTGCGCATTGAACGCGCGCATTCATCGAGTATTCGACGGAGACACCATGAGCAAGCCCAATTCCGCTTTCTGGCACCCGATGATCCATCCCGCCGAAATGCAGCAACGTACGCCGATCCGCATCGTGCGCGGCGACGGCTGCTTTGTCTTCGACGAGCACGGCAAGCAGCTTGTCGACGGCGTGGCGGGTCTGTGGAATGTGAACATCGGCCACAACCGTTCCGAGGTGAAAGCGGCCATTACCGCGCAACTCGACGAGCTTGAATATTTCCAGCTTTTCGATGGCATTTCGCATCCGCGCGCCGAAGAACTCTCGCGTCGGTTGATCGACATGCTCGAACCCGAAGGCATGACGCGCGTGATGTACAGCTCGGGCGGTTCGGACGCGGTGGAATCGGCGCTCAAGCTTGCACGCCAGTACTGGAAGGTCGAAGGTCAGGCCGATCGTACCAAGTTCATTTCGCTCAAGCAGGGCTATCACGGCACGCATTTTGGCGGAGCGTCGGTCAATGGCAATACGGTTTTTCGCCGCAATTACGAGCCGAATCTGCCCGGCTGCTTCCATGTGGAAACGCCGTGGCTTTATCGCAATCCGTTCACGCAGGACTCGCAGGAACTGGGCCGCATCTGTGCGGAAATGCTCGAACGCGAGATCCTGTTCCAGAGCCCGGATACGGTGGCCGCTTTCATCGCCGAGCCGGTGCAGGGCGCGGGCGGCGTGATCGTGCCGCCGGAGAACTACTGGCCGCTGATTCGCGAAGTCTGCGATAAATACGGAGTCCTGCTGATCGCCGACGAAATCGTCACCGGTTTTGGCCGCACGGGCAGCCTGTTCGGCAGCCGTGGCTGGGGTGTGAAGCCGGACATCATGTGCTTCGCGAAGGGTATTTCATCGGGCTATATTCCGCTGGGCGCGACGGCTTTCAACGCGCGCATCGAACAGGCCTTCATGAAGAACGCCGACTTCACGGGCGCGCTCATGCACGGCTACACCTATGCGGGGCATCCGGTTGCGTGCGCGGCGGCGCTGGCCAACCTCAAGATCGTTGCCGATGAAAACCTGCCGGCCAATGCGGCGGCGCAGGGCAAGCATCTGCTCGAAGCGCTGCAGCCGTTCGCGCAGCGCTATGCGGCTGTAGGCGACGTGCGCGGCAAGGGCTTGATGGTGGCGCTCGATCTGGTCAAGGACAAGGCGACGCGCGAACCGATCGATCCCACCGACGGTTACGCCAGCCGCGTGGCCGAAATCGCCCGCGAGAACGGCGTGCTGGTGCGCCCGGTCGGCACGAAGATCATTCTCTCGCCGCCGCTCGTGATCGAGACCGAACAGATCGACGCCATCGTCAAGGCGCTGGCGGCGGGTTTCGCACAGGCCTGAATTTCAGCGCATTCTTCATCGCAACCTATTCGGGCATTTATTTAAGGCAAGACCGCTCCCTGGTTCATCGATTAAAATTCGTCGACAGGCATTCGACGATCAGGATGCTGCTGATTCATGCAGGAGACAGCCGATGGATTTCAGGGTCAGCGCGCTTGCCGACGTGCATGATCATTCGCTCGCCGTGAGCGGCTGGGAGCAGGTCTATCGTCAGATGACGCCGGGCCGCTACGAAAGCCGGCTCGTGCAGGCTTCGTCGAGCGAATTTCACTTCTTTCGCGAGCAGACCAACCGCCGCGTGGTCCAGGCGGGCGTCTCGCCCGCGGGCTTCGCTTCGCTCGCCGTGCCGCTGTACGCGCCCGTCGTCGGCACGTTCCAGGGCCAGAAGGTGGACGGTTATGCGCTCATGCAACTCGGCCCCGGCGAGGAGTTCCGCTTCTACACGCCCGAGGCCATGCATTACGTAGGCGTGAGCCTGCCCGCCGAAACCATGTTCGAACTCGTGGCCGTCACCATCGGTGAAGAGGCCGCGCGCCAGTTGCGCCGCAACGTGGTGCCGTTTCCCGCCGAAGCCGCACAGGTGCTGCGCCTGCGCCTTGCCCCTTTTCTCGATGCCAGCGAGCGCGAGCGCGCGGCGTTTGCCGATGCGGCCGCCCATGGCGCCAGCGTCAAACGGTTCCAGGACGAAGTGCTGAGCGTGCTGCTCGGCCTGCTCGAAAGCGCAACGGGTTTGCCCTCGCGCGACCTCACGCACGCCACCTATAGCGATATCGTCAAGCGCTGCGAGCGCATCACCGAAGACAACACCGAAGAATCGCTCACCGTGCTCGACCTGTGCCGCATGCTGCGCTGCAGTCGCCGCACGCTGCAAACGAGCTTCCAGCGCGTGGCGAACGTCACGCCGGTGGAATATCTGCGCTCGCTGCGTTTGAACGCCGTGCATCGTCTGCTGCGCTCCACCAGCGCGGACGAACTCCTGATTGGCGATGCGGCCGCGCGTTGGGGCTTTACGCACCTGAGTTATTTCGCGCGCGAATATCGCGACCTGTTCGGCGAACTGCCCTCGCAAACGGTGCGCAAAAGCTGATCGGCAGTTTTCGTTTGACTGACAACACCGCCTGTTTCAGGGCGCATTCTTCTCCCGACTAACCCTGGTTCCGCCCCCTTGCCGCGCGGCTTGCCGATTTGTGCTGCCGGTCGGCAATATTGGCTCTCTACAGTGCATCTCGACACCCGGCCTGCATGCGTGCGCGCCGCGGCACGATTAATACTTATCGGAGCGAGATACATGAACGTCGCGGCAGAACCCACGCCCTCGACCGAACTACGCAAAGGCGCTTTAGGCCTGGGCTTCATCGTCTTTTTCGTCATTTCCGCGGCCGGTCCGCTGGTGGCCATCGCGGGCGGTTTTCCTATCGGCATCATGCTTGGCAACGGCGCGGGCACACCGGCGCTGCTCGTGGCCACGGTCGTGATCCTGCTGCTGTTTGCGGCGGGTTATACGGCGATGTCGCGTCACGTCACGAATGCGGGCGGCTTCTATGCGTTCACCGCGCGCGGGCTTGGCGGGACGGCCGGCGGTGCGGCGGCACTGCTGGCGCTGCTCGGCTACAACACGATGCAGATCGGTCTTTACGGCATGTTCGGCGCGGTGGCGTCGGGCTTTCTGCAAACGCACTTCGGCGTGAATGCGCCGTGGTGGATCTGCTCGCTCGCGGCGATGGCAAGCATTGCGGTGCTCGGCTATCGGCAGATCGATTTGTCGGCCAAGGTGCTTTCGCTGCTGGTGCTCGGCGAATATGTGGTCGTGCTGATTCTCGATCTCGCGATTCTCAAGAGCGGCGGCGCGCATGGCGTCAACGCCGTGTCGTTCACGCCGCGCGTGTTCCTGAGCGGCACGCCTGCGCTGGGCTTTCTGTTCTGCTTCGCGAGCTTTATCGGCTTCGAGGCCACGACGATCTACAGCGAAGAGGCCAAAGATCCGCAACGCACGGTGCCGCTCGCGACGTATATCTCGGTGCTGCTGATCGGCGGGTTCTACGCGTTCTCGGTCTGGTGCATGGTGATCGGCGCGGGCGCGGACGATATCGTCAAGACGCTCGGCGCGCTTCAGGACCCGACCACCTTCCTCTACACGCTCTCCGATCACTACGCCAACGGCACGCTGACCGGCGCGATGAGCGTGCTGTTCATCACGAGCGTGTATGCCGGGCTGCTGGCGTTCCACAACTCCGCGGCGCGTTACTTTTTTGCGAGCGGCCGCGAAGGTCTGCTGCCGAAGTCGCTTGGCCGCACGCATGCGCAGCATTGCAGCCCGCATATCGGATCGCTCTGGCAATCGGCGATTGCTGCCGTGGTGGTGCTGGTGTTCATCGTCGCGCATGCCGACCCGGTGCTGACGCTGTTCTCGTGGCTTACCAATGTGGCGACGCTGTGCATCATCGCGCTGATGACGCTGGCTTCGGCGGCGGTGTTCGTGTTCTTCCGCCGCCAGACGGTGCGCGAGGAAGGTGCGCTGCGCGTCGTCTGGTTCCCGCTGATTTCGGGGATTGCGCTCGCGGTGGTGCTGCTGCTGGCGGTGGCGAACTTCCCGTTGCTCACGGGTGCCGGCGCGACGCTCTCGTATGCGTTGACGGCGCTGCTGCCGGTGTTTGCGGTGATCGGCGTGGCGCTGGCGCGCCGTCTGAAGCGCCGCGATGCGCTGGCGTACAGCCGGCTCGGGCGTTCGCGGCTGTAACGTCGCATTGAAAGAGGGGTAGTGAGCCTGCGCGGCCCGTCCATGACGGGCCGCGCGGCGTTTACGGCACGTGCTTTGCGAGACGCAGCGATGGGTTTCAACGATCGGAAACATTCTGCGAATTGCCGCTGCGCCACGCCTGTCGCGCGTCGCGGCATCCCGGCGCGGGCGGCGATGTCAAACGCCGTCGGCTGGCGTACCGATTTCAGGGTCACAGCGATACACTCGCCCAAAACTCAGACGGCGGATGTCAGGGAGCCGATCGCGGCCAGCAAGCGCTCGCGTCGTCCGCAACCGTTATTCAAGGAAGATATGCCGGCCTTCATCGTCAAATATACGCATCGTCATGTGAACACTTCGACGGATATCGGCTCGGCAATCCGCGTCGATGCCGTGTCCGGCGATGCCGCCGTCGATCAAGCCTGGGTCCTGCTCAAGCAGCGCCATCCCGGCGAATACATCGTGGTGACGGCGGCGATCAGGAAGTAGCGCTCAGCCTCTGCGGTCACGACAATTTGATCTTGCTTCCGCTAGCTGTCGCGCGCCGGGTCAGTAAATTCCGAAATGGCGGCGCGTTGCGCGCAACGGCGTCGGGCATGTTGTACCGTCAGGGATGCACGGGTTTCGATCGCCGCTCAGATAGCACACAAGCAGAACTCAGGCAGAAGCCCGGCGTGCTCGCCGCCCTGTGGACCGGCTTCGCGGATCTCACCCGGCGGCGTATCGACATGCTCGCTTACCCGGTGGCCAATATGAAAACAATCCACTTCCTCCCCGCACTTCCTGCACTCGTGGCGATATTCGCCGTCACTTCCGCGTGCGCACAACCGTTGCCGATGAGCGCGCAAAGCCCCGCGCGGCAGCAGGCGGCCATGGCGAACCCGGCTTCGGTCAACTGCATCCACAACGGCGGAACGCTGCAGATCGTCGAAACGGCGGACGGGCAGACCGGCATCTGCAAGCTGCCGAACGGCCATCAATGCGAAGAGTGGGCCTTGCTGCGCGGCGATTGCCAGGCGGGCCGGCCATGAGTGCGGGCATGAGTGCGACCATGGGTGCGACCATGAGCACGGCCGCCGTCGATTTCGACTATGGCGGCCAGGTGCAGGTGCTTGCGCATGCACTGCACGCGAGCATCGACCATGAAGCCTCCATGCCGCGAGCGCAGGTCTGGGTGGTGCATCTGCCCAATATCGATCCCGATGCCACGCTGCTGCTGCGTTTCTCGCCGCCTGAGGCGGCGGGGCGGCTGGTGGTGGAATCCGTGCTCGCGCTGAACGGCGCGCCGGTGCTGGCGGCTGAATATCCGAGCATCGAAATGGTGCGCGCGTGCGGCTACCGGCGCGCAATCTCGCTGTCGCTGAGCAAGAAGGCCAACCGTCTCGCCGAGGATATCAAGGTGCGTCTGATGCCGGGCTATATCGACGTGCTCGAGCGGATTCGCGCCGCGCGCCGGCTGGGTGGCGCGCAGCCGGTACGCATGGCGCATGTGCAGGCGCAGATGCAGGCGCCGCCCGCGTGCCCGCGCTCGCGATCGCGCAGCCCGCTCACGGCTTTCTGATGCCCAGACTGCTGGCGAGTATCGGCTTGCATAGCACTGAATGGACAGGGCATAGCCGCGTGGCGCTGCCGCGTCTGGTCACGGGTGGCCCGCAGATCGACGTTGCTGTCGACTGCGAGCAAACGGGCACGGTGCATCTGTCGATCCGCGATCTGCCGCTCGAACGGGCGCAGGCCGTGCTGCAGCTTATCTGCGAGTTGCGCTGAAAATGACGTGATCGCCAACGTCGGCAGTGTGAAGCGCGTGTGACAGGACGTTTTCGGGACGGCATTTTCCGAAGCTCCGGCATACTTTCGCCTGACGAGGAAAAGACCGGCGCTGCGGCGCCGCCTCGGCAACCAGCAACCCCATAGGAGTCAAGCAAATGAGCATCTTTGGCGATATCGTGAACAAGTTGTTCCACAAGGCCAAACCCGACCAGACGCCGCCGGCCGCCGAGCCGACGCCGGACCCCGCAGCCGCCCAGGCCGCCGCTCCCGAAGCCGCGCCGGCGCCTGCGCCGCTCACCGATGTCGATGTTGCCGCCGTGATGGACCAGCTGGTGTCCGAAAGCGGCCAGACGCTGAACTGGCGCGTGTCGATCGTCGATACGATGAAGGCGCTCGGCGTGGACAGCAGCCTCGATCACCGCAAGCAACTCGCGCAGGAGCTCAAGTACTCGGGCGACGTGAACGACTCCGCGAGCATGAACATCTGGTTGCACAAGCAGGTGATGGCTGCGCTGGCCGCGAACGGCGGCAAGCTGCCGGCCGATCTGGCAGGTTGAGTTGATGCAGACCGCCGCGCGCTGATGGCGCGAGCCGGTTTCCGAAGCTGTTGAAAAGCGGGCCGCTGGAATTTCCAGCGGCCCGCTTTTTATTCGTGAGATTCGAATGGCACGGTATTTCAGTGCGGCGGATTGACGACGATGTACTGCACCGTCGTTCCCGAGTACTGCGGCTGATAATAGGTCGAGCCGCACTGCTGATACGTGACACCGTTGACGTTAATCGCCGAACAGCTAGGCGGCAGGGTGTGGACGATCGAGCCCACCACGGCCGCTGTGGCGACCACTGCGCCAGTCACTGCGGCGGCTGTCGCAACCGGGTGATCGTTGTACCAGCCGCCGTTATAACAGCAGCCACCGTGGTTGTCGTTGTAGTTGTTGGCGACGTTGGCGCGGTTATTGCTGATGTTTTGCGCTGCATTGGTCCGGTTCGAACTGACCTGCTGGGCGGTGTTCTGGCGATTGCCTTCGCGCGTGGTTCGATTGGCTTGCCGCGTGGCGACATTGGTATCGTGCGAACTTGCCATATTCGCGCGATTCACGGACGTTTGCGCACCACCGCGGACCTGAAACGCGCTCGCCGAAGTCGTGCTCATTGCAACGATCAGTGCCACGCCAGTCGCCGTCAAGATTCTCTTTGATTTCATGATGATCTCTGGATTGAAAGGCTATTGGTCTATCGGGCTCTTGGCCTATTGGGCGCCGTTGGTTTGCACGAACTTGATCTGATGTGCATTTTCAGGAGGCGAGAAGTCGAACAGCTTCGCGCTGATTTCCGGCTTCAGATTCCAGTGGTAGATCGCCGTGTACTGTGGCCGTTCCTTGTCCTGCGACGTGACGATATTCAACTTGCAGGGCAAAGGCTGGCTGCCTTTCTGAATCCAGATTTGCCAGTCCAGATTGTTTTGATGATAGGCATAGTGGGAACACGTATTGCCGCTGACGACTTCATCGTCGATATAGACGGCCGACGTCACATGTTTTAAATCGTCGGGATTGGCGCCTAGCGTGAAGATATCGCTGAGCGGCAACTCAATGCCGTATTTGTTCTCGAGATCGCCCATTAGCTCCTTGATTGTTGCAGGAGCCGGAGCACTGGCATAGTAATTACCCGGTTCGGTAAACAGTGTAAAAGTTTTGCCGTTGTAAAAAACGTGGCGGCTGTAACCCGGTGCGCCACCGACAATATTGACCTTGAGACTATCGGGACGGCTAACTGTCAGTTTCGTGTTGTGCGATAGCTGGATCAATTGCGCCGTTGACCATGAGCTGATCGTTCGTTGAATCAACGTCTAGATCGAATTGCTTGACCGTCTCCATGAAGCTGCTCATTCTGGTCGGGGCGTCCAGTGCCTCTGGATCGGGTTTCGTTGCAGCAGCTGGCGCGACGACTTTCTTAGCCGCCATGGCAGCCTCGCCGGCTGCGCAGAACGTGAGCGCCACTGCCGCGAGGACTGCAAGTCTGTCAAGACGTTGTGTCATTCGCCTTCTCCTTTAATCAGGCTTCTTCAACCGCTGGTTTGACAACGTTGTTGCTGCCACGGCCAACGACGGGAGTACTTCAGTCCCACGGACTCCCATGCAGGAAATCGATACGCAAGACCCTATTAAACAACGCTTTTCGGATCAGGGTTCTGTGAAGTGGCAGGGGCGCAATATTTAACATGTGCGCAGCGGGACAACCATGATTTGAAACAAGGAGAAGACAACAGAGTGGCGGACGCTATCGTCGAATTGCCGAATGGATCATGCTTTTATATTTAAAAGCATGCTGGAGACATGAAAGTCAGTGGCGAATTCAGACGTTGCAATGCGATATGGCTTTTATCGACGATCGGAATTTTGCATAAACATGACTTTCGATTGCGTCATTCTCAATGGCATTTCTGCTGGATAAAACCTTGCGGGTTTTGTTCGCTCGAGCCGGCTGCAAAGCGAGGCAATGCAGCCGCGAGCGATTTAATCCGTCTTTATGGCGTTCAGCCGGGCATTAACCGGGTTGGCGCGAATTGGCGTCCACATACACCCACGCCTGCTTGCCGGAAGCGAGCGTGACGAGATCGCGCCGGTATTCGGCGACTTCGTAGGCATCGGCGTGCGCGAGTTCTTCCGGCGTGATGGCGAACACGGCGCCGCTCACGCGATCGGCGGGATTGCCGGTCCAGGTCACGACAGGATGATGGGTCTTGCCGCTGGTTGCGACCACAGCCGGGTCTTCGATCTTGAGCATCGTGAGCGAAAAGCCAGGCATCTCGTCGGCTTCACCATCGAGCTTGCGGCCGAAGGTGGCGATCTGCACCTGCTCGAGCTGCAGGGTGCCGTAGGAGAAGAGCTGTTCGGAGAACGGGGAGTCGGTGTGGGTCATGGTGCGGGTCCGGAGGAGAACGGCGAATACGTCGATACACTGCGCCAGTCATTATAGGGGTCGTTTTGCGCGGCTGCCCGCGGGTCGGCAAGCGGCGGTGCGCCCGTTGCCCGTAAAATATGCGGCTGCACCCTGCAATCGACGGAGACCGCATCGCATGGAAGCCCCGCATCATCAACTCGACATCGTTCCCGACGCGCAACGCGAACACCATCTGCCGCCCAACGTCATGGCCCGCTTGCCAGCAGAAGGCGTGACGGTCTTCAGCGTCGCCGACGATGCCTCCGACACCGCGCAATTCAGCGAGCGTTATGGTTTCGGCCTCGAAGACTGCGCGAATACGCTGGTGCTGCGCTACAAGCGCGAGGGTGCGGAACGTCACGCCGCCGTGGTGACGCTCGGCTCGCGCCGGCTCGACGTCAATGGCGCGGTCAAGGCGCGGCTGGGTGCGCAGCGGCTGTCGTTCGCGAAGCGCGAACAGGCGGTCGAACTCACGGGGATGGAGTTCGGCGGCATCACGGCATTCGGCGTGCCCGAAGACTGGGTCGTGCTCGTCGATGCTGCGGTGATGGCGCGCGAGCGCATTGTCATGGGCGCAGGCGTGCGGGCCACCAAGCTGTTGCTCGCGCCCGCGCTGCTCGAACAGTTGCCCAATGTCGATATTGCGCCGCTGGTCTTCGATGAAGATGAAACTACGCAGGCATCCTGATTAATTTTCAGGTGTCGACCATCTTGCGCGAGCCCGGCGCTCGTTTCAAACCGCTCGCGCTACGCGCCCGATTGCATCGACGATAACTTGCGGCGCGTCGCGCTGCACGAAATGCTCGCTCTGCGGTGCGCGTATCAGTTCGGCGCGAGAAGACAGCGCGAGAAAACCTTCCTGCATACGCTCCCAGGCGTGCTGCAACGCCTCGCGCTGTTCGGCCACGAAGAAAGGCGAATGCTCGAACGACGCCGCCACGATCACGGCCATCGGCAGATCGCCGAGCGTATCGATTGCGCTCGCCGCGCGAAAGCTGGCGGGAAAGTCGATGTTTTCGGGCGTGGTGCGCGCATTGCGCCAGCCTTCGCGCCAGAGTGCGCGCATCGACTGCAGTGCGCTCGAATCGTCCGGCGTAGGTTCGACGAATGCAGGGCCGAAGCGCTCGAATTGCCCTTCGTGCATGGCTTCGACAAGCACGAGCCCGCAGGTCTGTGCGCGAAAACGATGAGCGAAGAGGCGCATGAGCAGACCGCCAAACGAATGACCGACCAGCAGCCACGGCGCGGGAAGGCGCGCTGACTGCAGGAGTTGCGCGAGGTCTTCGATCATGGCGTTAGCGTCGCGCGGGCCGCGCGCGGGATCGCTGGCGCCGCGTCCCGCGCGATCGTAGCGAAACACGCGAAAGTGCGGCTCGATTGCGGCTTGCACGTCCTGCCAGGCTGCACTCTCCAGGCCCAGACCGGTTTCGAGCACGACGCTGGGCGACCCCTTGCCCGATGTCCACCAGGCAAGGCGTTTGCCGCGGATATCGGTGAAATGGGGGGCGGCGGCGGGAAGAGCAGCTTGATCCGGCATGATTGGCGGGACGTTTCAAGGCGCGACATGCGCACTATAACCGCATCTCGCCGTCTGGCATTACGCTCGCGCCGAGGCCAGTGCGTGCAACGCTTGCGCGACGCGCGCGACCACGGGTTGCCAGTCGCCGGGGCGCGGCTGGCGGAATAGCGTGACGCTGTCGTACCAGCGCTGCTTTTCGGCGCTTCCCCACGCCCATTGCGATACGTGATCGAGCATCGCATAGACCGGCATGCCCAACGCGCCGCCAAGGTGCAGCGGCGCGCTGTCGATGGTCACGATGGCATCGAGCGTGCTGACATGCGCGGCCACATCGTCGAAGCCGAGCTGATAGTGATGCGTGAGATCGCAATGCGCCACGCTGGCGGGCAGTGCCGTGCCGCCGGGTGTCAGCGGATGAAAAACCACATTGGGCACAGAAAAGAGCGCGTCGAGCGTTTCCAGATCCATCGAGCGTTGAGCGTCGCGCCGATGTTTGGAGTCGCCGCGCCAGACGAGGCCGATCTGCAATGCGTCGCGCCGGGGCGTGCGTGCATGAACGAGCGCGCGCCATGCCTCTACGCGGGAGGCGTCCGCTGCCAGATACGGCGTGCCGCGCACGTCGTCCGGCTTGAGGCGCAGCATGAGCGGCACACTCATGATCGGCAGGCAGTAGTCGGGCGTGCCGTGCTGCGCGTAGGCCTGCGTTTCGATTTCGACGCAAGGCGCGAAATGACGCGAAAAAAGCGCATGCAGTGCCTGCCTGCACGCCAGCACCATCCGGCCGCCTTCATGCTGCACGCGCGCCGCGAGCGCGGGCAGCAGGCGCGCCATTTGCAGATCGTCGCCGTTGCCTTGTTCGCTGTACACCAGCAAGGTGCGGCCTTCGAGCGATTGACCGGCCCAATGCGGCGCGACACGCGCCATGATCGACACGATGCTGTTGTGCGCGCGATCCGCCCGGCCAAGGCGCGCTTCGTAGCGCGCCCAGCCGCGTCGCCAATCGCCGTTGCGCAATTCGATTTCGGCGAGATCCACGGCTGGCGTGGTCGCGCCGGGATCGAGCTTGAGCGCGCGTTCGTAGAGACGCTGGGCCTCGCCGTAACGGCCTTGCTCCGCCACGAATTGTGCCATGGCGGCGACGATGTTCGCGTTGCCGGGGTTGAGGGCATGGGCGCCGCGCATGGTGTTTTCGGCTGCTGCGGGCGCATGCCGGCGCCATTGCGCGCCAGCCAGTTGCCACGCGACTTCCGCATTGGCGGGATCATGGGCCAGCGACGTGAGGCACAGGCTTTCGACCGCTGCCCAATCGCCCGCGAAGCGCCTTTCGAGGATGGTCTGAAGCGACGGATTCGGAGCGTCTATCAGGGCTTCGGCGTCTGGCATGGCGGTGCTATCGGTATGATTGGTATTCCTGATTATTGCGATGCTGCGAGTGATCAGGAAAAGGGCGCACATTATCGCCCGAAGCCGCGCTGCAAACCTCTGGAATCCGTGCCGATGCCTTGATGGGCGTCATTGGCCAGGTGCTTGACAGGCCAGCAAGCGAGTAAAAAGCGGCACGTCCGACGCCCGTGCCGTTAATGCCCCTTTAAAGAACACATTTAAAGAAGCGCCTTTAAAGCGCCCGCAACCCTTCCATATCGACGATACGAATCAGCTTGCCTTGCGCGTCGATCAGATTGCGTTTCTGGAAGCGCGAGAGAATCCGGCTCACTGTTTCGAGCGTAATGCCCAGATAGCTGCCCATATCCTCACGCGACATGCGCAGATGGAATTCGGTGTGCGAGTAGCCGCGCTGCCAGTTGCGCTCCGAGACATCGAGCAGGAACGCGGCCACGCGCTCTTCGGCGGAGAGCGAGCCCAGCACCATCATCTGCGAGGCTTCGCGATTGAACTGGTCGCCCATCAGGCGGTGCAGGCGTTCCTGCATCGTCGCGGTTTCGCGGCACAGGCTCTTGAGCGCGGCGTAGGGCAGGGTGCAGATCGAACTGTCTTCCAGCGCGATGGCGCTGAACGCATGCGTGTCGCTGGCGATGCCGTCGAGGCCGAGCGCTTCGCCCGCCAGTTGCAGGCCGGTGATCTGCTCGCGGCCGTCACGATGCACGATCAGCGTCTTGAGCGAGCCGGAGCGCACGGCGTAGAGGTTGTCGAAGCGGTCGCCGGCGCGGTAGAGCGCTTCGCCGCGGCGGACCTTGCGCACGCTGCAGATCAGGGCTTCGAGCTTGGGCACTTCGTCGGAGGCGAGGCCTTGCGGGATGCACAGATGGCGCATCGCGCAGGCCGAGCAGCGCGCGACCGTCTGTTTGGCGGCGATGGGCGCGCGGCTGGCAGGACCGCCATGGCGGACGACGACTTGGGATACCGCGGTAGGGGACAGCATCGAAACACTCCTCTGATCGGTTCCTGAATATTGTCCCCTCACAGAGAAGGGTTAAATAGGCGACAAAATGACGCGCGTCAGGAACGGCTCTGGTCGAGCCTTGTCAGGTGGCGCTTTTCGTGATCGTGCTATCCCGGAAAAAAGATGCGACTTGGGAAAATGTGCCGAAAACGGACAATCTAGTCGCGACCGCTCTTGTCACAATGCGAAAAGACGCCCCTCTCGCGTTATTGAGCGCAGACATCCGAGATTGGGCATGCGCGCTTCAGACGTAGCGAACGGCAGGCATTCTTCCTCGAACACTGCCTGCCGGTCGCCTGGTCCAGCGCTCCGTTCAATAAACCGATGCCATACCAGGTGGTCGATGCTTGAAGCGCCGGTGCACCCAGTAATACTGCTCGGGATATTTAACGACCTGCTCCTCGAGGAACGCATTCATGCGGCGTGCGTCGACCACATCACAGCCCGATGGGAAATTCGCGAGCGGCTCGAAAATCGTCAACTTATATCCCTGATAGTTTGGGAGCACCTCAGTCACGAATGGAACGACCCGCGCGCGTCCCAGTTTCGCGAGACGCGAAACAGCGGTTAGCGTGCAGGCGGGAACGCCGAAGAACGGGACAAAAACTGAGTTGTCCACGCCCTGGTCCATGTCTGCCGCGAGCATGACGGGTTTGCCGGAACGTAACAATCCCACGATCCTTTTGGCGCTGGTCGCGCGTTCGATCATCTCTGCCCCGAAACGGCCGCGTTGTCGCCTGGCCAGCGCACATAGGGCCGTGCTTGACATACGTGTGTACAGCGAGGCAACCGGTAGGCGGGTCGAGTAGAGCATGCAACCGACCTCGATGCCCACGAAGTGAAACCCCATAAAGATGGTGGGAGGGGCCGCGTCGTCGTCCAGATCAATTTTGCTTTCGATCTGAACGATGTCCCGGATCGCCTGCGCACTGCCGAACCACTGGATGCCTCGTTCGAGATAACTGCGAACAACGTGGCGGAAGTGCTCTCTTGCGAGCTGCTGAAGCTCGCTGCTGGTTTTCTCGGGGAAGCAGAGACGCAAGTTCACAAGGACGATATGCTTGCGGCGGCTGGGAACAGCATACAGCGCAGTGCCGATCACCATCCCAAGCCGTGCGACGAATTGATAAGGAAGTATCGAAAGCGTACGTAGCAACGCCACGATGAACACGAAACCGAGGCGTTTCAAAGATTGTCTCCTCTGGATAAAAAATGCGAAAAGTGCCGCGGAACGCCATGCATTGGGCCGGCGCGTGATGACATCTTTAATGTTGGGCCCATGACATTGTTGAGCGTGCCAGTAAGGGCGAACCATCAGCTTTGTCGCTAACGAGAAGCCGACACATTCTGCTCTCCGAGCTTGTGCGCCGATTTCCCGCTACGCGAAGATATGACTGCCGGTACAGGCCGAATCAACTCATGCACCATCGATTCGATATCCTCGAACGGAACAGAGCGTGCATTCAGACCGCTAGACTCAAATCGTCCAACCGCAACGACGATCTGCCGTTGTACGACCGAGAAATCAATTGAATTCCAGTGTTCGTTCGAATCAGCAGCCGTGAAGCCATCGAAACTTCGCGCATGAACTGAATATTTCAGAGTGGTCTTGCACTCGGTACGCTCAGTGCCGTGGCTATAGAGGGTGCTTGATATTCCTTCCTCGTGCAAAGAAATCTCGATAGCCCGAAGAAGATCGCCCGATGGCACCGATTCATTAACATCCACGCAAACATGGTTCGCGGTCACCGGTAATCCACTCACTGAGACCCTTGGTGGTTGAACACTGCTGCAGCCAAAAAAAACAGTGGACGTTATCAAAATCGCAAAGAGCTTTGCTGGCGACGGATAGATTAAAAATGCGTTATTAGAGAGGGGCATTCGTTTGCTGCTACTCAACAAGTTATTCTTCAATTGGCTACCAGCCAGGATCTGGCGCTTGACATGCGATTACACAACCGAGCGCTCCAATTGCACCCACAGATCCCAAACCGGCTCCCAGTGCTTCGATTAAGGATAAAAAATAACTTGAGAAACACACCGTACCTTAGAGTTGGCTTCTTGTTTGCCGGGCATAAGATACCGTTTTCGCATCAATGCAAAATAAGGATATCGATGCTGGAATGGATGCTACTTACAAGATATTACTTTTCAAATTCATTGCATATTTGTATGAATAACTCGCGCCGAGATATTGAACAATAGTTATTGTCATTCATTGTTGATCGTTCGGAATCGGAGCGTGTTGGTTGTGAGATTCAAGGGTTTTTTCGCGGAATAAATTCTATTTATGACGAAAATGTAATCGCCGGGTAATTCTGATGTCATCATTCGATGAATGCCGCCGTATTGCGGATTGGCGCCTTCCATTGAGTTTGAAATGTTTCGTCATGATTGCGTGTCGATCCGTCCGGCAGTGATTGAATACGCTCGCCCGGTACCCTGGATGTAGGGACAAAAAAGCCCCGAACAATGTCGGGGCTTGAAACGATGATGCTGGCGAGGGCAGCCGTGAGGGTCAACGCGTGCCTCGAACGCGTCATGCGCTCGCGCTCACCCAGGCTCTCCCATCGTCCCTCAAGCGGCTTCCGGCCAAGGCAGATCGGGCGATGCCCAGTCCAGTTCGACGGCGAGCAAGACTTGCTGGCTATTGACCTCGATGGCGATCGAAGCGATCACGCACAGGCAGCCCGTCAGCGGCGAGAGCATCGGGCCGGAGTAGACCGCCTGGCCGTTGTTGCGCGTGGCTTTCCAGAAGAACGCGCGATGGTCCCAGCGGCCGCCGGCCGCGTCGCTGCCGTTGTGCAGGCTCAGCGGCGGGTCGGTGCGCGCCGCGCCGCGCGCTTCGAACAGCGTGGGCCGGCCGGTCGGGCCGAGCACGAAGGCGCGCACGCATTGCGGCCCGGCCAGCAGTTTTGCCAGCGATTCGGGATAGGGGACGCCGGACTGCACCTGGCGGCTCGCTTCCGCGAGGTCGGTGAGCCACGGGCGGATTGCGCCGTCGAAGCGGCTCATGCGCACCGCGCGCGCTTCGGCGGCAATATCGAAAGCATGGTCGATGCGCGTGGGCGTGGTGTCGGCGGGCGCCAGCGAAGCGTTCGGGCGCCCGAGCAGAAAGCCTTGGGCGATATCGACTTTCGCCTCGACGGCCAGCACGAGTTCTTCGGTCGTCTCCACGCCCTCGACCACCACGACGATATCGGCCTGATGCAGCAGCGTGACCATATCGCGCAACAACGGGCGGCCCGAGCGGCGATTGCGCGCGCGGATCAGTTCGCCGTCCAGTTTCACGAGGTCGGGCTGGATGCGCAGCAGGCGGTCGAGATTCGAGTAGCGCGCGCCAAAGTCGTCCACGGCGATCAGGAAGCCGCAGTCGCGATAGCGGTTCGCGGCCAGCGAGAGCGCGTCCGGGCAGGCATCGTCGGATTCGAGCAGTTCCAGCACGATATCGCCGGGCGCGAGACCGGCTGCGTCGACCATGCGCGCGAGTTCGGTGTCGTAACCCGTGCGGATGAAAGTCGACGGCAGGATGTTCAGGAACAGCCGCGCGCCTTCCGGCAGACGGCCCGCGGCGCTTTGCAGATGGCAGCGATGCGCGAGCACATCGAGTTCGCGTAATTCGGCCGGCGTGAGGCCGCCGAACAGCACGACTGGCGGCACGAGGCCGCCGTGATCGTCTTCGCCGCGCAGCAGCGCCTCTACGCCGATCAGCTTTTCGCGCGGCAGGCTCCAGAGCGGCTGGAAATGCGATAGCAGCGTGACGTCGCGCCAGCGCAGGCGTTGCGCTGGTTGCGGCGCGCTGGCCTGCTGAACGGCGTCGTTCGCGGCCGTATTGCGCACGGCCACCAGCGAGGTGCCGCGCTCGAATGCCACCTGATTGCGCCCGGCCTGCTTGGCGCGGAATAGCGCTTCGTCGGCGCGTTCGAGCAGCGCGGCGAGATTGTCGTCGATATCGTCTTCGGTATTTTCAGCGCGCATTTGCGCCACGCCGATGCTCACGGTCACGAAGCCGTCGGGCCGCGCGATCTGCGAAACCACATGGCGCAGCGACTGGGCCAGGCCCGCGATGGGCGTGGGCGCCTGTTCTTCCACCAGCACGACGAATTCCTCGCCGCCCATGCGGGCGATCAGCGCGCCTTCGGGCGCGTGCTGCACGATCGCATCGGCCACGTTTTGCAGCGCCTTGTCGCCCGCGCCATGGCCGAACTGTTCGTTGATCGACTTGAACTGGTCGACATCGACAAACAGCAGGGCGACGGGGCGGCCCGCTTTGCGGCGCGCGTCGATAAAACTGGCGGCTTCGTCGAGAAAGGCGCGCCGGTTCAGCACGCCGGTCAAGGCATCGGTGGCGGCGAGTCTGGTGAGCGTTTCTTCGAGCCGGAACTGGCGATAGCGGAAGTGATAGAAGCCGAAATGAAACACCACGGCCGTCGCGAACGCGATCACGACCCATACGGCGAAGATCGCGAGTTGCGCGGCGTCGTGCGGCAGGCTGAATACGAAGGGCAGCGTCGCGGCGTAATAACCCACGCTGCCCACCGCGAAATGGCGCGGCGTGAGCCAGAGCGGCGCGGCGCACAGCGTAATGGCCACGACGGCGGGTGTCATCCAGGCGAGTTTGTCGTCGGTGCCTTGCACGAGCGCGTTGGCCGCCAGTTGCATGATCACCACATAGGCCACGCCGATAAAGCCGAATTGCGCCGTCGTACGCGAGCGCGGAATGGCCAGCACCAGCAGCACGAGCAGCAGGCCGGCGAGCGCCGTGATCCAGAACGGGAACGGCGCGCTGAACAGTTGCGCGCGCGCCACCGCGAACAGCGTAAAGGCGCCGATCGACAGCGACATGGTGACGAACGAAAGCGGGCGCTGATGCTCGAGCGAGCGCGCATGAAATCGATTTCGTTCGGCCGCGTTGGCCGGGGAAGCAAAGACGGAAAACCGCATGACTCGCACTCCGGCGATTTGTCGGACGAAAGGAGGCGCCCAGTATAGCCGCCGTGGATGCTTTGCGGATATGCGCGTCAAAAGACGGCGCGGCGGCCTGAAGCTCGTGCGCCCGGAAGTCGCTAAATTGGCCGTATAGAATGGGCTCGAATATAACTTGAGCCCATGCGATGCAATTACTCGACCATGTATCGATCGGCGTGCCCGATCTGGACGCAGCCCGCCCGTTTTATGACGCCATCATGACAGCGCTCGGTGCCTGCAAGGTCTATGACCGGCCTGCGGCGCTCGGCTACGGAGAACGTTGCGATGCCAACGATCTGACTTCGACTTGTCTCGCTGTGTATCTGGATACCAGCGGCGATACCCGCGAAATCGCGCCAAACAAGCGCCATTGGTGCTTCAAGGCGCAATCGCGCGCCGAGGTCGATGCCTTCTTCGAAGCCGGGCTCGCAGCGGGCGGACGCTCGGACGGCGAACCCGGTTTGCGCGAACATTATCATCGCGATTACTACGCGGCGTTTCTTGTCGATCCGGCGGGCAATCGCGTCGAAGCGGTCTGTCATGCGGCCAGCGCGCCTTGATGCGCTGGCCGTCTAGCGCTCCCAGGGCGCATCGCGGCCGCTGCGCGCGAAATGCGCGAGGCGCTCCTGCGCCTTGAGTACCGTAAATACCGGCGCGCGGCGCAATTGCCGCTCGTGCAGATCGAGCAGCCAGGCCGCGAGCGCCTTGTCGTCTTCGCGCAGCGCGTAGAGATCGAGATCGGTGTCGTGCGTGGTGCTGCCGATCATTCGTTCGATGTCCTTAAATTCTGTGTGATCGGCATGACAGATTCCCGCGTCGCATAAGAACCAGGTCAGATACGCCGTTTCGATCAGCACGGCCAGTTGATGGCCATTGCCTTTGCCGCACAGCAGGGCTGCAAGCGCGAGGTGGATACGCAGCAGGCGCTCCTGGATCGCCGTGGGCGACCCGGGCAACAACATCGACTTACTGAGGGGTTTCTTGCCGTACATGGTGCCGTTCAGTCGATGTCATTTCGTCACGTACCACAGGGCGCTCGTGCCCGGGTTTGCGTTCGTGTTGGTGTTGTTCGTGTCGCTCTTTGCGGGTGCCGATGGCTTGTTGAGCGACGGCGTTTGCGCAACCGGCCACGTTGCCCCGGCAGCAGGCGGCGTGGCCTGTGCTTCGGTCTGCACCGCGGTACGCGCCGGCTCCTGCGCTTTTGTCTGCACCTGGGCGGCCTGGCGCGGCACGTTGAGATACCAGAGCGCATCGGTCGAAGGCGCGGCCGCTTTATCGGCTTTATCGGCCTTATTGCTCTTTGCCGCCGTATTCTGCGCGCCAGGCAAAGCCGGGCGGCCCGCATCGGCGTTCGCGGTTTTTTGCGCCCGTGCCTCGGACGTGCCGATCTGGAAAATCAGCGTGCGTTCCGCCGATGAGATCACCGCATATGGCGGCTGCGCTTCCCAGCGCAACAGCACGCGCCCGCGCGGCGTGTCCGCGAAGATCGCGGGCGGGCGTTTCATGTCGCTGAACTGCACGTAGATCTTCGCGCCGTCGTCGAATACCTGTACGGGCTTGGCGTCGTCCGCGCCCGTCACGGCCCAGCCGAAGCTGTAGGCGCCGGGCGCCACGCCTTGCGCGATCGCCTGCGAGGCCGGCAGCGCAGCGGGCGCCGACTGCGTGGTGCGCGGCGCGCTCATGCGGACCTGCGTGACCTCGAGATTCGAAAACGGGTTGTAGCCGCCCGCGGGCGGTGTGTAGGAGGGCGGGAGGATAGGCATGGGCGAGTCCGGCGAACGGGTGATGGATTGCGCGGTGGCGTAGACCTTTTGCGCGTAGGCCAGGCGCTTTTCGGGCGAGGCGGCGTTGTACGCACCGATCGCATTCCATGTCGGGCCGAACTGGCGGATGTTTTCCGCGAGAATCCAGGCGGCGACGTAGGCGTTCGTGCAGGGATCGTAAAGGCTCTGTTCGGTGATGCCCACCTGCGCGAGGCGCGGCAACCAGGAACTGTTGATCTGCATGAGGCCGATATCGACCGTGCCGTTGCTGTTGCGATTGACGACGTTGGTCTGGGTGCCGGATTCCACCTGCGCAATGGCGCGCATCAGGCTCACGTTGACGTGCTGGAACGCGGCCGCGTCGTCGATGCAATCGGCGAAGGCGAGGCCGGGCGCGGCGCTCAGGAACGCGGCGAGCGCGAGCAGGCGGGGCGGAACAGGGCGTAGCGAGGGCGTGGTCGGGTACTGCATGATTGGTCTGGTCTATGCGCGAGAGTTCGCCGTGCGGCGGCGATCGTTTTTCTTCGCAGTGACATTCCCCGGTCGTGGTGGTTTTAAATCGCGCTGCGCATTCGAAGACAAGGCTGCGCGAATTTCGCTTTGGTCAATTTTTGCCGGTTTGTCACCGGCAGGTATTTTATGCTGATTTTGTTCTTCTCACGCCACGATATTGGACGCGGTTCGGCATTTTAATTTGAATCGACCGAATTGCGATAGATGGTGAAGTGAATAATATGGCTTATGGATTTTGTAAATGGCTTTCAGGCCGTCTTGGGCGGCGCGGGCGACCCGATCGGGCGACCGGCTCAGGCGGCTGGCGCTGTCTCGCATTGCCGGTGGATATTCGCCGGTAATTTATCCCGTCATATGCCGATCGCATCGAATGACGGCATTTTTTTCGTGAATTTCCGAAATATTCCGAGTTGTTAAATTGATTTAATTTCAGGTTCCGATCTGAAAAGCCACGAGCTTTATTCCAGCTAAATAGGCTAGGGAAACGTCCGTCGATGTCCGGCGATGTCCCAATCGGCCAGGCGACTGTCATCCACGATCAAGCGCGGCGCGCATCGAAGCCGAACAATGAGGCGCATTCCCACCGATCGTCTGCTCGCCACCTGGAGATTCCCCATGAACTTTCTCGACGGCCATCTTTTCCCCGAGAACCAGCCGCCGCTGATCATCACCGCCGCGCCCTATGCGCCCGGCTGGCTGCCCGGCGATTTTCCCGAAGACATTCCCGTGACGATGGAGGCGCAGATCCAGAAGGCCGTCGATTGCTACAACGCGGGCGCGACGGTGCTGCATCTGCATGTGCGCGAACTCGACGGCAAGGGCAGCAAGCGGCTTTCGCAATTCAATGCGCTGATTGCCGGTGTGCGCCGGGCGGTGCCGCAGATGATCATCCAGGTGGGCGGATCGATCTCATTCGCGCCGGAAAACGAAGGGCAGGCTGCGCAATGGCTGTCCGACGACACGCGCCATATGCTCGCCGATCTCGAACCCGCGCCGGACCAGGTCACGGTGACGGTCAACACCTCGCAGATGAACGTGACCGATCAGGCCGAAGACGCCGATTTCAAGGGCACCTCGCGTGAGCATCCCGCGATCTTCGGCGCCTATAAGGAAATGACCGTGCCGGCCCAGCCGGGATGGGTCGAGGAACACGTGCGCCGTCTCACGGCGAAGGGTATTCAGAGCGCGTTCCAGTGCTACAACCTCAACAGCTTCGAGTCGGTCGAGCGGCTGATGCGGCGCGGCTTCTACAAAGGGCCGCTGGTGATGAACTGGGTCGCGATTGCGGGCGGCATGGATACGCCCAGCGTCTATAGCCTCGCCAATTTCATGCGCGCGGTGCCCGATGGCGCGGTGGTCACGGTGGAAAGCAACGTGCGCAATGTGCTGCCCGTGAACATGATGGGCATTGCGATGGGCCTGCACGTGCGCTGCGGTATCGAAGACTGTTTGTGGAACCAGGCGCGCACGGCAAAAATGAGTACCGTGAAGCAGATCGAGCAACTGGTGCGTATCGCACGCGAGTTCGGCCGCGATATCGCCACGGCGAAAGAAGCGCGCGAGATATCGCGCATCGGCGTGTTTTACGACACGGTCGAAACATCGCTGCTCGCGAATGGCTTTGCACCGAATCGCCAGGGCGCGAATCAGGGCTTTTTGCGCAAAAGCGCATGAGCGCGCGTATGAACACGCCCATTCCTGTTTGCGCCGATAGCGACCTGGGTGAAGGGCAGCGCAAACTCGTATTCGTCGATGGCGGCAGCGTGGTGGTCTTTCGTATCGAAGGGCAATTGCATGCCATCGAAAATAGTTGTCCGCACAACGGTGCATCGCTTGCGAATGGCGCGTTGCAAGGGAGCGTGCTGAGTTGCCCCGCACACGGATTGCGTTTCGATCTACGTACCGGGCGTGTGATGGGCGGCGGCCAGCTTTGTCTGAACCGCCTGAGCACGCAGGTGATCGATGCGCAGATCAGCGTGGCGAAGCCATAGAAAGCGCGATCTAGTGATCGGTGTGAACAGAACCGTTGGCGTTCTGTTCGAGCAGCGCGCCGCGCCAATGGCTGGGCGCCTGACCGAACTCGCTGCTGAACCAGCGTGAAAACGCACTCAATTCCGAAAACCCCAGCAGATCCGCGACATCGGAAACCGAATGGCGCGGCTGCGTCAAATAGCGGATCGCCAGCGACGCCCGTACCTCGTTGAGCAGCGTCGAAAAGCGCATGCCGGTCTGTTCGAGCTGACGTTGCAGCGTGCGCGGCGTGAGGCCCAGCCGCATGCTGACGGGCTCGATCGCGCCCTGTCCGCGCGGCAGCAGGATATGCAGCGTGCGCCGCACATTGTCGGCGAGCGATTCCTGCTGATAACGCGGCTGCAGATCGAGCAGTTCTTTGGCGTAGTGCGCGAGATGCGCATCGGCGAGCGGATTGGCGCGATCGAGATCGTGCCGCGCCATCACGATGCCATCGCACTCGCTTTCGAATTCCACCCGCTGGCCGAAGAAGCGCCGATGCACTTCTACGCTAACGGGCGCTGCATGCGTGAAATGCACGCTGCGCGGCATGTATTGGGGACCCAGCATCGCGCGTACGAGGCTGAAGACCGCGCCCACCGCCATTTCGACGATTTCGGGGCCGGGGTGCGGGCGGCCGGTCATCAACGCCACATGAAGTACCGCCACATCGTCGACTTCTTCGACATGCACGGCGACCGAATCGCTTAGCAGATGCCGATAGCTTTCGATCTGCGCGAGCACGTCGCGCAGCGTGGCCTGATGCTGCAAAAACAGGCTCAGCGCGCCGAAATCGGCCAGCCGCCACGCCTCGCCGATACGTACGCCCAGCGCCGCGCCGCGTTGGTGCGCCGAGACTTCGAACACGCGCGCGAAGCTCGCTTCGGGAATGCGCAGGTCCGGTGTCGTCAGACAGGACGGATCGATGCCGGCTTCGCGCAGCGCGCGCACGGGATCGAGGCCGATGCTGCGGGCGATCTGGGCGTATTTGGTGAGGGAGGCGGTGCGAACCAGGAGGGGCATGGCGTGAAAAACAGACGTGATCCGTCGAGGCTACCGTCGGCGCGGGGCGGCGTCTGTCAGGAATAACCATGAACGCGGGCCGTGTCAGCAGCGCGTGCAGGTGCTTGTCGTTCAGCGTCAGGTCGTGTCGCGCGTGGTCAAGCGCGTCGGGCGTGGCCTTACCACAATGGGGCTTCATGACGGTGCGCCAGATAAACCGATGTCGATGCCGATGCAGCCAAGACGCTGCAAGCGCAGACGACATCGAAAAGAAACGACGCATTGATACGAACAATCCGCTCTACAGGAGACACGAAGTGGCCCATGCAATCCGATTTCACGAGACGGGCGCGCCCGACGTCATGCGCTGGGAGGAGGTGGCCGTCGGCGCGCCGGGCGCGGGCCAGGTGAGGCTGCGCCACGAGGCGGTCGGACTGAATTTCGCCGATACGTATTTCCGCAGCGGGCTTTATCCGGTGCCGCTGCCGGCCGGCATGGGCGTGGAGGCGGCGGGCGTCGTGGAAGCGGTGGGCGCGGGCGTGAGCGGCGTGGCGCCGGGCGATCGCGTGACCTATACGGGCTTCGTCAACACGCTGGGCGCGTACAGCACCGAGCGCCTGATTGGCGCCGATTCCCTCATCAAACTGCCCGACGCGATCGCCTGCGAAACGGCGGCCGCCATGACCATGCGCGGCCTGACCGCTGCGTACCTGATGCGCCGCATCTGGCCGCTCGCGCCGGGCGAAACGATCCTTGTGCATGCCGCGGCGGGCGGTGTCGGTTTGATCCTTTGCCAATGGGCCAAACTGCTCGGGCTCACGGTGATCGGTACGGTGTCGAGCGAGCAGAAAGCGGCCGTGGCCCGCGCGCACGGCTGCGATCACGTCATCTTCTACACGCGCGAAGACGTGGCGAAGCGCGTGCGCGAACTGACCGATGGCGCAGGCGTGGCCGTGGTGTACGACAGCGTCGGCAAGGACACGTTTGCGGCTTCGCTCGATTCGCTCAAGCGGCGCGGACTGCTGGTGTGCGTGGGCACGGCCTCGGGCAAGGCGCCCGCCTTCGAGCCGCAGATGCTGGCGATGAAGGGCTCGCTCTATGTCACGCGTCCGGCGCTGGCCGACTACATCGCCGATCCCGCCGAAAAAGCCGCGCTCGCCGATGAGATTTTCGGTCACGTCGCGGCCGGGCGCATCCGCATCGAAATCAATCAGCGTTATGCGCTCGAAGATGCCGTGCAGGCGCATCGCGATATCGAGGCGCGCCGCACGACCGGTTCGTCGGTCTTCACGCTCTGAGGAGGCGCGATGAAAGTCGAGCAATTGACCTGCGCGATCGGCGCGGAACTGGTGGGCGTCGATCTCGCCGATGCCGTGCACGACGACGGCCTGTTCGCCGCGATCAAGGCGGCGCTGCTCAGGCATAAGGTGCTGTTCCTGCGTGGCCAGACGCTCTCGCGCGCGGAGCACGTAGCGTTTGCCGAGCGTTTTGGCGCGCTGGAAGATCACCCCGTTGCGGGCAGCCATCCCGATCATCCGGGTCTGGTGCAGATCTACAAGACGCCCGATCACCCGAACGATCGCTACGAAAACGCCTGGCATTCCGACGCCACCTGGCGCGCCGCGCCGCAAATGGGCGCGGTGCTGCGCTGCGTGGAATGCCCGCCGGTAGGCGGCGATACCATGTGGGCCAATATGGCGCTGGCCTATGAAAAACTGCCGGAGACCGTGAAGGCGCAGATCGCGGATCTGCGTGCGAATCACAGTATCCAGTCGAGTTTTGGCGCAGCGATGCCGATCGACAAGCGGCTCGCGTTGAAAGCGCAATATCCCGATGCCGAACATCCGGTCGTGCGCACGCACCCCGAAACCGAAGAGAAAGTGCTGTTCGTCAACGGCTTCACGACGCATTTCGTCAACTATCACACGGCTGCGCGCGTGCGTATCGGCCAGGACCACAACCCCGGCGCGGGCCAGTTGCTGCATTACCTGATCAGCCAGGCCTACGTGCCCGAATACCAGGTGCGCTGGCGCTGGCAACCGGGCAGCGTGGCGATCTGGGACAACCGCAGCACGCAGCACTACGCCGTGATGGATTACCCGCCGTGTCATCGCAAGATGGAGCGCGCGGGCATTATCGGCGACATTCCGTATTGATACGGATGCCGAATCAATTATCGGTTTATCGATTCATTCATCGTACAAAAAAGACATTGGAGCCCGCACATGCAATTCTTCGACGATTCGCTGCATCCCGAGAACATGGACAAGGTCGTGATCACGGTGGCGCCTTATGGCCCCGAGTGGATGCCCGAGGACTTCCCGGAAGATATTCCGGTGACGATGGACGAGCAGGTGCAGAAAGCGGTGGACTGCTATAACGCGGGCGCAACGGTGCTGCATCTGCATGTGCGCGAGCTGGACGGCAAGGGTTCGAAACGTCTGTCGAAATTCAACGAGCTGATTGCCGGCGTGCGCAAGGCCGTGCCCGACATGATCATCCAGGTGGGCGGCTCGATTTCGTTTGCGCCGGAAGACGACGGCCAGGCCGCCAAATGGCTCTCCGACGATACGCGCCACATGCTGGCCGAACTCGAACCGCGCCCCGACCAGGTGACGGTCGCCATCAACACCACGCAGATGAACATCATGGAGTTGCTGTACCCGGAGTATCTGCATGGCACGTCGCTGGCGAATCCGGCCTTGCAGGCGGCCTATGCGGAGATGACGGTGCCGGCGGGCCCGGCGTGGGTCGAGGAGCATCTGCGCCGCCTGCAGAACGCGGGCATCCAGCCGCATTTCCAGCTCACGGGCATTCACGCGCTGGAGACGCTGGAGCGGCTGGTGCGCAAGGGCGCGTATCGCGGTCCGCTCAATCTCACGTGGATCGGCATCGGCGGCGGTTTCGACGGCCCGAATCCGTTCAACTTCTTCAACTTCGTGCACCGCGCGCCGCAAGGCTGCACACTCACCGCCGAGTCGCTGCTCAAGAATGTGCTGCCGTTCAACATGATGGCGATGTCGATGGGGCTGCATCCGCGCTGTGGGATCGAGGATACGATCATCGGCCAGCATGGCGAACGCATGAGTTCGGTGCAGCAGATCGAGCAGTGCGTGCGCGTGGCGCGCGAACTGGGGCGCGAGATCGCCAGCGGCAAGGAGGCGCGCGCGATTTACCGCATCGGCACCTTCTACGACGACGTGGATACGACGCTCGCCGCCAATGGCTATCTGCCGAATCGCGCGCTCGCGTCGGGCCTCGGGCTCGTGAAATCGGCGGCGTGAACGGGAAAAGCACCATGACGCACACCATCAGGCGCGAACCGTGGGTTCTGATCGTCCCGGGTCTGCGCGATCACATCGAGCAGCATTGGCAGACGCTGCTGGAGGCGCGCTTGCGAGCCGCGCGCCGGCCTGTGGCGGCGGTCGCGCCGATGGGTCGTGCCGATCTCGATTGCGCCGCGCGCGTGGACGCGATAGAAGCAGCGGTAAGGTCCTGCGTTCGCGCGAGCGCAGCGCCGGTGGTGATCGTCGCGCACAGCGCCGGTTGCCTTTCGGTCGCACACTGGGCGCGCCGATATCCGCGCACGGCCAGCGAAGCGATACGTGGCGCGTTGCTGGCGGTGCCGCCCGATTTCGACACGCCGATGCCCGAGGGCTATCCGCAAGCCGACGCGCTGGCGGCTGCGAGCTGGCTGCCGGTGCCGCGCGAAGCCCTGCCGTTCGCGTCGATCGTGGCGGCAAGCGGCAATGATCCGCTCGCCCGTCATGCGTGGGTGGGCTCGATCGCGCGCGACTGGGGCAGCGAGTGCGTCGAACTAGGCGATGTGGGGCATCTGAATCCGGCCAGCGGTCACGGCGAATGGCCGGCCGCCGAGGGGCTGATCGAAGTGCTCGCGCGGCCTGGCGCGTTGTGACGGCTTGCGCGTAGTGTCCAGAACACGCACCCGGAATACATGCCAGGCACAAGCGCCAGGCACAAGACCCTGAAACAAGCCCCTGAAACAAGCGAACACACAAGGAGACGAACGTGGGAATGCAAGCGACCATCGCGATCGGCGAAGCCGACGCGGCCGCGCCAGATGTACCCAGGGTCTACGCCTGGTGCGTTTTCGCGCTGACCTTCGGCCTGCTGCTCGCGGATTACATGTCGCGCCAGGTGCTCAACGCGGTGTTTCCGCTGCTCAAGGCGCAATGGCAGCTTTCGGATACGCAGCTGGGTTCGCTCAGCAGCATCGTCGCGCTGATGGTTGGGCTGCTGACCTTTCCGCTGTCCCTGCTCGCCGATCGCTGGGGCCGTGTGCGCAGCCTGATCCTGATGGCCGTGCTCTGGAGTCTCGCCACGCTGGGCTGTGCGGTCTCGGCGAACTACGGCCAGATGTTCGCGGCGCGCTTCTTTGTGGGCGTGGGCGAAGCCGCCTACGGCAGCGTGGGTCTGGCGGTGGTGCTCAGCGTGTTTCCCGCCCATCTGCGCGCGACGCTTTCGGGCTCGTTTCTCGCGGGCGGCGCATTCGGTTCGATGCTCGGCATGGCGCTTAGCGGCATCGTCGCGGCGCATCTGGGCTGGCGCTGGTCGTTCGCGACGATGGCCGTGTTCGGACTCCTGCTGGCCTCGCTTTACCGGCTCGTCGTGACGGAGCGGCGCATCGCGCCACGTGGGCTCAACGCGCAACGCACCGCGCGGCCGCGCTTCACACCGCGCAGCATTGCCAATGCCTTATTCGCAACCAGAGCCGTGATCTTCGCGTATGTGGGCTGCGGCATTCAACTGATCCTGCCCGGCGCGCTGTTCGCGTGGCTGCCGAGCTACCTCGTGCGTGCCTACGACATGCGTCTCGACCGCGCAAGCGTGATCGCCGCGTTGTTCGTGCTGACTTCGGGTTTGGGCATGATCGTTTGCGGCGCGTTGACCGACCGCATCAGCCGTCATCGGCCTGCGCGCAAATGGACGATGGCGGCGCTCTTTTGCGCTGCCTCGCTGGTTGCGTTCGCAACGGCTTTCCATCTGCCGCCGGGCACGCTGCAACTTGTGCTGATCGGCGGCGGCATGTTTATTACCTCCGGCGCGTGCGGGCCTACGGGCGCGCTGGTGGCCGAACTCACGCCGCCGGACATTCACGGCACCGCCATGGCGCTCTGGGCGCTCGCCAATAATCTGCTGGGCCTGGCGGCCGGGCCCGTGATTACCGGCTTGCTCGCCGATCACATGGGCTTGCATGCCGCGCTGGAATGGATTCCTTTCGCGGCGCTGGCTTCCGCGCTGCTGTTCGCGGCGGGCCGGCGCAGCCATCTGCGCGTATTGCGCCGATAAAGCACACCACGCATCGCAACACGCCCGCGATCCCTATAAGAAAAATACGCGGGCACAACGAGATCGGGCCGGCACGTATCGGCACGGGCAATGGGCCTGCACAGGCCATCGGAGATCTGAGGAGACGCAATGAGAAAGCAGTGGAGTGCTGTGGCCGCCTGCGCGGCCATGGCGGGCGCAGCGCACGCGCAATCTTCGGTGACGCTGTATGGCGCCATCGATACCGGGCTGTTCTATCAAAGCTCGTTCGCGGCCTCGTTTTCGCCGGCCGCGAAAAACCTGGGCCACGTTTATGCCTTGAAAGACGCCGGTATTTACGCAAGTTTCTGGGGCATCAAGGGGAGTGAAGATATCGGCGGCGGCTACAAGGTCAATTTCCGGCTGCAGGGCGTGTTCAATAGCGGTAACGGCAAACTGGGTCTCGCCGATACCACCGGCGCCACCGCCGTATTCAACCAGCAGACGACGATAGGCGTTTCCGGGCCGTTCGGCTCGATCGACGTCGGACGGCAATTCACGCCCATGATCTACGCGATGGCCGAAACCGACGTGCGCTCGGCGCAATATTTCGGCAGCATCCTGAGTGCGTGGCTGGGCATGAACCAGGTGGCGGGCTGGTCGGGCACGAACACCAACGTGCCGGTGGGCGCGCTCTACGATAGCAATGCCATCGTCTGGCAATCGCCGAAATGGCAGGGCGCTTCGCTTGCGCTCGAATACGCGCCGGGCGGCGTGCCGGGGCAGATCCAGGGCGGCACGCGCGAATCCGCCGTGCTCAAGTATTCGAATTACGGCCTGAATCTGGCTGCGGTGTACTACAACGCGCACGATACGAATCTGGCCGCCAATGTGCCGTCAACCGGCCTCGACAATAACCGGCTTTATTACTTCGGCGCGAAATACACGTTTCATGGGCTGTCGGTTTCGGCGTCGTATGGTATCGGCAAAAATCCGTCGAATACCGGTCACGCCGATTTTCAGCTGGTTTCGGCCGGGCTTGGCTACCAGTTCACGCCGTTTTTTCGTGTGACGTCGGGCTTTTATTATCTGCGCGACCGGAATGATTCGGCGAATCATTCGGCCGAATATGCGATTGGCGCGGAATACAACCTCTCGAAGCGCACGCTGCTCTACGCGCAGGCGGGTTATGTGGCGAATCGCGGCAACATGAACCAGGCGATTACCTATGGCGAACCGGTCGCGCCCAGTATTTCGACCACGGCGGCGATGCTCGGCGTTCGCCATACGTTCTGAGTCTCACGGTAGCCATCACGCTCGGAGAAGTCGATGAGATATAGAGGAATCCTGTTTATGATTGCCGCGCTTTCTGGGCTGGTTTCGCTGCAAGCGCTGGCGCAGACCCATGCCGCGCCGGTTGCGCCATCGACTGCGAAGGATGCCCGCAAGGCCAATCGTGCGCTGAGCCGCAAGGTCTATGCGGCGATAGCGCAGCACAAGGAGATCGACGCGGGCAATATCAGCGTCGTAGCGCGAAACGGTGCGATCACGCTCGATGGCACGGTGAGGGAGGCCAGCCAGATCGATGCGGTGAGCGCCATCGCTCGCGCAGTGCCGGGCGTGACGGCCGTCACGAACCGGCTTTCGGTGCTGCGGCCGATGGGGGGATGACGCAGGACTTGCGTGCCACGCGTGCACCTATGCGGCGGCGCGGCGGCTACGCGCCGCCGCGATCCCCAGTGCGCGGCGCTTCAGATTGACGGTCTTGGCCGACAGACCAATGCGCTTGCCCAGTTCGAAATCGGAAATCTGGCCCAGCAGGGCAAGCTCCTCTTCGGTCCACGCGTGCCGCACGGGCGCAATGCCCAGTTCGGTGCGCTTCTTGTAGACGGTGGTATTGCTGCAGCCGATGCGCTCGGCGATCACCGCGTCGCTGACCTTGCCGAGTAGCGCAAGATGCTCCTCGCTCCATTGCAGGCGCGCACGCACGGGCGGCAGGCCGCGCCGGATGCGCTCGCTGCGCACGGCGTTGTAGCTCTTGCCGTAGCGCCAGGCCAGTTCCAGATCGGGCATCGTGCCGACCAGCGCAAGCCCTTCGGTCAGCCAGTTGCCCACGGTCTGGCCAGGCGGCAGACCATGAGCCTGCGCGCCGCCCGCTATGCCTGTCACGCCCACTACGCCTGCCACGCCGCTGTGCGGATGCCGCCTGCGGCCGCGTTCGGCAACCGCCGCAAGGCCGAGCTTGCGCCGCTGCAAGCGCACCGTCACCGTCGCCAGCCCGATGCGCCTCGCGAGCTTCGCATCGGGAATCTGGCCGAGCAGTTGCAGTTCCTCGGGGCTCCATTGATGCCGCGCGCGTTCAATGCCCAGATATCGACGCTTCTTGTTCACGACGGTTTCCGAAAGATTCAGCCGCAGTGCGACCTTGGCGTCGGACAGGGTGCCGAGCAGCGCGATCTCGTCTTCGGTCCAGACGTGCACGGTCTTGCAGGGGGGAATGCCGCACGCGACGCGCGCCCGCACGATCACGCCGGTGCTGACGCCTGCCTGACGCGCCAGCGTGGCGTCGGGCAGCTTGCCGAGCAAGGCCAGCGTTTGCACATCGAGCTCGATGGCGCGCGATTTGGGCGCGATGCCCAGCCTGTGCCGCATCGCGCCGATGGTCTGCGGCACGACGCCGAAGCGCTGCGCTGCGTCCACGTCGGTGATCTTGCCGAGCAGGGCGATTTTTTCGCTGGTCCAGCGATGGCCGACGACGCCGCGCTCGCGCGCCGACTCGATGCCGAGTGCGCGCCGCTTGGCGCTCACCGTGGGCAGCGAGGCGCCGGTGATGTGCGCAACCTGGGCGTCGGTCATCGTGCCGAGCAGCGCGACGACCTCGGGCGGCCACTGGTAGCGCGGCGGTCGGCCCCGGCGGTCGCGACGCTGCGCAGGGCGGGCGTTGGGCCGGCTTTCCGCGGGCGTGGCGCAACGCTGGGGCGGGCTGGATGTGACGCGCGGGGCTTGCGGCACGCCCGACGAAGGAGAATCGCTAATCAAAGGAAAGACGCGCATTTATTTTGTCATCCTGATTAATGAGAGTGGGAACTTCGGCGCGGCGAGGGTCGCCGTCGATCAGCCTGATCGACGCGCCGGGCGCGAGCCGAAGATTTAACTAGGGTGGGATAAAGATGTCTTTTGGAATACCCGAAAAATCCGAATTTTTATGTTTTCGGGTTCAGGTACGGCTCAAGACCGTCGCCGTTTGAGCTTGGCTTGATCTTCGACAAGTTCGGTCAGGGTCGGTCAGGTTCGCAGGTAGGCGCTCTGCCGCACGTTCGCGGAGCAGAACAGGCGGAATTCCACCGGCTCGTCGGCGCCCGCGCGCTCGACGATGCCGCACGCGTGCAGCGCATGCTGCAGGGCGGAGATGACCTGGCCGTCCGGGTCCTGGTCGATGACGATGTCCATGATGCCGGCGTCGATGTACTGGCGGTGCGCATCGAACATCTCATGGCCGATCCAGACCACCTCGCCCGCAAGCCCCGCCTTGCGCAGGGCCGCTTCGATGCCCGCCGATCCATAACCCGTGTTGTAGATGCCAGCGAGCGGCCCGCGCCGCAGGGCCGCGCTCACGGCCTGATAGCAGCGGTCGTCCTGATCGAGCGACTCGACGCTGGCGCTTTCGCAGACCAGATGCCCGTAGTGCGCGGCGATCTGCGCGCGGCAGCCTTCGATGCGGTCGGCGTGCGCGCGGTAGTCGAGCCGCGCGGGCAACAGCAGCACGCGCCCAGGCTTCGCCAGCCGCCCGAGAAAGTAGCCGGCGGTCTGCCCGGCGCGCAGATTGTCGATGCCCGCATAGTGCAGCCGGTCGATACCGCCGATGTCGGTGACCATCGTCACCACGGCTTCGCCGCGCGCGATGGCGGCCGCGAGCGCCGCGCGCACCTCGGGCGTGTCCTGGGCGGTGACGATCAGCGCCGCGCGAGGGTGACGCGAGCGGCCGATCGAAAGCGGCAGGCGCGCTTCGTCGGCGGCGGACAGCATGGTGCGGTGCACGATCACGCGGCGGTCCAGCATCTGCGTCGAGCGTTGCAGCGCCTCGCGCAGACGGCGGAAGAACGGCGAGTCGCTGCTGGGCACCAGCACATCGATATGGATGAGCCCGTGCTGGGTATCCGGCAACAGGCGCGGCACCGCAAGCTGGCGGGCCGCGGCGATCACGCGCTCGCGCGCCTGCGCCGAAACGCTGCCGCGCTCGTTGAGCACCCGGTCGACCGTGGTGGCGCTCACACCGGCCAGTTCGGCGATTTCGACGAAACGCGCGGTGCGTTTGCGCCAGCGCTGCGGGCTGTCTTCGGGCACGGTGTCTCCAGATCGGCGGAACAAGAAAAACGCCATGCTGCGAGAAAGACGAAATTTCGTCAATTTTCCCGTTGAGGTCGGCGCGTTGCTGGCCTATTTTCGTGACATAAGTTTTCGTGACACGAGTTCCGCGCCAAAGAAGCGGAACCAACCTGGACAAGGAGACACAGGTGGCGCCTACCGGAAACACCCAGAATACGGCCGCGGCGCGCAGCGCCTACCGGCTGATTGGCGGCGCGGGCGAACGTGCGCGGGCCGCGGGGCTTGTCAACGCGCAGTGGTATCAATGCGCGGTGCCGCGCCCGGTGATGAAGCGATTGATGCAGCGCAGCGACGCGCGAGCGATCCGCGACACGCTGCTCTGGTACGCCGCGATCGTGGCGAGCGGCGCGCTCGCCGGACTGGCCTGGCACCTGCATTCGCTCTGGGCGATTGCGGCCTTCTTCGTGTACGGCACGCTGTATTGCAGCCCGGCCGATTCGCGCTGGCACGAGTCGGGCCACGGCACGGCCTTCAAGACGCGCTGGATGAACGACGTGCTGTATCAGATCGCCTCGTTCCAGGTATTCCGGCGCGCCACGGTCTGGCGCTGGAGCCACGCGCGCCATCACACCGATACGCTCGTGGTGGGCCGCGACCCGGAGATCGGCGCGCCGCGTCCGACCGACTGGCCCGGCATCGCGCTCAACGTATTCGCCATCAAGCACGTCTCGCATGAATTGCCGAAGATGGTGAGCGCCGCCTTCGGCAAAGTGGGCGCTGAAGAAGAGACCTTTATTCCTGCATCCGAATGGCCGAAGGTGGTGCGCGAGGCGCGCGTGAGCCTGAGTGTCTACGCGCTGGTGATTCCGGCGTGCATCGGCTTCCATTCGATTTTGCCGCTGCTTTATATCGGCTTGCCGAGCCTCTACGGCGCATGGCTTTATCTGTATTTCGGGCTCACGCAGCACGCCGGCATGCCGGAGAACGTGCTCGATCATCGACGCAATTGCCGCACGGTGCGGATGAACCCGCTGTTCCGCTTTCTGTACTGGAACATGAATTACCACGTCGAACACCATATGTTTCCGATGGTGCCGTTTCATGCGCTGCCGGATCTGCACGAAATCGTGAAGCACGACATGCCGCCGCCTTATAGCAGCACGCTGGCCGCCTATGCGGAGATTATCCCGGCGCTGGTGCGTCAGACGCGCGACCCCGAGTACGCCGTCGCGCGACCAATCCCGGAAACGGTGCGAGCCTGAAAAATCAGTACACCCTATAAAACTGGAGACAACCATGACACAGTGGATCGACGCGGCGGCGCTGGACGATATCGAAGACGAAGACGTGATGCGTTTCGATCACGCGGGGCGTACCTTTGCGATTTATCGCATCGGCGACGATGTGTACGCGAGCGACGGCCTTTGCACACACGAACAGGTGCATCTGGGCGACGGACTCGTGATGGGGCATGTGATCGAATGCCCGAAACACAACGGCCGATTCGACGTGCGCGATGGTCGGCCGCTGAGCGCGCCGGTTTGCGAAAAGCTCAAGACCTGGCCCGCGAAAGTCGAGGGCGGGCGCATCCTGATCGAGGTGTGAAACGATGAACACCGAACGGGTGATGACGATCGTCGGCGCGGGACACGCGGGCGGGCGCGCGGCGCAGACGCTGCGCGAAGCGGGGTGGACTGGTGGCATCGCGATGATCGGCGCGGAGCGGCATTTGCCTTACGAACGCCCGCCGCTTTCCAAAGGTTTGTTGACGGGCGAGCGCGAAGCGCAGCAATGCCAGTTGCGGGCGCCGCATGCGTGGCGCGACGATCGGATCGAGCATGTGGTGGGCAAGGTGCAGGCGATCGATCCGCAGGCGCGCACGCTGCAACTCGCCAATGGCCGCAGCGTTGGGTATGAAGCGTTGCTGCTGGCGACGGGTGGGCATTTGCGTCGGTTATCGATTCCGGGGGCGCAACTGGAGGGCGTGGTGGGGCTGCGCACGCTGGACGATGCTGCGGCTTTGGCGCCGCGTTTTGAAGAGCAGGCGCGGGTGGTGGTGATTGGCGGTGGGTTTATCGGACTGGAAGTGGCGGCTTCTGCGCGGGCGCGCGGGTGTCGTGTGTGTGTTGTCGAAGGCGCTGCGCGATTGCTGGGACGCTGTGTGCCGGCTGCCATTGCGGCGCAGGTGCAGGCGTTGCATGAGCGTCATGGCGTGCGTGTTGTGCTGGAGGTGTCGCCTGTTTCGATTACGCGTAGCGATGATGGCGCGCTTGCTGTTTTGCTGGATTCTGGCGAAGTGCTGGAGGCGGATACGGTGGTGGTGGGAATCGGTATCGAGCCTGCCGATGAGCTTGCGCGCGAGGCTGGGTTGGAGACTGCGCGGGGCGTTGTGGTGGGTGAGACGCTGGAGAGTTCTGTGGCGGGTGTTTTTGCGGCTGGAGATGTGGCGGTGTTTCCCAGCCGGTTGGGGGAGCATCGGATTCGGCAGGAGACGTGGCATAACGCGCAGTCGCAGGCGTGTGTGGCGGCGCGCAATATGCTGGGTGCTGGGGAGGTTTATCGCGAGACGCCGTGGTTCTGGTCGGATCAGTTTGATCGGCAATTGCAGGTGGTGGGGGAGCCGGCTCTCGGTGTGCGGGAGGTTGTTAGGGATGTGGCGGGGGATGGGCGTGTTTATTTTGCTTTTGATGTTGGGGGGCGGCTGGTGGCGGCTAGTGGGTTTGGGGCGGTTTCCGGGTTTGCGAAGGAGATGCGCGTGGCGCGGTTGATGGTGGAGCGTGGGGTGGCTGTTGATGGTTTGGTGCTTGCTGATCCGCTTGTTAAGTTGAAGAGTTTTATTTGAATTGCTGTTGCTGTTGCTGTTGTTGGCATTTCCTTGAATTCGTGTCGGTCTATTAGCGTCGCCCCTGTGCGGGGCGGCACCTACTTTTCTTTGCAGCGGCAAAGAAAAGTAGGCAAAAGAAAGCCGCTCACACCGCCAGTGTGACGCAGTCCACAAACCGCCGTTTAGGGGGAAAGGTATAGGAGCATCCGGTCCCTCGCACCCTACCACTGAGTGACAAGGCGCCCGCCCACCCGGGGGCGCTACGCGCCCCGAGGGGCATAACGCAAACCGAAGGTTTGCTGGTTTCCGTGGCAAACCCGACCGTTGCGCGCGCAGCGAGCAACGGGATGTATGACGGCTTTGTCACTACCTTTGAAGGTGCGAGATGCCGGATGCTCCTACACCATTCCCCCTTAAAGGCTGGTTGTGGACTGCGTCATATTGGCGGTGTGAGCGGCTTTCTTTGCCTACTTTCTTTGCCGCCGCAAAGAAAGTAGGTGCCGCCCCGCACAGGGGCAACGCTAATAGACCGACACGAAAACAAGGAAATGCCAACACCACAATAAAACACACCCCAAAACCTAAACTCCCAAAAGGACAAAAAAATGCCCCAAAAACTACTGACATTCCAATCCCTATGGTCAATGGAACGCCGCCACACGGACGGCTACGAACGCACGCTTGAGGAGAATTTAAGCATGATCGCATCGGCCGGTTTCGACGGCATAAGCGCCCACTACACAGACAAAGAGTCCGTCAGAAAACTAGCCCACCTCCGCGCCCCCTACAACTTGCACGCCGAAGCCCAAAGCTTCCCCCGCACAATCGACGACCTCAAACCCATCCTTGAAAACGCCACAACCTACGGCGCCCACCACATAGACATCCAGCCAGACGTCCGCCTGCGCACAATAAAAGAGTGCGTAAAACTGCTAGACGGCTGGCAACGCCTCGCAGAACAGATCGACATCCCGGTCTACATAGAAACGCACCGCGACCGCATGACCACCGACCTCTTCTTCACCCTGGATCTACTCGACGAACGCCCCAATCTAAAACTGCTGGCCGATATCTCCCACTACCTTGTCGCCCGCGAATTTTCCTGGCCGGTCTCCGAAGAAAACCACGCCCTGATGCACCGCATTCTCGACCACTCCTGGTCGTTTCACGGCCGCGTCGCCAGCCGCGAACAGGTGCAGATCGAAATTTCGTTCGAGCCCCATCGCATGTGGGTCGATCTGTTTATGGACTGGTGGCGCTATGGTTTCGCATCTTGGCGCCGCCGCGCCGGCGCAAACGATACACTGGCATTCACCTGCGAACTCGGCCCCAAACCCTACGCCATCATCGGCCGCGATGGCAACGATACGACCGACCGCTGGGCCGAATCGCTGCTGCTGAAAGACTGGATTCAGGCACTCTGGCAAGAAGTCGCCAACGAAGAGCCCGTGCCGCGCAGCCCGCAATGATTACTTCGCATTACTCGCCTGTTGCGTAATAAAGCCCGCACCGCAAACGTTGTCGCCGCAACGGAATAACGCCAGGCTGAATTAAAGAATTGATGCTCGAGAATCATTATGTCAATGTAACGAAAATGACATAAAGAATCTTTAGCGTGCTGATCTTCTCTTCTGACGAATCAGTTCGCCATGCACCCAGCGCTTGCGCAATTTCACCGTTCCGGTCCGACCGGAGGTCCACGTTGCGCCGGCGATCTGTGTCAGACGGCGCCGGCCATCGACGCCTCGGATTCCAATTCGCGCGTGATGGAAGTGTTCTACTCGCGCCGCGATCTCATCAGCGTTGCTGTCATCGAAGGCGATCGTCCCATCGGTCTCATCAATCGCGATATCTTTCTTTCGCAGATGAGCAAGCCTTTCCATCGCGAGCTTTACGACAAGAAAAGCTGTATCGCGTTCATGGACAAGGAGCCGCTGATCGTCGATGCCGATATGAGCATCGAGGCGCTCACGTTCAAGACCGTCGAGGTTGGCGAAAAGGCGCTGGTGGACGGCTTTATCGTCACGCGCGAGGGGCGTTTCGCGGGCGTGGGCAATGGTCTGCAATTGCTGGGCGCGGTGGCCGAAACGCAGGCGGAAAAGAATCGCCAGATCATGCAGAGCATCGAGTATGCAAGCGTGATCCAGCAGGCCATGCTGCGCGCGTCGGGCGAAACGCTTTCGACCATGCTGCCCGATGCGGCACTGGTCTGGGAGCCGCGCGATGTGGTGGGCGGCGACTTTTATCATTTCGCCTCGTTCGCGGACGGCTGGTTTGGCGCCGTGGCCGATTGCACGGGCCATGGCGTGCCCGGTGCGTTCATGACGCTGCTGGCTTCGGCATCGCTTTCGCAGGCGCTCGAACGTCTGGGGCCGCGTGATCCGTCGAAGCTGCTCGCAGCCGTCAATCGCAATGTGAAAGGACTGCTCGGTCAGGTCAACGGCGCGGGCGATGCGCCGCAGTCCAACGACGGGCTGGACGCCGCGTTCTTCTGGTACGACGCCGCGCAGCAGCAGCTTCTGTTTGCCGGCGCACGCGTCGCGCTGCATGTGCTGCGCCCCGACGCGGCGCAGTTCGAAACCATCGCCGGCGAGCGTGTGGGCGTGGGTTACGTCGACAGCCTCGCGGATTACGCCTGGCCGCTGCACGCCGTAGCGTTGCCCGAAGACAGCCTGCTGTTCGTTTCGACGGACGGCCTCACCGACCAGATTGGCGGCGCGCGCAAGATTGCCTTTGGCAAGCGCCGCTCGCTCGATCTGATTCTCGCGAATCGCGCGCTCACGCCTTCGGCCATCTGCTCGCGTCTCACGGATGCATTGACCGAATGGCAAGGCGCGCAATCGCGCCGTGACGATGTCACCTTATTTTTTGCACGCGTTTAAGATTGTTGATCAAACTTATGTCTGAACTCCTGGAGCAGAACAGCGCCTTTCTAGAGCTTGCGCAGAAGCGCAATCTGATTTTCTATCACAAAGGCTACTTCTCCCAAAACATCGTCGCGGCGATGAGTGAAGTCGTGAAGCTTCAACTCGAAGTGGCGGGCGTGAACGGGCCCACGCGCCGCAAGCTCTTTTCGTCGTTTATCGAGCTTTCGCAGAATATCGTGCATTACTCGTCCGAAACGCTGCCCGCGGAGCAAACCCAGGGCGGCATTCGCGAAGGCGCCATGTGCATCACGAGCGATGGCGAACGTCATCTGATGGTGTGCGTGAATCCGATCGCCACGCATGCCGTGGACGAATTGCGTGAAAAACTCGAACCGTTGCGCAGCATGTCGGTCGATGAGATCAAGCAGGCCTACAAGAATTCGTTGCGTGCCGAAACGCCCGCCGAAAGCAAGGGCGCCGGTATGGGCTTCCTGACGATGGCGCGCGATGCGAGCGCTCCGCTCGAATTCGCCTTCCACCCGCGTGACGACGATCCCGCGACCACGCTGTTTTGCCTGAAGACCATCATCTGATTGCGCGCACTGCCATGGAAAACCTACATATTCCCGCCACGGCGACTTCGCCGGAAATCGACTTCCAGTTCGATCAGAACGTGCTGTCGCTGCGTGGCGAGTCGTACCCGGAAAACGCCGCCGCTTTCTATGCGCCTGTGATCGAAAAGCTGGGTGCCTGGCTGGCCGATTGCGTGGACGCCGCCATTACGGTGGACGTGACGCTCACGTACTTCAACAGCTCCAGCACGAAGATGTTGTTCAGCATTTTCGACGCGCTAGATCGTGCGGCTGCAGCGGGCAACCGCGTGCAGGTCAACTGGTATCGCGACGAAGAAGACGAGACGATCCAGGAGTTCGGCGAAGAACTGCAAACCGATTTCACCGCGATCAAATTCACCGATTGCCCGGTGGCGATTTAAGGACAGCGATGGTGGTAACGACTTCTTCCGCGGACGCATCGACGTCTGACGCGCCGGACCTGTTTCAGAGCGAGAGCGAGGCGCTGGAAAAGGCGCGCGCGATTCGTGCCGATGCCAACGCGGATGCCGGGCGTTACCGCCAGGCGCTGGGTGACCTGATCGGCCACTACGAGCGCCTGATGCGCGAGACGCGCCGCCTGATCGGCCGCAGCGATCGCGCCGAGCGCGAAATGCATACGCTTACCCAGCAACTGCAATATCGCGCGACACACGATGCATTGACCGATGTGTTCAATCGCAGCGCCGTGATCGAGCGCGCGACCAAGGCATTGCGCGTGGATTGCGCGGTGATGGTGCTGCTCGATATCGACGAGTTCAAGAAGGTCAACGACGACTATGGGCATCCGGCCGGCGATGCGGTGATTCTCGGTATCGTCGATTGTCTGCGGCGCATCGTGGGCGGCAAGGGCATTATCGGGCGCGTGGGCGGCGAGGAATTCACCGTGGTGTTGCCCGGTTACGAACTCGAAGAAGCGCTGGAACTGGCCGACACCATGCGTGCGGCCATCGAGAACCATGTGTTCGAGGCGCCGGTCAACCGCCGCATCACGAGCAGTTTCGGCGTGAGCGCCAATGTCATGGGCACGAGTTTCGACACCGCCTATGGGCTGGCCGATGCCGCGCTCTACAAGGCCAAGCGCAGCGGCCGCAACCGCGTGGAATGCACCGGCGAGCCTCTTATGCCGATGGCAGGCCCCGCCGCGGCCTGAGTTCCTGCGGGACGCACCTCGCGCTCTATAGGCGCAATCCCCATCCCTGCCTTGCCTCCATGGGCCGTTGCCTGCGCAACGGCCATGCCCGTCTATTACCCATCGCGCATCTAATTCCCGATCGCCCGAGTCGGCCAATTTAAAGACGCTATAAAGCGCAATTTAAATCGCGTCATTAATACCTGTATGTCAGATTGAATAGCCAGAATTACCTGGCTTTCATGCATTGCGCAGAAATTGTTTTAAAACATGATTTAAAGCTTGAAACCGGGGGAGTATTGTCTATGCTCAGGACGAAAGCCGTTTGTATGTACTGACCCGCTCTTCGAGAGCGGCTTCTGGAGGCGTGTTCCATGAAACACCCTGAAGATCCTGCCTGACCTGCGTTCCGATTGACCCGTCCCGCCGTGTTCCGGACGGCGCCCGAGCTGGCGCCGCAGGCGCGCGCACGCCTCGGTCCTGAGCGGCGCATGACGGGCAGGGCGCTTGTCCAGACGAAGCGCCGTTATCCCCATCCTGCTGGCCTGTCACGCAATGACCGGGCGGGCCGCACTCATTCGTAACAAAAGCGCGCACAAGCAAGTATCGAAGCAACAAGCGAAGCAACGAGCGAAGCAAAAAGCGAAGCACCCAGACGATTTTAAGAAGCTCGATTTAAAGCGTTTCGACTAACTCCGAGGGGACATGTCGTGAGCGAATCGACAGGGATGGGCAGGCGAGGGCATCGCGGGGCGGGACACGGTGCGATTCATGCAGTCGCGGCAGGCGTCTTATTGGGTTTGATTGCCACCGGCAACGCGTATGCCACGTGTTCGACGAGCGGCGCAACGGTGACCTGCACGGGCGCAGCCAATCCGCTTGCGCCCAGTTTCTCCAGTACTGCGAACAACGTTACGGTCAATCTCGCTGCGGGTTCGAGTCTGGGCGTGCTGCTGGGCGTAGGCGGCACGGCGCTCTCGCTCACGGGCAACAACGTGACGCTCAACAACGCCGGGACCGTCGATCCCTCGCTGCTCGGCGTGCTGAGCGTGCTGTCGAGCGGCACGGTGGTCGGCAACAGCAGCGCCAGCAACGTCAACATCACCAATAGCGGCACGATGAACGGCACGATGGGCGCCGTCACGCTCAACGTGGCCAGCCTCACGGGTCTCGCGCTGGCCGTGCAGAACGGCGCAGGCGGCGTCACCAATATCACCAATACCGGCACGATGGGATCGGCGTCGATTGCCGGCGTGTCGATCGCGCCGGGCGATCGCACCTCCGTCGCCGTGTATGGCGGCAGTCAGATCAACTTCACCAACAGCGGCACGATCACCGGCCGCGTGGGTCTGCAGGCCTCATCGACTGCGGGCACCGGCAATACGTTCACGAACTCGGGCAGCATTATCGGCAGTGTGTCGATGGGCGCGGGCAGCGCCAATACCTTCAATGCGCTCACGGGGTCGTCGGTGACGCCTGGCGCTGGCGCATCGCTCGATGTGCTCGGCATTGCGGGGCTTTCGCTGGGCTTTGCGCAGGCCGGTTACGTGGATGGCGGCGCGGGCGGCAACAATACGCTGCATCTGCAGCAGGGTTCGGGCGGTCCGGCCACCGGTGCGATCTCGCTGGCGAACTACATCAACTTCAATCACCTCGCCATCGACAGCGGCAGCTGGACCTTGAGCGGCGCGTCGAGTGCAGCCGATGCGACGCTCGGCGCGGCCGCCACGGCGATCCTCGATAACGCCCAGGGGCTGGGCACCGGCACGATCACGGCAACCGGCGGCGCGCTGCAGAGCAGCGTGGCGGGCCTGAACATAACGAACGCGGTTTCGCTGGGGACGGGCGGGCTGATTGCTTCGGGGTCCAATGCATTTACGTTGTCGGGCGTGATCTCGGGAACCGGAGCGCTCACGCAGTCGGGCACGGGCGCGCTTTCGCTCAGCGGCGCGAACACCTATAGCGGCGGTACGGTGCTCAACTCCGGTTCGATCGTCGCGGGCAATAACGCCGCGCTGGGCACCGGCGCGTTGACGCTCGGCGGGGCGGGCACGCTCGATACCAGCACGGCGGGCCTGTCGATCGGCAATGCCGTGAATCTGGGCGCGAACACGCTGACGCTCGGCGGCAGCAACGCGCTGGCGCTGTCGGGCGTGATCGCCGGAACGGGCGCGCTCGTGAAGAACGGCGCGGCAACCGTGACGCTCACGGGCCTGAACACCTACACGGGCGGCACGACCGTCAGCGCGGGCACACTGGCGCTGGGCGCAGGCGGCGCGCTGGCATCGACGGGCGCACTCAACGTGGCGTCGGGCGCGGTGTTCGACATCGGCGCGGCGAGCGCGAACCAGACCGTGGGCGCGCTGTCGGGCGCGGGCGGCGTGACGCTCGGCGCACATACGCTGAGTTTCGGCGATAGCACCAATCAGACCTTCAGCGGCGTGGCGAGCGGGACCGGCGGCCTCGTCAAGCAGGGCAGCGGCACGCAGACGCTCACGGGCGTGAACACCTATACGGGCGCGACGACGATCAACGGCGGCACGCTCGCGCTCTCCGGCAACGGCGCGCTGGTATCGACGGGCGCCGTGAATCTCGGCGCGAGCGGTGCGAGTTTTTCGATCGCCGGTGCCTCGGGCGCGCGCACGGTGGGCGAGCTTGCGGGCGTGGCGGGGTCGAGCGTCTTGCTGGGCGCGAACGCGCTGACGATCGGCGATGCGACCAACCAGACGTATGCGGGCGCAATCAGCGGAACGGGCGGCCTCGTCAAGCAGGGTAGCGGCACGCAGACGCTCAGTGGTGCGAACAGTTATACCGGCGGCACGACCGTCAGCGCAGGGACGCTGGCGCTGGGCGCGGGCGGCTCGCTGGCGGCAACCGGCGCGGTGAATCTCGCCAATAGCGGCGCGGTATTCGACATCGGCAATGCGGGCGCGGGAGAGACCATCGGCGCGCTGTCCGGCGTGGCGGGAAGCGCCGTCACGCTGGGCGCGAATGCGCTGACTTTCGGCGATGCCACCAGTCAGACCTTCGCGGGCAGCATCGGCGGCACGGGCGCGCTCGTGAAGCAGGGCAGCGGCACGCAAACGCTCACGGGCGCGAACACCTTCACGGGCGGCACGACCATCAACGCGGGCACGCTGGCGCTGGGCGCGGGCGGCTCGCTGGCGAGCGCGGGGGGCGTGACGCTGGGCGGCACGGGCGCGTCGTTCAATATCGGCGCGGCGGGCAACCAGACGATCGGCGCGCTGGCTGGCGTGGCGGGAACCACGGTGGCGCTGGGCGCCAATACGCTTAGCTTCGGCAACGCGACGAACCAGACCTTCGCGGGTGCGATCACGGGCACGGGCGGCCTCGTCAAGCAAGGCAGCGGCACGCAGACGCTCAGCGGGGCGAGCAGTTTCACCGGCGGCACGACGGTCAATGCCGGCACGCTCGCGCTTTCGGGCGCGGGCACGCTGGGCGCGGCGTCGAATCTCAATCTTGCCAATGCGGGCAGCGCCTTCGATATCAGCGCGGCGACGGGCGCGGCGACGATCGGCGCGCTCAACGGCGTGGCGGGCACCACGGTCACGCTGGGCGGCAATGCGCTGACGCTCGGCAGCGCCGCGAACAGCGCCTATGCGGGCGTGATCCAGGGCGCGGGCGGCGTCGTCAAGACGGGCAGCGGCACGCAGACGCTCACGGGCATCAACACCTACACGGGCGGCACGACCGTGAACGCGGGCACGCTCGCCTTGGGCGCAGGCGGCGCGCTGGCATCGACGGGCGCGCTCAATCTCGCCAATGCAGGCGCGGCGTTCGATCTCGGCTCGGCGGGCGCGAATGCGACCATCGGCGCATTGAGCGGCGCGAGCGGCAGCACGCTCGCGCTGGGCGGCAATTCGCTGACTTTCGGCAATACGACGAATCAGACCTTCGCGGGCGCGATCACAGGCACGGGCGGCATCGTCAAACAGGGCAGCGGCACGCAGACGCTGGCGGGCGCGAGCACGTACAGCGGCGGCACGACGCTCGATGCGGGCGGTCTGGTGCTGGGCAATGCGTCGGCGCTGGGTACGGGCGTGCTGACGGTCGGCGGCCCGGCGTCGCTCGACAACAGCAGCGCGCTCACGGTGGCCAACGCGATCGTGCTCGACAGCGCGCTGAATGTAGCGGGATCGAATGCGTTGACGCTCTCGGGCGTGCTTTCCGGCGCGGGCAGTCTGACGAAGTCGGGCGCATCTACGCTCACGCTGACGAACGCGAATACCTTCACGGGCGGCACGACGGTCAATGCGGGCACGCTCGCGTTGGGTGCGGGCGGCTCGCTCGCGAGCGCCGGCGCGCTGAATCTCGCCAACGCGGGCGCAACGTTCGATATCGCCAACGCGGGCGCTGCGCAGACCATCGGCGCGCTCAACGGCGTGGCGGGCAGCACGGTCGCGCTGGGCGCGAATACGCTGAGTTTCGGCGATGCGGGCAATGCAAGCTTCGGCGGCGTGCTGCAAGGCACGGGCGGCATCGTCAAGCAGGGCAGCGGCACGCAAACGCTCACGGGCGCGAATACCTTTAGCGGCGGCACGACGCTGGCGGCGGGCGGGCTGGTGCTGGGCAATGCGTCGGCGCTGGGCACGGGCGTGTTGACGGTGAGCGGCCCGGCATCGCTCGACAATAGCAGCTCGATTACCGTCGCCAACGGCATCGTGCTCGACAGCGCGCTGACTGTGGCGGGATCGAATGCGCTGACGCTCTCGGGCGTGCTTTCCGGCGCGGGGAGTCTGACGAAGGCGGGCGCATCCACGCTCACGCTGACGAACGCGAATACCTTCACGGGCGGCACGACCGTCAATGCGGGCACCTTGGCGCTGGGCGCAGGCGGCTCGCTCGCGAGCACCGGCGCGGTGAATCTCGCCAACGCGGGCGCTACGCTCGACATCGGCAATGCGGGCGCTGCGCAGACCATCGGCAGCCTGAGCGGCGTGGGCGGCAGCGCGGTGACGCTGGGCGCGAATACGCTGAGTTTCGGCGATGCGGGCGACGCGACTTTCGGCGGCGTATTGCAAGGCACGGGCGGCATCGTCAAGCAAGGCAGCGGCACGGCGACGCTCACGGGCGCGAACACCTTCACGGGCGGCACAACCATCGATGCCGGGACGCTCGCCATCGGCGCGGGCGGCTCGCTCGCGGCCACGGGCGGCGTGAATCTTGCCAATAGCGGCGCGGGCTTCGATATCGGCAATGCGGGCGCGGCGCAGACCATTGGGGCGTTGAGCGGCGTGAGCGGCAGCACGGTGACGCTCGGCGGCAACACGCTGGCTCTCGGCGATGCGGGCAACGCCACCTTCGGCGGCGTGCTGCAGGGCGCGGGCGGCATCGTCAAGAACGGCACGGGCACGCAAACGCTCACAGGCGCGAACACCTTCAGCGGTGGCACGACGCTCAATGCGGGCGGGCTGATCGTCGGCAACGATGCGGCGCTGGGCACGGGCGCGCTGAGCGTGAACGGGGTATCGACGCTCGACAGTACGGCCGCCACCACGCTGGCCAACGATGTCGTCCTGAATAGCGGCTTGGGCGTGGCGGGCAGCAACGACCTCACGCTCGGCGGCACGGTGTCGGGCGCGGGCGGTCTGACCAAGAACGGCGCGGCCACGCTCGCGCTCGACGGTGCGAACACCTACACGGGCGGCACGACGCTCGACGCGGGCACGATCGTTGTGGGCAACGATGCGGCGCTGGGCACGGGCGCGCTGAGCGTGAACGGCGCATCGACGCTCGACAGTTCGGCCGCGACGACGCTCGCCAACGACGTCGTCCTGAACAGCGCCCTCAGCGTGGCGGGCAGCAACGATCTCACGCTGAACGGCGTGCTTTCGGGTAGCGGCGGTCTGACGAAGAACGGCGCGGCCACGCTCACGCTCAACAACGCCAACACCTACACCGGCGGCACGACGCTCGATGCGGGCACGATCGTTGTGGGCAACAACGCGGCGCTGGGCACCGGCGCGGTCACGGTGAATGGCGCGGCCACGCTCGACAGTTCTACGGCGGTGGCGCTCGCGAACGACTTCATCCTCGGTAGCGGATTCACGGTCGCCGGCAGCAACGATGTGACGCTCAACGGCGTGCTCGCGGGCACCGGCAGTCTGACGAAAAACGGCGCGGCCACGCTCACGCTCAACGGCGCCAACACCTACACCGGCGGCACGCAGATCAACACGGGCACGCTCGCACTCGGCGCGAACGCGAGCCTGGCATCGACCGGTATCGTCGATGTCGCTACCGGCGCGGTCTTCGATCTGTCGGCGGGCAACGGCCAGCAGCAGTTCGGCACGCTCACGGGCGGCGGCACGGTGCTGCTGGGCGTGAACAATCTCACGCTGGGCAGCGCGGCGGACGGCACCTTCAGCGGCGCGATCGGCGGCAGCGGTAGTCTGACCAAGATCGGCAGCGGCACGGAAACGCTCACGGGCGCGAACACCTTCACGGGCGGCACGACCATCGATGCGGGCACGCTCGCGCTGGGCGCGGGCGGCTCGCTGGCGGCGTCGGGCGCGGTCGATCTGGCCAATAGCGGCACAGGCTTCGACATCAGCGGGGCGAGCGGCGCGCAGACCATCGGGGCGTTGAGCGGCGTGGGCGGCAGCACGGTGACGCTCGGCGCGAATACGCTGACTTTCGGCGATGCGGGCGACGCAACCTTCGGCGGTACGCTGGCGGGCACGGGCGGCATCGTCAAGGATGGCGCGGGCACCGAAACGCTCACGGGCGCGAATACCTTCACCGGCGGCACGACCATCGACGCAGGCACGCTCGCGATTGGCGCGGGCGGCTCGCTCGCGGCCACGGGCGGCGTGAATCTCGCCAATGCGGGCACGAGCTTCGACATCAGCGGCGCGGGCGCGGCGCAGACCATCGGGGCGTTGAGCGGCGTAGGCGGCAGCACGGTCGCGCTGGGCGACAACACGCTGACTTTCGGCGATGCGGGCAGCGAGACCTTCGGCGGCACGATTGGCGGCACGGGCAGCATCGTCAAGGCGGGCAGCGGCACCGAAACGCTCACGGGCGCGAACACGCTCACGGGCACCACCACTGTCGATGACGGCACGCTCGCGCTGGCGGGCAATGGCTCGCTTTCCACGAGCGACGTCACGCTCGCCGGTGCGGGCACCACGCTCGACGTAAGCGGCGTGAGCGGCGCAACGTCGATCGGCGCGCTCAACGGCGTGAGCGGCAGCACGGTCGCGCTGGGCGGCACGACGCTCACGCTCGGCAGTGCGAACGATGGCGCATTTGCGGGCGCCATCGGCGGCACGGGCGGCATCGTCAAAGCGGGCGCGGGCACCCAAACGCTCACGGGCGCGAACACCTACACGGGCGGCACGACCATCGATGCCGGCACGCTCGCGATCGGCGCGGGCGGCTCGCTCGCGGCCACGGGCGGCGTCAATCTCGCCAATGCGGGCACAGGCTTCGACATCAGCGGCGCAAGCGGCGCGCAGACCATCGGCGCGTTGAGCGGCGCGGGCGGCAGCGCGGTCGCGCTGGGCGGCAACACGCTGACGTTCGGCGACGCCAGCAACCAGAGTTTCGACGGCACGATCAGCGGCACGGGCGGCATCGTCAAGACCGGCAGCGGCACGCAGACGCTCACCGGCGCGAACACCTATAGCGGCGGCACGACGCTCGACGCGGGCGGCCTCGTGGTGGGCAACAACGCGGCGCTGGGCACGGGCGCGGTCACGGTAAACGGCGACTCGACGCTCGACAGCACCACGGCGACCACGCTCGGCAACGACTTCGTGCTCAACAGCGGCCTCACGGTGCTGGGCAGCAACGATCTCACGCTCGACGGCGCGCTGTCCGGCGCGGGCGGGCTGACCAAGGACGGCGCGGCCACGCTCACGCTCAACGGCACCAACACCTACACCGGCGGCACGCTGATCAACGACGGCACGCTGGCGCTGGGCGCGAACGCGAGCCTGGCATCGACCGGCATCGTCGATGTCGCCGATGGCGCGACCTTCGATCTTTCCGCCGGCAACGGCCAGCAGCAGTTCGGCACGCTGATCGGCGGCGGCACGGTCAATCTCGGTGGCAACGATCTGACGCTGGGCAGCGCGACGGACGGCACCTATACCGGCTCGATCGGCGGCACGGGCAGCCTGACCAAGATCGGCAGCGGCACGGAAACGCTCACGGGCAGCAATACCTACACGGGCGGCACGACCATCGACGCGGGCACGCTCGCCATCGGCGCGGGCGGCTCGCTGGCGGCCACGGGCGCGCTCGATCTCGCCAATAGCGGCACGACCTTCGATATCGGCGGCGCGAGCGGCGCGCAGACCATCGGGGCGTTGAGCGGCGTGGGCGGCAGCACGGTCGCGCTGGGCGGCAATACGCTGACCTTCGGCGATGGCGGCAGCGAGACCTTCGGCGGCACGATTGCGGGCACGGGCGGCATCGTCAAGGCGGGTGCGGGCACCGAAACGCTCACGGGCGCGAATACCTTCACCGGCGGCACGACCGTCGATGCCGGCACGCTCGCGATTGGCGCAGGCGGCTCGCTCGCGGCCACGGGCGGCGTGAATCTCGCCAATGCGGGCACGAGCTTCGACATCAGCGGCGCGGGCGGTGCGCAGACCATCGGAGCGTTGAGCGGCGTAGGCGGCAGCACGGTCGCGCTGGGCGGCAACACGCTGACTTTCGGCGATGCCGGCAGCGAGACCTTCGCGGGCACGATTGGCGGCACGGGCGGCATCGTCAAGGCGGGCAGCGGCACCGAAACGCTCACGGGCGCGAACACGTTCTCGGGCGGCACGACGCTTGCCGCGGGCACGCTCGCCGTGGGCAACGACGCGGCGCTCGGCAGCGGCGCGCTGAACGTGAGTGGCGCGGCCACGCTCGACAGCACCACGGCGACCACGCTCGGCAACGATGTCGCGCTGGGCAACACGCTGAGCGTGGCGGGCTCCAACGCGCTCACGCTCGACGGCACGGTGTCGGGCACGGGCGGGCTCACCAAGGACGGCGCGGCCACGCTCACGCTCGGCGGCGCGAACACCTACACGGGCGCGACCCAGGTGAACGGCGGCACGCTTGCGCTGGCGGACAACGGCACGCTTTCGGCATCGAGCGATGTGAACCTCGCCAATGCGGGCACGGCGCTCGATGTGAGCGCGGCCACCGGCACGCCGACCATCGGCGTGCTCGATGGCGTGGGCGGCACGACGGTCGCGCTCGGCGGCACCACGCTGACGCTCGGCAATGCAGGCGACGGCAGTTATGGCGGCACGATCGCGGGCACGGGCGGCATCGTCAAGGCGGGCAGCGGCACGCAGACGCTCACTGGCGCGAGCAGCTATAGCGGCGCGACCACCGTCGATGCCGGCACGCTCGCGCTGGCGGGCAACGGCACGCTGTCCGCGTCGACCGACGTGAACCTCGCCAATGCGGGCACGACGCTCGACGTGAGCGGCGCGGCCACCGGCGCCACGCCGACGGTCGGCTCGCTCTCGGGAGTGACGGACAGCAACGTCGCGCTGGGCGGCAGCACGCTCACGCTCGGCGGCGGCTCGGACGGCAGTTATGGCGGCACGATCGCGGGCAGCGGCGGCCTCGTCAAGGCGGGCGCGGGCACGCAGACGCTCAGTGGCGCGAACACGTATAGCGGCGGCACCACGCTTTCGGGCGGCACGCTGATCGCTGGCAACGATGCGGCGCTGGGCACCGGCGCGCTCACGTTCGCGGCGCCTGCCACGCTGGACGCCGCCACGGCGGTCAATCTCGCCAATGCCGTCAATCTCGATGCGGGCGCAACCATCGGCGGCAGCGCCGATACCGTGCTCTCCGGCGTGGTGTCAGGCACCGGCGGCATCGTCAAGAACGGCGCGGCCGGTCTCACGCTCACGGGCGACAACAGCTACGCAGGCGGCACGACGGTCAACGCGGGCACGCTCACGGTCGGCTCGAATACCGCGCTCGGCACCGGCGGGCTGACGATGAACGGCGGCACGCTGGCGCTGGGCGTGACGGGCGGCGCGCCGCTTGCGGTGTCGCTCGGCTCGCTCGACGGCGCGGCGGGATCGACGCTCGATCTGGGCAACTCGGGCTTGACCGTGAACGGCGGCGGCAGCTTCGGCGGCACGCTGGCGGGTGCGGGCTCGCTCACCAAGGCGGGCGCGGGTTCGACGCTCACGCTCTCGGGCGTCAACAGCTACAGCGGCCCGACCGCCATCACGGGCGGCACGCTGGCGGTGAGCGGATCGGCCGCGAATTCGACGGTCACCGTGCAGTCGGGCGGCACGCTCACGGGCACCGGCACGGTCGGTGGCCTGATCGTGCAGAACGGCGGCACGGCGGCGGCCACCACGCCGGGCGCGAGCCTCAACGTGAGCGGCAACGTCACGTTCCAGCCGGGCTCGACGCTGCAGGTCGCGACCACGCCGCAGCAGAGCGGTTCGGTGGCGGCGGGCGGCACGGTGAGCATCGGCGGCGGCACGGTGAGCGTGGTGGCGGGAAGCGGCGTCTACACGCCATCGACGCAATATCCGATCGTCACGGCCGCGAGCGGCGTGAGCGGCACTTTCACGAGCGTCAACTCGAACCTGCCGTTCCTCACGCCGACGCTCGGCTACAGCCCGAACAGCGTCTATGTGAGCTTCACGCCCAACGGCGCGGCGCTGGCATCGGCGGCGACTTCGCCAAACCAGTCGAGCGTGGCGGGGGCGCTGGCGAGCATGCCGTCGACGGCGCCGCTGCTCTCGGCGGTCGTTTCGGGCGATGTGGCGACGGCGCGCCAGGCCTTCGACATGGTGAACGGCCAGTTGATCGCCGATGCAAAGACCGTGTTCCTGCTCGATACGCGTTATCTGCGCGATGCGGTGACCGACCGCCTGCGCCAGGGTCTCGCACCCACCAGCGGGCCGCTTTCCGCGCTCGCAGGCGGCCCGGCGCTATGCGATCAGCGCATGGGGCAGGGCGCGATGTCCGCGAGCGAGTCGGACGCTTCGCGCGGCGGTTCGTCGGGGGCGTGCGTCGATCGGCGGCCGTATCAGCCCGTGGTCTGGGCGCAGGGCTACGGCGCGGATAGCCGGCTGGCGGGCAACGACAATTCGGCGGGACTCGATCGCACATCGGCTGGCGTGATCGGCGGTGCGGACATGGCGCTGTCCGACCATTGGCGCGTGGGCGCGGCGGGCGGTTTCGCGCATAGCTCGCTGGAAAACGGCCTGAATTCGACGGCTGCGGTGGACACCTACCACGTCGCGCTCTATGGCGGCGCGCAGTACGGACCGATTGGCGTGCGGCTGGGCGCGTCCTACACCTGGAACGATGTGAGCGAGGACCGCTATCCGGCCTTCACCGGCTATAGCGACCACGACAGCGCCAACTACGACGCCAAGGCCGCGCAGGTGTTCGGCGAAGTGGGCTACGCGGTGCCGTTCAACCGCTTCGCGCTGGAACCGTTCGCGGGTCTCGCCTACGTGAATCTGCACACCGATGGCTTCACGGAAAGCGGCGGCTCGAGCGCGTTGCGCAATCAGGGCGATACGGAAAACATCGGCTATTCCACGCTGGGTTTGCGCATTGCGACGCGTCTGGGCGAACTGCCGCTCGCCAGCATCAGCGCACACGCAATGGCGGGCTGGCGGCACGCGTTCGGCAATACGCAACCGGCCTCGACGCTTGCGTTTGTCGATGGCGGGTCGTCGTTCTCGGTGGCGGGCGTGCCGATCGCGCGCGATACCGCGGTGGTGGAACTGGGCGTCGATGCGAATCTGGCGAAGAATCTTTCGCTGGGCATCGCGTATAGCGGGCAATATGGCGGCGGTTCGCACGACAACGCGATCGGCGGGCGTCTGGCGTGGCGGTTCTAAGGCAGGGCGCGGCGGGCAGGAACGATCAGTTCGTCGCGCGCTCGACCGGATGTTGCGCCAGCCAGGCGTTTTCCGCGTCGTCATAAAGGCGCGAGCGCGTGAGAAAGCGCAAACCGGTCGGGCGTTCGAGCGAGAACATGCCGCCATTGCCCGGCACCGCGTCGATGATCAGTTGCGTGTGCTGCCAGTATTCGAATTGCGATTCGCTCATGTAGAACGGCACGCCGGCGATCTCGCCGAGTTTCACATCCGCGCCGCCCACCATGAATTCGCCGATGGGAAAGCACATCGGCGCGCTGCCGTCGCAACATCCGCCCGACTGGTGAAACAGCACCGCGCCGTGTTCGGCCACGAGTTTCCCGATCAACGCAACGGCCGCGGGCGTTGCGACGACGCGTAGCACTTCATTCGTCATAATCGGCACTCCTTTTGATATTCCTGCAATCCCTGATTTTCCTGTTTTTTCCGCTGGAAACGAACGCGCCTCGCCGGATGGCGAGGCGCGCGAGTTCGTGTCCTGCTGCCTAGAAGAAGCCGAGCGGCTTGTCGCTATAGCTTACGAGCAGATTCTTGGTCTGCTGGTAATGGTCGAGCATCATCTTGTGCGTTTCGCGCCCGATGCCCGACTGCTTGTAGCCGCCAAATGCCGCGTGTGCGGGATAGGCGTGATAGCAGTTGGTCCACACGCGCCCGGCCTGGATCGAGCGGCCGAAGCGGTACGCGCGCGTGCCGTCGCGCGTCCAGATGCCTGCGCCCAGACCATACAGCGTATCGTTGGCGATCTGCAGCGCTTCTTCCTCGTTTTTGAATGTCGTCACGGACACCACCGGGCCGAAGATTTCCTCCTGGAAAATGCGCATCTTGTTGTGGCCTTTAAAAACAGTTGGCTGTACGTAATAACCGTTTTTAAGCTCGCCGCCGAGTGCATTGCGCCCGCCGCCCGTGAGGCATTGCGCGCCTTCCTGCTTGCCCAGATCGAGATAGGAGAGGATCTTTTCCAGTTGCTCCTGCGAGGCCTGCGCGCCGATCATCGTCTTCGTATCGAGCGGATGACCCTGCTGGATCGCTTCGACGCGCTTGAGCGCGCGCTCCATGAAGCGGTCGTAAATCTTTTCGTCGATCAGCGCGCGCGAGGGGCAGGTACACACTTCGCCCTGATTGAGCGCGAACATGGTGAAGCCTTCGAGCGCCTTGTCGAAGAAGCTGTCGTCATGATCCATGACATCGGCGAAAAAGATGTTCGGGCTTTTGCCGCCCAGTTCCAGCGTCACGGGAATCAGGTTCTGGCTCGCGTACTGCATGATCAGGCGGCCCGTGGTGGTTTCGCCGGTGAACGCAATCTTGGCGATGCGTTTGTTCGAGGCGAGCGGCTTGCCCGCTTCCAGCCCGAAGCCGTTGACCACATTGATCACGCCCGGCGGCAGCAGATCCTGAATCAATTCCATCAGCACGAGGATGGAAGCGGGCGTCTGCTCGGCGGGTTTGAGCACCACGCAGTTGCCGGCCGCGAGCGCGGGCGCGAGCTTCCAGGTGGCCATCAGGATCGGGAAATTCCACGGAATGATCTGGCCGACCACGCCAAGCGGTTCGTGAAAGTGATAGGCCACCGTGTCGTTGTCGATCTGCGAAATCGCGCCTTCCTGTGCGCGAATCGCGCTGGCGAAATAGCGGAAATGATCGATGGCGAGTGGAATGTCGGCGGCGCAGCTTTCGCGCAGCGGCTTGCCGTTATCGATGGTTTCGGCCACGGCCAGACGCATGAGATTGGCTTCCATGCGATCGGCGATCTTGCCGAGCAGCGTCGCGCGGTCGGCGGGCGCGGTGCGGCCCCACGCGTCCTTCGCCTTGTGCGCTGCATCGAGCGCGAGTTCGATATCGGCTTCGCGCGAACGCGGAATCGAGGTGAACGGCTCGCCGGTGATCGGCGAAATATTGTCGAAGTATTCGTTGCCGGCCGGCTCGACCCACTGTCCACCAATGAAATTGTCGTATTGCTTGCGGTACGGGTAGTCCGTGGTGAGGTACTGCAGCTCTGCGTGGTTCATGGGCGTGCTCCTCGCAAATCGTGAACAGGGGTTAGGCGCGACAGGGAGTGAAGCGCAATGAGGCGGCTGCGTTGTATCGCATGGAATACTACGCTCGTCGGCGTGCGGCGTCTGAAGTTTTGATTTTGCGCTGCACAAGGGGGCTGCAAAGGGCGTCCGGCCATGCTGGCCAGGCGTGCATCCGATTCGGCGTACGGTACGTATTTGCGATCCATGCGGACCCGCATTCACGCAGATTCCCCTTTGGAGACCATCATGAAGACGGTAACGTTGCGCGTCGTTTCGAGCCTGACCCTCGCGCTGTTCGCGGCTGCGGCCTATGCCCAGACCGATTCCATGCCCGCGAGCGGAGCGACGATGCCGATGACGCCCATGGCGTCGATGCCGCCTGCGGCAGGCGCCGCGCCCGCGCATTCGGGCCACGCGACCAAGGCCGATCGCGCGCTCGCCCGGGCGGTGCGGCGCGCGCTGGGCAAGACCTCCGGCTTCGACGTATCAGGCGTATTCGTGCGCGCGCGTGACGGCGCGGTGACCTTGAGCGGCACGGTGCGCAACGGCGACCAGATCCGTCAGGCCGAGGACGTGACGCGTTCGGTGCAGGGCGTGACATCGGTGATGAACCGGCTGACGCTGTTTCATGGCGGCAATGGCTGATTTAGCGCCGCGCGTCGCGTTGCGTCATTCGTTAGTGATGCCAGGTATCGGCATTCGAGGATTTCGAGGCTAGGCCTTGAGGTTCAGCGCGGGCACGCCTTTTCGGCTGCTCGTCCAGCGCTTGCCTGGGCCTAAGCGGTCCACATGGCGCTGGAGATCTTCGCCCCACGCATGACCGCTCGCCGCGCCCAGGTCGCGCACGAGCTTGACCACTTTCACGCGCGTGCAATGCGACAACAGACGGTCGAGCACCTTCGGCCGCAGATCGGGCAGCGTGGCGGCAATGGCGATCGCCTCGTCGAGCGCTTGCCCCTTGCCGCCACGCTTGCCGATATCGCTCGCGAGTTCGAGCAGCGCGCGCTCGGGCCGCGAAACGAGAATCGACGGATCGAGATTAGGCAGCGCGGCGAGCGAGGTGTTGCCGGGCAGGGCGTCGTCGAAGAGTTGGGTGGTCTGCAGCGTGTGCGGCAAGTGGAGATCGGCCCAGTCGGGCATCGCATACGGACGCCGCGCCCAGAGCGAGAAACGCGTATGCGCGTCGATGCTCAGACGGCCGCCTTGCCAGTCGAGCGCGGTCTTGCCGCCGACATGCAGGCCATTCGCGTGATGGCTCAGATACGCAAGAATGCCGGCGCGCGTGGGCGAATCGCCCGCGAGCAGATAGGCGCCCTTGGAGAGCCGTTGCAGCCAGCCGGCGCTGACGAAATATGTGGTTTGCTGGGCGCTCACGCCGCAGTCGCGCAGCATTTGCGGGTCGAGCGGTTGCCCGCGCGGGACGCCTTCCATGAGGCGCAGGAGTGTCTTGCTGGCCATGTGTTCGAATAACGGGTTGCTAGCGATCCGGCAGGCCAGTTGGCTCGGTATCGGTATTGGTATCGCGCTCAGTTTCGAGCATGAATTATTTTAATCGATATGGGTAAATTTTGTATTTAAGACGAAAAAAGTATGAATTCACTGGGCGCGCGCCGGGCGTGTGCCGTGGGTCATTTTCTGACGGTTTTCCTGCGTCCCGCAGCCGTTTTGCCGAGTTCGACCGGCACGAACGGCGCCTCGAAATGCTTGACGAGAAAGTCGATAAACGCGCGGGCGCGGGTGGATTCGTTACGTTGGCCGGGGTAGTAGACGAACAGGTCCGCCGAGGGTAGCACCACATCGGGCAGCACGAGCTTGAGCCTGCCGCTTTGAATGTACTTGGCCAGATCCCACTCCGAACGGATCAGAATGCCGTGGCCGTCCAGCGCCCAGCGCAGCACGATATCGCCGTCGTTGCTGGAGAGCGCGCCGCTCACCTTCAGCGCCTCCAGATGATCGTTCTGCATGAATTGCCACACGCCGAAGGTGTCGTCGTTTTGCGTGTGAATGATGCAGCGATGCGCGAGCAGATCTTCCTTGCGCTGCGGCACGCCATGCCGCTCCAGATACTTCGGCGACGCGCACAGAAAGCGCCGGTTGCTCATCAGACGCCGCGCGCGCAACCGCTGGTCCGGCAATTCGCCGAAGCGGATCGCCATGTCGAACGCGCCCTCGACCAGATCGACCGGGCGATCCGTCACGACGAACTGGATTTCCACGTGCGGATAACGCCTGGCGAATTCCGATACCAGCGGCGCAATGGTGGTGCGCCCGAAACCCAGCGTCGCGTTGATACGCAGGCGGCCACGCGGATCGGCGGCCGAGCCTGAGATGGCGTCTTCCATCTCCCGCACCTGTTCGAGGATCTGCGCGGCGTAGCGCGCGAAGGTCTCGCCTTCGGGCGTCAGGCTCACGCTGCGGGTCGTGCGGTTCACGAGCCGCGTGCCGAAGCGTTCTTCCAGAATGCCCAGCCGTTTGGTCGCCGCGGGCGGTGTGATGCCGATCGATCGTGCAGCGCCGGACAGGCTCTTGAGCTTCGCCAGTTGCACGAAAAACTCGAAATCGGAAGTGGAATCAGTTCTCACTTTTAGTAAAAAATGAAATGAATTGAGGTGAAGTATAGGGCGGTCTGCGGCGGCTATGCTACGTCCCATTGCAGCCGCGTCAGTCCAGGAGACAGCACCATGAAAATCGTCGAGATTCGCGAAATCACCGTTCCGATCAGTTCGCCGATTCGCAACGCCTATATCGACTTCAGCAAGATGACGCTGAGCCTCGTTGCCGTGATCACCGATGTGATGCGCGACGGCAAGCCGGTCGTGGGCTACGGCTTCAATTCGAATGGCCGTTATGGGCAGGGCAAGCTGATGCGCGAGCGTTTTATTCCGCGCATTCTCGAAGCCGATCCCGCTGCGCTGGTGAACGATGCCGGCGACAATCTCGACCCGCACAAGATCTGGGCGACGATGTTCACCAACGAAAAGCCCGGCGGTCACGGCGAGCGTTCGGTTGCAATCGGCACGATCGATATGGCGGTGTGGGACGCGGTGGCGAAGATCGAAGGCAAGCCGCTTTTTCAACTGCTCGCCGATCGTTACGGCAACGGCCAGCCGCAGCGCAAGATCTTCGTCTACGCGGCGGGCGGTTATTACTACCCGGGCCAGGACCACGACAAGCTGAAGGACGAAATGCGCAGCTATATCGACCGTGGCTATACGGTCGTGAAGAAGAAGATCGGTGGCGCGTCGCTCGACGAAGATCTGCGCCGTATCGATTCGATTCTCAGCGTGCTGGGCGATGGCCAGAAACTGGCCGTGGACGCGAATGGCCGTTTCGATCTGGATACCGCGATCCAGTACGCGAAAGCGCTCTCGCAATACGATCTTTTCTGGTACGAGGAGGCGGGCGACCCGCTCGACTACGAACTGCAGGCAACGCTGCGCAACTACTACGATAAGCCGATGGCAACGGGCGAAAACCTGTTTTCGATGCAGGATGCCCGCAACCTGATCCGCTATGGCGGCATGCGCGCTGACCGCGACTGGCTGCAATTCGATTGCGCGCTGAGCTACGGTCTGGTCGAGTATCTGCGCACGCTCGACATGCTGCGCCAGCATGGCTGGTCGCCGAGCCGCTGCATTCCGCACGGCGGGCATCAGATGTCGCTGAATATCGCCGCCGGTCTGGGCCTGGGCGGCAACGAATCGTACCCGGATCTGTTCCAGCCGTATGGCGGCTTCCCCGATGGCGTGAAAGTCGATAACGGCTTTATCACGATGCCGGATCTGCCGGGCATCGGCTTCGAGGGCAAGGCCGATCTTTACGCGCAAATGCGCAAACTGTCTGATTGAAGCGGCTCGCTTCGATTTCCTTCGCCCGGATGGCGTTTCAAGCGCAGTTTCAAGCGCATCAAGTGAGATTCAACCCGCCATCCGAAAGCAGGATTTCTCCGGTCAGATAGTCCGACGACACGAGCATCGCCACTGCCTGGGCGATGTCGTCCGGCGTGGCGGCGCGGCGCATCGGCGAGCGTTCCTTCCAGAGCTGTTGCGCGCCGGTCCAGTCGGCCGTGAGCGGCGTATCCACGAGGCCGGGCGCCACGGCATTGACGCGAATCTCCGGCGCCAGCGATAGCGCGAGCAGGCGGGTCACGTGATTGAGCGCGGCCTTGCTCGCGGCATAGGGAATCGACGCGCCCTTGGGCCGCACGCCCGCATGCGAACTGACGTTCACCACGCAACCCGGCTTGCCACGCGTGGCCGCTTCGCGCAACGCCGCCTGCGCTTCGGTCACGAGGCGAAACGGCGCAACCACGTTGATCTCGTGCAGTTCTTGCCAGACGGCCGGCGTGGCGGCGGCCAGATCGTCGTGAGGAATCACGCGGCTGATGCCGGCGTTATTGACCAGCACATCCAGCCGTCCCCAGACCGCGATGGCTTCGCGGATCAGCCTGACACGCTGGGTATCGTCGGCGAGATCGGCTTGGATGTAGACCGCGTTGCCCGTTCCGCTGCCCAGTTCGCGGGCGACCGCCGCGCCGGCCTCGGCGGAACTGCGCGAATGCAGAACGACGGCATGGCCATCGCGCGCAAGCCGTCGCGCGATGGCCATGCCAATGCCGGAAGTCGAGCCTGTAACGAGAGCAACGGGGCGATCAGGGTTCATCGTGAGCGTGGTGGTCTGATGGGATTCGATCAGTATGAACGCACATCGCCACATCGCGCCCCGATACGAACAGTCTCACCCGTTCGACGCCATGAAATCGGTCACCGCCTTGAACCAGCCCGCAGTCGTATCGATCACGAGCAGACTGCCCGTGGACGGATCGATCTGGCTGCTCGAAATCCACAGGATGCAGCCATCCGCGCCCGCGCTTTTCAGTGCTTTGAGGCGATACATCATCTGGTCGTAAGTGAGGATTTCGCTCGCGTTGCTGCTATCGGTCCAGACGGGCGTGATGTAAGGCAGCACTTTCTTCGACGTGCCGTTGAGCGTGTCGAAGGCGCGCGATTGCTCGACGGCATAGACGGCCGCGCTGTTCCAGTCGGTGTCGCCGGTGGACGTGCCGTCGTAGCCGTAGTTGTAGAGCGACGGGCTGTAGTAATCGACCAGCGCCGCCACGGCCGCATATTGCGGATTCAGCGCGTCGTAGGTCGTGGCCGTGGTCGAACTCCAGCCGAAGGTGTTCTGCGGCACTTCCGCGTAGAGCCCGACGACCGCGCTGGGATTGTCGGCCTTGAAGTCCGTGAGCGCTTCGGTCAGGTTCTGCACGATGGTCTGGCCGTTGCCGGTCGCGGTGGTGGGATAGAAGCGTTTGGTGTCCCAGACTTCGAGGTCGAGCGAGACCGGGATCGCGCCGGTGCTGTCCGCGCTGGCGGCGGCGGTGGCGATCTTGGTGGTATCGACGGTGTATTCGTCGGTGCAGCTCGTGAGCGGGCAGGTGACCAGCTTGCTGGAGTAGAGCAGGTTGAGCGGCGTGATGCCCAGACCTTCGAACCACGTGTCCGAAATCGTGTTGACGCCGCTGGCGTCCTGATACTGCTTGAGCTTGAGGAATTCGTAGACGGTGAACGCTTTCGCGCAGGTGACGCTGGCGCTGGCTTCCTGAGCGTCGCTGGTGGCCGTGATCGTGGCGCTGCCGACGGCTTCGCAGGTGACGGCGCCGTCGTCGGTGACGGTCGCGACGGTCGTGTCGCTGCTGTTCCATGTGACGCCGGTGTTGCTGGATGCGACGCTCGCGGTCAGTGCCGATGAATGCCCGACCGTGAGCGAGAGCGTCGTTGGGCTGACCGTGACCGTGCTGCTAGTGGACGTACTGCCCGAGCCGCCGCCGCCGCATCCTGCCAGCGCCGTCAGCATGGCCAGGCTCGCGCTCAAGGCGCCCGCAAAACGGCGAATTGCGCGACGTCCAGCCCGATGTCCTTTTTTAGATCCCGTCAAAACCTTTCAGCTCCTTTCGATATTCGATTGCCTGCCCGATCGACGCGGCAGTTAATCACTTATTTGCGCTTTATTCTCGCGCTAACGTTTGCGCGAATAAGAATGCAATGGCATGCCGATTAATCGGCATTAACCGGAAATATCAGGCGGACAAATCTGCATTCGCCCGGCTCACGTTCCTGATAACGGAACGCCAGCGGAAAAATGAAGGGGAAGCCTGAAAGAAAACAGGCAGAAGGGGCGGTAATTCTGACCGGGCTGCCGTGGCGGCAACCCGGTAATCGTCATTTATCCAGCTCAAGCCGAGACCATGCCGCGCAGCTTGTTCAGCAGTTTGAGCCCGCGCCGGGCGATGGCGGAGTACAGCTCGGCACCCTTGAGCGCGGCGTCGAAGTGACGCTCGTACGGCTGCACCTTGATCGGGAAATACGGCGAAAGCTTCTCGACCACCTGCTCCAGCGGAATATGCGTGTTGCTCTGCACCACGGCGAACAGGCCGTCGCTGCTTTCGGCGAAATGCTGCGCGGCGCTCCATTCCTTCATGTCGTTGGCGAACCAGACGCTTTCGGCGGCGTGCAGCGTGCGCTGGCCCGGCAGCGGGAACGCGTGATACTGGTCGAGCAGGCCTTCGCGCTCGGCGTTGAGCCAGTACAGCGTGTATTCGGTCCAGTCGATCGCGTAGTTGGAGAGCAGCACGCGGCGCCAGTCGGTGCCGTACATCTGCGCCAGATGCTCGTGCAGTTTCAGGCAGAGCGTGCGCGAGAGGATCGTGGGCGTCCACCAGAGGCCGTCGCGGTCGAGGCCCGGATCGACGTTCAGCAGTTTCGCCGACGCTTCCCAGAAACGCGGCTCGGCGGTACGCGGCTGGCGGTGCGTGAGCGCGCGGCCGTCGTGAATCAGCGTATCGACGGTAAACGGATGCGTGGCGAAGCAGTCCGGGTCGAACACGAGGAAATATTCGGTCTCGATCCACTCGGGCGCATTCAGCTTGATGATCTGCTGGCGGTGCCAGTTGCGGATCTGATGGCGCTGCGAGAACTCCGCGAAGACGCCCATATAGAGCGATTCGTCGATCACCTCGATCGGGAAGTCGGCCCACGCTTTCGCATAGCCTTTGACTTCGTCGACTTCTTCGTGCGGCACCACGAGCACGATGCGGTGAAACGTATCGGGCGTGGTGAAGTGGCGCAGCGACGAAAACAGGATGTCGCAGCGGCCGATGTTGTCGGCGTAATGCCGTCCCCGGGTCTTGATCGGCAGGATCGCGCTGATTTGGGCCATGGTGTTCCGGTCTGTCGCCGGTAATTAGAAGAAGCGGTAGATGAAGTCGGGAATATAGGCGCGACGGTGCGTCAGCGCGAGGCCGATGAGGCGGCCGCCTGCGTCCTGCACCTGCGTTCGCAGGGTCAGCGCGATGGGCTTGCGCGTGGATTCGGCGCGCACGGCAAGGATCGTGGCATCGGCCAGCGCGGCGTTTTCCACGCCGGCGAACGACTGGCTCGCAGGCGGCGCGTGCAGCACGATGTAGTCGTGCGCGGCGCGCAGCGCGTCGAAAAGCTCGCGGGTCTGATGCCACGACGCCGGGAACATGCCGTTGCGCGGACGCGCCACCACGATGTTGTGGCCGTCGACGCGTTCGTAGACGAGGTCGTGCGGATTCGCGGGCGCATCCGCGGATGCATCCTTTGCCTGTGCGTCATTCGCGCCGGCCGTGCGGGCCGAGGCGTAGCCGGGCCACCGCAGCAGGCCGCCCGCATCGGGCAGGCCGTAGAGCGGCGCGGCCTCCGGCGCCGATGCCATGTCGAGCACGAGAACCGGCTTGTCCGAACGGCTTTCGAGTTCGGCGGCGAGGCCGCGAATCACATCCTGCAAGCCGTCGTTCTTGCCGAAGGACAGCGCCATCACCAGTTTCGCGCGCGAGTCGGTGCTCGCGTTGATGGCGGCGATCATGCGGCCATAGGTCAGATGCACGGGCCGGCTGACGGCGGGCGTGAGCGCGTCGGCGCCGCCGCGGCGCGGGCCGGTCTGCGCGAGCGGCGCGGCCAGCACCGGCAGCAGCAGCGAGCGTTCGGCCTGTTCCGGGCTCAGGAAAGTTTCGCGCATGCTGGCCAGCACGAGCACCACCAGCGCCGAAATCAGCAGCCCCGCAGCCACCGCCGCCGAGACGATCAGGCTGCCCGGCACGCTGCGCTCCGAAGGCGGGAAGGGTGTCTGGATCACGCGCACGTTCGTGCTATTGACCTGACTCACCTGGCCTTGCTGGATCTTCGCGAGTTCGACCTGGCGCGAGCGTTCCTTGAAGTTGTCCGCGAGAATGTCGCGACTCGCCAGCATCTGGCGCATCTGGCTCGAAATATCGCTGAGGTTTTTCAGGCGCGCGCGCGCATCGGTGATCTGCTCTTCGAGCGCGTGCTGCAAGGCGGTTTCGCCCGCGATGCTCGCGTTCAGCGTGGACAGCTTGCCCTGCACCACGTCGTAATAGTCGTTGTGACCGAGGCGCGTGGCCGTGGTCATTTCCTTCTTCTGACGCGCGATATTGGCGCGCATGTCGGCGACCTGCTGGTCGAGCTGCGTCACGAACGGCGAGCCCGGCAGATAACGCGCGGCGAAATCGGCGCGGCGCGTTTCGAGCTGCATCAGCGAAAGCTGCATCGTGTCGAGCGCGTGCGCGGCTTCGGAATCGTCCGTGTAAATGGGAATGGTGGCGTTCACGCCTTTCGACGAAGCCTGCGTGGACTTCAGTTCGCCGCGGTCCTGCGCGAGCTTGGTATCGTTTTCGAGCTTGTGCTGCACGAGCTGGCTTTCCAGCTGCACGGCGCGCGCGATCTGGTCGTCTACATCGACGATGCCGTGCTTCTTCTGGAAGGTCAGCAGGTCGGCGTTGGCGCGGTCGAGCTGGACCTTGACGTCGTCGAGCTGGCCGGTCAGGAAGTCGACCCGGCCCGACGTGAAGATGGTCGCGCGGCGGCGGAAATATTTGTCGAGCAGGCGCGACAGGGCATCGGCGGCGACTTTCGGGTCGGGGTCCGAGTAGTTCAGCGTGATCGTGTTGGCCAGGTCGTTCTGTTCGATATGCAGACGATGTTCGAAATTCGCCAGTTGCGCGTTGATTTCGCGCTCGCTTGCGTTCGGCCCCAATTTCGAAATGATGACGTCGCGATGAAGCTCAGGGCTGCTGAGGATCTGCGCTTCGACGCTGTCGAGCTGGCCGGCGGCGGGCTGCAGGCCGGCGGAACCATTGGTATTGTTGGACTGATCGTAGTATCCGGCGAACAGCACGAGCAGGGTGGCCTGCGCGCGATAGGGCATCGGCACCGCCAGCGCGACGATCACCCCGATCGTGACAATGGCAAGAAATACCGCTGCTGCAATCTTGCGGTAATAAAAAAAGGTGTTGAGATAATCCCGGATCGTCAAATCAACAACTGCTGCCCTGCGGTCAGGCCTGGTCCTAGTTGTAATAACCATATGGTTGTGGTTCCTGGCCCACAAGTTAGATACCGAAGGCGCATATAATACGTAAGAAAACATGGCTCAGCCGGTATTTCTATAAATTTCGCGCGGTCGCTGTCGTTCGCTGATGACACTTTTCAGGTGTTATCGTTTGCCTTCGCGCAACGGCCAGTCGGCGCCACCCAATTAAACGCTCTACACGCTCGATGAATACAATTCGCCCGGCTTTCGTCCTGGTGCTGATGATGCTGACCGCCTGTACCCGCACCTGGGTGGAGCCGCAATACCAGCGACCGGCCAACTTCGCGACCTGGGTCGATTCGACCCCTTCCATTTATCGCATTCAGGCGGGCGACGACCTGTCGGTCACGCTGCCTTTCAACGCCGAACTGAACTATCGCGGCCCGGTCGCGCCGGACGGCACGCTGTCGATGCCGTTCGCGGGCACCCTGCCGGCGGCCGGCCTTTCCGTGGCGCAGCTGGCCGAAAGCATCAACAAGGCGCTCGCCACCAATGGCGTCACGGGCAACGCGCATGCAACGGTCGCGATCGCGCAGTCGTCTTCGCATATCTACGTGGGCGGCCAGGTGGGCAAGCCCGGCGAAGTGCCGCTGCATCCGGGCATGAGCGTGCTGCAGGCGGTGATCGAGGCGCAGGGCCTGCTCGACACGGCGCGCACCAATGAAGTCGTGCTGATCCGTCGCAGCCCGGACGGCCGCCCCATGCTGCACACGATCAATCTGGACGCGCTCACGCATAGGGGCGATTCGGCGCAGGACGTGATCCTGCAGTCGTCGGATACGATCTTCGTGCCGAAGTCGTCGATCGCCGAAGTCGATCAATGGGTCGACCAGTACATCGACAAGGTGTTGCCGTTCAATCGCGGCCTCGACTACACCATCTCGAACAATCACATCCTGTACTAAAGGTATCGAGGGCACAGGAAGCACTCTCAGGCAGAACACCTTGTACGAGATGGAAACCGCCACTTCGACGGCCCGGTCCGCGCCTGTGTTTTCGGCCGAGCCGGCGCGGGCGCGCGTCCTGCTGTGGCTGCTCGCGCTGCTGCCGCTGTTCGGCCAGACCTTCCACTACATCAGCGCGCTTGCGCCCTTGTGGGCGCTGTCGAAGGCGTTCCCGATCCTGTCGCTGCCGGCCGCCTTGCGGCTGGCGGGCCATCCGCGCTTTCCGGTGACGCGGCAGATTCTCATCAGCTTCGCGTGGCTCGTGCTGTTTCCGAGCTTCGCGGCGATGTTTTATTTCCACGAAGGTTTCTTCACCAGTATTACTGCGCAGGTGAAACTCCTGCCTTTACTTTATTTCTTTTCTTTCCTCGCCTTACTGCTGACGCTCGAACCCACGCTGCACGAACTCGAACGCAGCTTTATCGTCGCGGGCATGATCGTGATCGGCGCGCTGATCCTCATGTGGGCCGTCGTGCCCGATAGCTGGTATCGGGACGATTACGTGATCGGCCAGTCGCCGTTCTTTACCGCCGACATGCGCGGGCACCGTATCCGCATGTCGATGTATTTCCCGATCATCCTGCTGTTCTTCTGCTACCGGCGCGCATTTTTCGAGCGGCATCTGGGCTATTTTCTCGGCGCGGCCGTGGCCTTCGCCGTGACGCTGCTGATCGTGAAAACGCGCGCGATGATCATCGGCATCATGGGCGTGCTGATCATCAATACGTTTATCTGGTCGCGGCCGATGGCGCGCGTCGGCCTGCTGGTATGCGGGCCGTTCGCGCTCGTGGGCATGTTCTCGGCGGGCTATCTGGCCACGACGTTCAATCTGAATTCGGCCAACGGTTTCGACACGCGGCGTATCTCGATCGATCTGGCTTCGCGCTTTCTCGGCGACGAACCGATGCGCTGGCTGTTTGGCGTGGGCACCATCAGCCCGACGAGCCGCGACAGCCTGTTCGACTACTTCCACCATTTCTTCTTTCTCGCCGACATCACCTGGCTGGGCATCGTATTCGAGTACGGCCTCGTGGGCGCGCTGATCATCCTCTTGTATCAGGTGCGCGGCATGATGCTGTACCGCCGACTGCGCGCGAAAGTCGACGACGATTTCCTTGGCTCGCTGTTCGATTACCTCGTCTATATTCTGGTGATTTCGTTCTTTTATCCGCCCACGCTCACGCCTGGCGAAACCGCGGTGATACTCGCGATCTTCGTCTATATCTGGCGCGCGGGCGGTCTGGGCGATCAGGCCGAAACCCATGCTGACCATGCCACCGACCAGGACGTCGACCACGACGCTTCCGATGAAGCCGCCCCACGGAGCGACCATGCCGCGCACGCGACGCCCTAGACTTTTTCTCGCGCCGCTTGCGGCTGCGTTGCTGGCAGCGGGCACGGCTTCGTGCACCGAAGCCACCTCAGAGCCGGCGCCGGTTGCCATCAGCGTCGATGCGGCCGCCAATCGCCATGCAATCAGCCCGCTGATTTACGGCATCAACTTCGGCACCACGGCAACGCTGCGCGATCTGCGCGTGCCGATCAACCGTTCGGGCGGCAATAGCGCGTCGGCGTATAACTGGCGGCTCGATGCGCGCAATGCGGGCAAGGACTGGTATTTCGAAAGCGTTGCCGCCAATCCGAACGATATCAACGATCAATACGGCGATCGTTTCGTTACGCTGAGCCAGGCAGGCGGCGCCACGCCCATCATCACGATTCCGATGCTCGGGCGCGTGGCGAAACTCGGGCCGCAGCGTCAGACGCTGGCGAGTTTCTCGATCGCCAAATACGGCACGCAGCCCAATCACGATGTGGATGGCACGCCGGACGCGGGCAATGGAGTCGGCATGGGCGACGTGCCGATCACAAGCAACGACCCGAACGACGCCACCGTGCCCGACGACGCGCAGAACGAACAGGCGCGCGTGGCCGCGCTGGTGGCGCAGTTCGGCGGCGCGAATGCGGGCGGCGTGCGCTATTACGCCATGGATAACGAGCCGAGCCTGTGGCACGTGATTCATCGCGACGTGCATCCCACTGGCGCGCATGCGCGCGAAATCGCCGACAAGGTCATGGCCTATTCGCGCGCCGTGAAAAGCGCCGACCCGCACGCGAAAGTGCTCGCGCCGGAAGAGTGGGGCTGGGCCGGTTATTTCCATAGCGGCTTCGATCAGCAGAACGCCGTTGCGCATGGCTACGATCACGCGCCGGACCGCGAGAACGAAACCCAGGGCATGGACTACGTGCCGTGGCTGCTGTCGCAATGGAAAGCGGCGGGGCATCCCGTTGACGTATTGAGCCTGCACTTCTACCCGCAAGGCGGCGAATACGCCGATGGCGGCGCGGCCAATACAGCCGAAATCATGCTCAAGCGCAACCGCTCGACGCGCGATCTCTGGGACCCGCACTATACGGACCCCACGTGGATCAACAGCGTCGTGGCGCTGATTCCGACGATGCGCCGCTGGGCCAATACCTACTACTATGCAGGCACGCCCATCGCGCTGACCGAATACAACTGGGGCGGCGAAACGCTGATGAACGGCGCGACCGCGCAGGCGGACCTGCTGGGCATCTTCGGGCGCGAAGGACTCGATATCGCCACGCGCTGGGGTTCGATCGATCCTTCGATGCCGGTGTACAAGGCGATCAAGCTCTATCGCAACTACAACGGCAATGGCGGCGCCTTCGGTACCACCAGCGTGACGGCCAATGCGCTCGACCCGGACACGGTGGCCGCGTTCGCAGCCTTGCGCGCGAGCGATCATGCGCTCACGCTCGTAGTCATCAACAAACAGCTCGACCGTCCCGCCGATGCTGCGGTGTCGCTCGCGCATTTTGCTGCGAACGGCGCGGCCGAAACCTGGCAACTCGCCAATAACCAGCTTGCGCGCGTGCAGGACGTGCACTACACGAACGGCACCTTGCGCGCGACACTGCCGCCGCAAAGCGTGACGCTATTCGTGCTGCGCGGCAGTGCTGCATCATGATTCGCCATCCTGATTAATCGACGACCCGACTCTTGCAACCGGATAAACCGCACGTGAGCGATACCCAAACCGCGCCCGCTTCGAGCGGCGCTTCGATCGTCCGCGGCTCGCTCGTGAGCCTGGGCGTGCGCCTGCTCGATCTGCCGAGCCGCTACGGTTTCCATTTGCTGACCGCCGCCGCGCTGGGCGTGGTGCAGACGGGCAACTTCTATATCGTGTTCAGCACGATGGTGGCGCTCGCGGGTTTCGGGCGGCTGGGCATCGATCAGGCGCTCACGCGGCAGATCGCCATGGACGTGGCCTCAAGCCGCGCCGGCGCCGTGCGGCCCGCGATCAAACGTGCGCTCACGCTGGTGGTGCTGGCCTCGGTTGCGATTTCCCTTGTGCTGGCCGCCGGTGCTGCTGCGTTCGCGCAGTACGGTTTGAAGAAGCCCGATCTGGCGTGGCCGCTCGTGCTGGGTGCGCTCGCCTTCGTGCCGCAAAACGTGGGCGCGGCGCTCGCGGGGGCGCTTGCCGGGCTGCAGCGCGTGGGCCTGAGCCAGATGATCTATTCGTGGCTGTGGCCCGCGATCTTCTGCGTTGCCGCGATTCCGGTCGTGCTCACGGGCGGCATGACGGTTGCGCACGCACTCATGTTGATCGCCGCGAGCTTCGCCGTGACGGCGCTGGTGGGCGCGATCCTGCTCAAGCGGGCGCTTGCGGCTGTGTCCGCTGGCGAGTCTGCGGATGGCGAGTCGGCACGCGAAACCCCGCGCCTTCTCAAACCGGGGTTGTCCCTTTTCGGGCTGGAATTCACCAAGCTGCTGATTACCTCCGCGCCTGCGATCGTGCTCGGCATCGTGGCGACCTCGCGCGAGACGGGGCTGTTCGCGCTGGCATGGCGGCTGGCGCTGGTCGTTAACCTGCTGATCAGCGGCGTGACCGGCATGGCCGCGCCGCGCTTCGCCAGCCTCTATGCGCGCCGCGATCTGGCGGGTTTGCAGCGCAGCGCGGCGCAGGCGGTGGGCATCGTGCTGTGTCTCGCGCTGCCGTGCACGATCTGCATGCTGCTGTTCCCGGAGCGCCTGCTGGCGCTGTTCGGCGCGGGATATGGCGCGGGCGCGACGGCCTTGCGCGTGCTCGCAATCGGTCAACTGGCCGCGGCGTGTTTTACGGCGATGCCCGAATTGCTCGGCATGACGGCGCATACGTCGGTGCTTTATCGGATCAACTTCTATTCGGTGGCCGTGCTGCTGATTGGTCTTGCCGTGCTCGCGCCGCTGGGCGGCAGTGTCGGCGCGGCGGCGGCGGCTTCGCTGGCAGTGGCGGTGAACGGCGCGATTGCGGCGTGGGCAGCGCATCGCCTGCTGGGCGTTGCACCGCTGGCGGCATTGTGGGCGAAGGCGAGTGCGCGGCTTTCGCGCGACACGCGCAACTGATCAGGATGCCGAATCAGTGGCCGACGCGTTAGCGTACCGGCTGCTCATGCAGATTCGCCGCGCCCTTGAGATGCGCGGCCCGGCGTAGCGCGAGCGCCACGATGCTCAGCGTCGGGTTCGCCTGCCAAGGCGATACCGGCGGCGCCGGCTCCCACGATGCACACGTTCCCTTGCAGCACGCTGCCGGCGGGGATCTCACGAGCGTCGACAATCATATTGAACGTAAAGCGCGCTGCGGATGAAGCGGAGTTGAATGGGAAATCGGTGTTTTATATTGCGCGCAAACGTTAGCGCGTGCGTATTGTTCAGATATTAACGGTCGATCGGGCGATATTACCGGGATCGCCACGCACTGCCGCGATGTTTTAAATCGGACTAATGGTTTGCGTGCCGCCGGCACTATAAGGAAACTCCCTTACGGCAAATTACGCAGCCGCCGCGATGTTCGCCGTTTCGTGCTGCGAATACGATGGTTTTCCCTACGGCCACGCACGCTTTCGAGGCGACAGTACAGGGTTTCCGGGCAATCCGGCTCAATCATCTGACGAATTGAAATATGAAAGGTCACATGCCGAAGATAATTTCTTTGTGCGTGTGTCGTTGAAAAAACACGTCAGCCTCACCCGCTTTTTGAGATGCGCTGGTACTATTCGTTTTGCAGTTTTTCTGCGAATAAAACCATACGTCTTGGCTTTGCCAGGAGACCAAACAACATCACGTCGGACGAATCGCCTCTTTAACCTGCGCGCTTGATTGCGTGCGCGTTTCTGGGCGGTATGCATCCGTGCGGGAAGTCGGGGTTGTAAAAACAATGAGCACTGCGCTTTCTCAAACGGCGGCGCCGGAAGCGACCGCACAGGCAGGATCGGCTGCATCGGCAGCATCGTTGCCCAGGATCACGTTGTTCGGCCTCGACATTGCCGCGGTGCCGTTCGACACCGCGCTCGACGCACTGTGCGAAGCCGCGCAGCAACGCGACGGTCGCGCGCGCGTGACGGTCACGCCCAACGTCGATCATCTCGTGCGGCTCGACCGCCAGCCCGAACTCAAGGCGCTTTATCGCACCGCAGACTTTCTGTTCGCCGACGGCATGCCGGTCGTGTGGGCAAGCCGTGCATTCGGCAAGCCTTTGCCGGGCCGTGTGACGGGCGCGGACCTCGTGCCCGCACTGTGCGAGCGCGCGCGCGTGGGCGGCTGGAAAACCGTGATCGTGGGTGGCATGCCGGGCCAGGAACAGACGCTGTTGGATGGCCTGGCCACGCATTTCCCCGGACTCGACGCGCAAATCATCGCGCCGTCGATGAACTTCGATCCGACCGGCCCAGAAGGCGATGCGATTGCCGAGCGCGTACGCGCGATGGCGCCCGATATCGTGTTCGTCTGCATCGGCATGCCCAAGCAGGAGCGCTGGGCGTTCCGTCACGCGCCTTCGCTGCAGGGCGGCCTGATGATCTGCGCCGGTGCGGCGATCGAATTCGCGGCAGGCCTGCAAAAGCGCGCGCCGATGTGGATGCAGCGTTCGGGTTTCGAATGGTGCTGGCGCATCATGCAGGACCCGGCGCGTTTGTGGCGCCGTTATCTGGTCGACGATCGCCACTTCCTGCGCATCTGCTGGCGTCAATGGCGTATCGGCCGCGGTATTTGATTGCGCGTCCGGCCCGCTGGAGCCGATAAAGCAAAACGCCGGTGCCCCAAAAGGGCACCGGCGTTTTAGTTTGTGTGTGCTGGAAAGGCCTAGATCGCGTTGCGGCCCGAAATGATTTCGGGGATCGTGCGCATGAGGATCTGCAGATCGAGCCAGAGCGACCAGTGCGTGATGTAGTAGCGGTCGTATTCGACGCGGCGCTGCATCTTGTCGGGCGTATCCGTGATGCCGCGCAGACCGTTGATCTGCGCCCAGCCGGTGATGCCGGGCTTCACGCTATGGCGCAGCATATAGCCGGGAATCAGGCGTCGATAGAGTTCGTTGTGTTCGGCCGCATGCGGGCGCGGACCGACGAGACTCATCGAGCCGCCCAGCACATTGAGGAACTGCGGCAGTTCGTCGAGCGAGCTACGGCGCAGAAAGCCGCCAATCGAGGTGATGCGGTTGTCGCCGGCTACGGCCTGACGCACGATGCCCTTGTTGGCGGCTTCTTCCTCGCGCGTGAACATCCGCATCGAACGGAATTTGTGCACGACGATCGGCTCGCCGCGCTCGCCGTAGCGCAACTGGCGGAACAGGATCGGGCCCGGCGAATCGAGGCGGATCAGGATCGCGATGGTGATCATGATCGGCGAGAGCAGCAACAGCATGACCATCGCGCCGACGATATCCACCGTGCGCTTGAGCACACGCGAGAGCCCGAGGATCGGCATGTCGTGCAGCGCGAGCAGCGGCACGCCCGCGAGGTCGGTGCTGTACGTTGCGAGATCTTCGACGAAGCGCGATTCCGGCACGAAATAAATTGCGGCCGTCGAATCGTAAAGCTGCTGCACGATGTCGTTCGTGATGTTTTCGCCGTCGAGCTGGCCGGTGGCGATAAAGACCGTTTCGAAATCGTTGGCCTGAATACGCGGGGCAGCATCGGCAAAACGGCCCAGATATGGCGGCAGCGTTTCGCCCGCGCGCGGCACCACGGGCGTGTCGTTGTAATAGCCGATCACGCGGATACCGAGAATCGGCGAGCGGCGCAGGCGCAGATTCAGCTTGCGCGCTTCGCTGCCCATGCCGAAGAACGCGGCGTCGCGCTGGTTGCCGGGCGCATTGTTGATACTGTGCGCCGCGCCGCGCAGCACCGCGAGACCGGCGAGTTGCAGCGGCAGCGCGAGCGTGGCCCATTTCGCCAGTAACACGATGCTTTCCTTGCCGCCCAGCCGCGCGCCTGCGATCAGCAGCACCAGCGCGACGCCCAGCGGCGCCCAGCGCATGGCGCCGCGCCCGAGCATCCACCAGAGATCGCGGGCGCTCGCCAGCAGATGGAAACGCGCAAACAGAAGAAAGGCGGCAACGGCTAACAGACCCGCGAGCGCTCGCAAATAGATCAGCTCGCCGCCCGAAACGTGCGGCGGCAGCAGTGCGAGAAAGGCGCCCGCATTGAGGGTCGCGCTGAGCCCGCCGGCCAGCGCCATGAAAAGGCGATGATGATGGCTAGACTGGGTGGACATGACGGCTTCGGCTGGTTCGTGCAGCTAACGACTCGACAGCGTTCATCAGGCCCGGCGACGCTTAAGCGGCCGGGGCTCGGGTGGTGCATGGGGAGTACGTCTGCACGAGACAGGCGTAAGACGTGCGCAAATGGTGCCGGGCAGTTTGGGTTCGCCGGTCTGGCCGGCGAGACACAGCTCGCGTCTGAACATTTGCGGTCGGTAGCATGCGGTGAACGGGCGGACGCTTTTCTGGCGGGTGCGCTTGTGTTCCTGCATGCGGGCAGATGGCCTTTCCCCGATGGCCGATGGCACCTGTTGTTCGAACCGGCGGCCCGAGTGGTCTAGATTCGGGTCGTTATTCCGGAGCAACGGGTTGCCATCCGATATTCGCGCTCATCTTACCAGCGACCTATGTATTTTGCTTACTTCAAATTGACGCTTCGTTAAAAAGACCTGCGTGTGTGGTCAATTCGTCACTGCACGGAGTTTCTACGTTTGCTGAACGATATCGGCGCATGGTGTTTTTTTAAAATGAAATGGCGCACCGGTGCCGGCTATTCCGGTCGTTCGGGCATGCGCAAACGTTTTTATCGGCTCGATGATGTTTTATTCTGACGAATGATTTTCGTGCCTGATTGAAGAGATGTTGCAAGCGCGTGCGCGCTCAGGCCCGATCGGCCTCAAGTTACAATGGATTGCGCCGTTATTGCGTTGCGTATCATCTCGATCACCTTATCTGCCCGGAGCCGGAATTGAAGCGTATTGCCCTGAGCCTGAGCTGTTGCCTTTGCGTTGCCGCCTTGGCTTACGCTCCGGCGGGCGTTGGCGCCACGCTGGGCAATGACGCGGGTTGCTCGGGCAGTCTCGCGTTTCCGAATTGCATCGATGCTTCCGGCAATAATTACTCGGTGCAGCATTTCGGCAATACGGCGCCCGTGAACGAAAAACCGCCGATGACAGGCGGCGCATCCGATCGCGTGCCGACCACCATCGGCAGTTCGACCTACGTCAGCGGCGTGGCGGCGGACGGCGCAACCTGGAATGAAAGCGTGACCGATTATGGCAATGGTACGCGCACGATTTCAGGCATGGACGGCAACGGGGTGGTTTATACCCACTATTGCACCTTGAACGGCTGCAATTGAATCGCGCCCATTCACGCACCATGCCTGCGTGATTCAAATGGAAGAATGGCGAGTGAGTTTAAACGCGGCGTGCAATGGGTTGTTTCGTATTCCTGTGCGACGCGCGCAGTGATTCCGTTCAGTGATTCCGTTCTGCGACTGCGTTCAGGTTCGATCGCTTTTAAGGTAACGCGCGAATGGCGGCGGCGAGATCGTCCGTATGCACCATGAGATCGCGCACCTGGACCAGCATCGGATATTGATTCAATACCGAATGCCAGTGCGGCGATTCCAGCAGCGCCTGCCAGACGGGTTCGAGCGCGTGCGCATTGGCGTGCTGGCGCTCGGCCAGCGCGTTCGCGAAGCTGACGCTCGTTTGCGCCGATAACAACTGCATGCGGCTGGCTGCGCCCAGCAGGCGCGGCGGCATTTCGGCGGGGGCGTCGCAGCAGTACAGCACGGCGTCGCGCAAGGCCGCATCGTCGGTGGACAGCGCGTGCAGCGACGCGCCGTTGAGTTTCACGGTGCCTTGCTGCGTTTCGAACGCGTAGACACTGTCCACGTTGGCGTGCGCGAGCAGGCGCAGGCCGCGCAACAGGCGAGGGAGATCGGTCGTCGCGGCATCGACGGATGCTTTCGCTTCCAGCAGCAGGCGCACATTCCAGGGCGCGGCGTCTGCGCCTTCGCCGTCCAGCCTGGCGCGTTCGAGCAGCACGGCATCCCATTCGGTTTTGGCGCGCTCGTGGCTGCCGGGAATGGCCGAGGGCACGCGCATCGACGTCACGACGCGAAACTGCTGGCCGCTCGCATCGACATCGTTGAGCCGCGTGGCGAGCGCGTCGAGCGCCTGCATCGCCAGCATTTCGACGGCCGCGCCGCGCTGCTGCGAACGCGTGCCTTGCGCAATGGCCTGGGCGCTGCCGGGACGCGGGCCGTTGCGATCGAGCAGCGAACGGTACTGGCGCACGTGTTCGTTCGCCGCGAGCGCATCGAGGCGCAGCAGATGCGCAAGCGCCGGGTTCTCCGCAAGCTTGACGATGTCGCGTTGCAAGGTGGCCGATGCCGCGATGGCGGGTGCGTTGCGCAACGTGGCCAGGGTTTGCGCCAGTGCGGGCCATGCCGCCTGCGCGGCGGCGGCCTGCAGTTGCGCGAGCGCGTCGCGTTGCGCGCCGGGCGTCAGGCGCTGCAGCTTTGCGGGATGGGCGATGGCGTTGACGCCGGCGTGGATCGCGCGCCGGTCGTGGTCGGCTTCCGTGGCCAGCGCCGCGTATTCGCGCACCAGCGCCTCGCGATGGCGCAGAACCGTGGCCTGCAGCGTGGCATCGCCGCCTTCCTCGCGCATCGCGTGGCGAATCATCTGCGCGAGCGCGTCGATGAAGGTGTGCCGGATCGCAGTGTCCGGCGTATGCCCCGCGGCGAGCGCTTCGCGGGCCGCTTCGATCGAGACGGCGAGCCGGGTCGCCGGGCTGTGGCCGTCGGTCAGCGCCGAGGCGGTGGCCAGCGGCGGCAGGCGATAACGCCGGTCGACGCGGCGCAGCGTTTCGTCGAGCAACGGGGGCAAAGGTGGCAGCGGCGGCAGCAATGAGGGCAGCGGCATTCTGGGGCGCACGTTAATTCCGGCAAGGACCGTGAAGCCGGAAACTGAACGATGATATAAGAATCGTAAGTTTCAGGGCCCCAAGGGGCACGAGCCTTCAAGGTTACAGCAGATACGCCAAACCTTTCGAAACAACGTGCAGCCGGGGCCTTTCTTCAACCTGTCGAAAGTCGCGAGCGAAAGTCTGGATGCTGAATACCGCCGATCTGCTTGATCTGCTCAATACCTGCGGCGACCCCGTCGAGGTGCGCGCGCACGACGCCGTAGTCAGCGTCGAGGCATTTCTCGCGCTGGATCTCGGGCTGGAAGGCGTGATCTGCAAGAACCTGCTGATACGCGATAAGCGCGGGCTCTACTTACTGGTTGTACGCGCAACCAAAAGTCTCGACCTGAAGGCGCTGGCGGGCGCGCTGGGCACGTCGCGGCTGTCGTTTGCCGATGCGGCGCATCTGGAGCATCAACTCGGCACCTGGTCGGGCGCGCTCAGTCCGCTCGCGCTGGCCAATGACCCGGACAACCAGATCGAACTCGTGATCGAAGCGGCATTGCGCGCCGAGCGCCGCGTGTTGTTTCATCCGCTCGACAATGCCGTGACGGTCTCGCTGACGATGCAAACGCTGGAGCACTTCTGCGAACGCATCGGTCATGCGGCTCGCTGGGTCGAGGTGCCCGAGCGTCAGCGCTGATCTTCGATAAAGCCGTGACGGGTTGCGGCGAAGCCCGCGATGCCGATCAGCACGCCGGTGGCGGCCATGAGCCAGCACGGCACGAGCCAGCCGCCGCTGAACGCAAACAGCTTGCCGGTCACCCACGGTCCCGCCGATGCGATCAGATAACCGCTTGCCTGCATGACGCCGCTCAGCGCGGTGGTGCCGCTTTCGGTGCGGCTGCGCAGATTGATGAGCGTGAGGCCGATGGTGATCGCCATCGCGCCCAGGCCCGCCGGAATCACCCAGAGCAGCGCCAGTTGCGGAAAGTAGGCAAGACCCAGCGTGCCGATGACCGTGCAGGCCGCCGCGACGATCACCACGCGCTCGGGCCGCCGGGTCGTGGCGAGCAGATTCGGCACGACGAGATTGTGCGCGAGCCCCACGAGACTGTAGAGCGCGAGCATCGCGCCCGCGTGGGCGGGGGCGACGTGCGCGGTCTGCACCAGCATCGTCGGCAGCCACGCGAGCAGGGCGTACATCACCCACGCGCCGCCCGCGAATACGACGACGAGCGCCCAGGTCTGCGGCCAGCGTAACGCGCGCCGTGTGAGGTCGGGGTCGCGCGCGCCTTGCACGGCCGTTTGCGGCCGATGCAGCACGAGCCAGGGCAGCGCGGCGATCACGGCCAGCAGCGACCATGCGCCGACCGAAAAACGCCAGCCGAACAGATGCGCGACGGGCACCGCGAGCAGCGAGGGCGCCGCCGCCCCGACCGCCGACATGATGCAGTAAGCCGCCGTCGTCGCGCCTACGCGGCCCGGCAGGTAGCGCTTGATCGTCGCGGGCAGCAGTACGTTGGCCATGCCCATGCCGCCGAGCGCCATCAGCGAAAACAGGCCCAGGCTCCAGACCGAACCGGAGAGCCACGCGCGGCCCAGATCGCCCGCGCTGACCAGCAGCATGGCGAGCGCGATGCCGCGCTCCAGGCCGAGCCGCCGGTTGATTGCCGGCGCGCAGCATCCGAATACCGAAAACGCCAGCGCCGGCAGCGAGCCGAGCACGCCCTGGGCTTGCGGCGAAACCAGATAGCTCTTGCCGATGAGGTCGTAGATCGGCGACAGCGCGGCAACGGCGGCCCGCAGGTTGGCGGCAACCAGCAGGATGCCGGCGACGGCGATCAGGCTGCGGGCCGTGTAGGGCGTGGCGGCGGGCTGGGGCGCCGCGTTTGCCGCGGGCGGGAGAGTGCGGGTATCCATCGTCGGTATTGCCTGGCCGGGCGGGGGCGTCCCGGTTTTCGTGCTGAAGCCCGCAGTGTAGATAATTAACCAAGTAGTTACTGATAGGGGTTTACGTGAGGCGATTTTATTGCCGCGAAGTCACGCAATAGAGCATTGCAAAAGCGTTAATAAACAGGGTGTTTGGCGGTTCGTGAGGTATCGCGGATTTGCGGTTTTTATAGCCTCGATTAACTATTTGGTGATAAATGAACTGCGTGCGGGCGGGCCTCGAAAGGACGCGCACTCGCCCCTGTTAAGCTGCTGCTTTCCTTCAACGAGCGGATCGCCCACGTGCGCCCATTCAATGCCGTCGTCATGCTGATGGGTGTACTGCTGGCATCGGCCGGCTACGGGGCGACGTTTCTCTTTTCGATGCATGTGCGTCTGGCCGGCGGCACGGATTTCCAGACCGGTGTGGCGCTGGCGGGCGCGGCGCTCGGCACCTTGACCGGTGTGCCGCTCACGGGCTGGGCCGTGCGCCACTGCGGCGCGGCGCGCATGGCGGCGCTGGCGTCGTTAGCGGTGGGCGCGGGCGTGGCGAGTTTCGCCTTGACGGGGCGGCCCGGCGCGATCGATGCGCTGCCGGGTTTTCTCGTCGGACTGGGTTGGGGCGCCTTCTGTCTGGCCGCGCCGATGGCGCTTGCCGAGCGCACCAGCGACGCCGATCGCGGCCTCTGGTTCCTGCGTTTCGCGACCGTGCAGATGACGGGTATCGGCGGCTGTCCGGCGCTGGCCGCGTTGGCGATCCGCTGGTGGCGCGTGCCGCTCGACGCGTTGCTCTTCGGCATCGGCGCGCTGTGCGTGATTGCCGCGATGTTGCTCGAAGCGTTCGGGCAGCTTGCGCACGTACAGCCGCAGCGCGATAGCTGGCTGCGCAGCATCGGTGCGGTGGCGCGCACGTCTGCGGTGTATCCGGTCGTCATCATCGCGCTGGGCGGCTGCGTGTTTTCCGGGCTGATGACATTTCAGATGTCGCTGGTGCACGGCACGCAGGCGCAGGCGGGCACGTTTTTCAGCGTCTATACGATCACCGTCGTGGCGACGCGCTGGCTGCTTTCGCGTCTCGTGGCGAGGTTGAGGCCGCAAACCGCCACCAAAGTCCTGCTCGCGATGATGGTGCTGGGCAGCGGCGCCATGTTTGCCGTGCCTTATCACGCGTGGTTTCAGGCGATATCGGCGGTATTGCTGGGCACCGGTTACGGGCTGGCTTATCCGATCGTGCAGTTGCAGGCCGTCAACGATTCGATCGCCGCGCATCGGCGTGCTGCGCTCACCTGGTTCGTTGCCGCGTATTTTGTGGGCGCGTTCGGTTTTCCGGCGGTGGGCGGCTGGGTGCTGGTGCACGGCGGCAAGAGCGCGCTGCTCGTGCTGATCGCCGCGTGCGGGTTACTGGCGCTCGCGCTCGCGGTGTGGCGCGACCGGCGCAGGCTGATGGTGGCGTGAGGCGACGCGCGGTCTGCACGCCGCCTGTTTTCGCGTCTTATACCATCGTGCTTTGCTGGGCTTCGCACGCATCGTCTGCTTGAGCGAGATCCATATTCGCGATCAGTTTCGCGATGAGTGCGTTGACCTCTTCCGGCGTACGTGCTGCGCCAAATACATAGTAGTCCGGACGAACGATCACGATCTTCGCATCGTGCTACGCGAAGAACCGCTGATATTTTCCGCTGAGATCGTAGAGCACGCGATCGGCCACGATCTTCGATTCGTCACACGTCACGCCGACCGTGTGTGCACCCAGCACGTCAAGCGCCGCGCGCGAGGCATCGTCCAGCCAGTGCTGCGGATCGACGTCCAGCCCGATGACCTGAAAACCGGTTGGCACCGCGTCGTCGAAACGCATCGTGCGGCCCCGGTTGCGCACCTGACCGTGGACGCCCAATTGCCCGGCGATACCGCCATCGGCGCTATTCTGCGTGTGCACGATGAGGCCGTCGGTGAGGCCGGGGAAGGGCGGCAGCGGCGGCACGTTGCCGCCCAGATACGCGGCGTCGCGCTGGGCCGCCTTGACGGGGTCCGAGGTGCAGACCACTTGACCCATGGCGATCGACGCGTCGATCACCGCGCGCACCTGCGGGCGGCGCTCGGGCGTGTAGCCATCGAGCAGCGACGGCGGCGCGATATCGCGTAGCACCAGATCGAATCGCCAGGCGAGATTCCATGCGTCGCGCAGACCCGAACACATGCCCTGACCCATGAACGGCGGCATCTGGTGTGCGGCGTCGCCGGCGATCAGCACGCGGCCACGGCGCCAGTTATCGGCGATCAGCGAGCGGAACGTATAGAGCGCGTAGCGCACGAGCGTGGCCTGTTCGGGGCCCACCCACGGCGCAAGCAACTCCCAGACTTTCTCCGGTTGCTGCATCGCTTCGCGGCTTTCGTGCGGCAGCCGCATGAATTCCCAGCGCCGATAACCGGGACCGCCTGGCACCATGGTCGTCGGGCGTTGCGGATTGCACCACTGGCCGATGTCGGGTACGTCCAGTTTCACGCCGTCATGCGGTTTCAGATCGATGACCAGCCAGTCCTCCTGGAAGCCCAGATCCTCGAAGTCGATACCCACGGTCTTGCGCACGAAACTGTTGGCGCCATCCGCGCCGATCACATATTTCGCCTTGACCGTTTGCGTTTCGCCACTGCGCGTGACCTTGCCGTCCTGCATCGTGATGCGTTCGAGCGTCAGTTCGCAATGATCGGCGTGCTGGTGCAGTTCGATGGCTTCCCAGCCTTGATGAACCGAAACCGTCGGCAGCGCTTTCGCGCGGCGGTCCAACAGCGCTTCGAGCGAAGGCTGATTGAACAGATAACCCACCGGCCCATCGCTGATCGATTCCGACGACCAGTCGATTTCCACCAGCGTTTTCCAGTCGGCGTTGAACCACTGATAGGTTGCCGAAGGCTGTGAAATCGATTCGACATCCTGACCAATACCCATAGCATGAAACATGCGACGGATTTCGTGATCATGAAAGACTGCGCGTGGCAGCGGATAGAGCGACGGCCAGCGGTCGTACACCGCCACCTTGTAGCCGCGCTGCCCGAGCAGAATGGAAAGCGTTTGCCCAACGGGACCGTAACCGACGACGACCACATCGAGAATGTTCCGGGAAGCCATAGTGTTCACCTTCAAACGAGCGAGTGATGCCCTGGCCGCCGGCGGGGCCGGCAGCCATGAGTCTGTGTCTGATGAAAATACCGCGTTGCTACGGGGCGCTTTTGCGTCGGTGGTCAGCGATCAAGCGGTCAATTCCGTATTGCGGATGAAGTTGTCGGGGACGGCGGGGCCCCAGAGATAAAGCGAATCTTCCGGATCGTAATCGCCGGCCGGCCATTGCGCGCCTGCGGAAACGAAGTCGATATCCGCGGAGTATTCGCAGAACGAGCCCCACGGGTCTTCAACGTAGTGGAAGTAGTTGGAGCCAAGCACGTGACGGCCCGTGCCCCAGCCCTTCGTATAGCCCGCTGCGGCCATCTGCGCAGCGCCTTCGCCGACGCTGTTGACGTCATCGACATCCCAGGCCGCGTGATGCCAGCCGCGCGCGCTGCTTTTCGCGAACGCCACGAGATGATGGTCGCTGCCGTGCGGCGCATGCGTGAAGGCGATCAGGTCCTGCGATTTGTCCGAGAGACGCAGCCCGAGCGTGGCGTGATAGAAGTCCAGCGCGCGCAGCACATCGGGCGTGAAAAGCAGCACATGCGAAAGCCTGCGCGGATGCACGGTCTGCGCCTGCGAACGCGTGTGCGAGCCGCGCGTATCGGCGGGACTGCCGTCGAGATGGCACAGTGTCTTTGCCGACGGACTGGTCTTGGGCCCGACCTTCACCTGGAGCAGATTGCCGTCCGGATCGCGGAACCAGAAACCGTCGCTGCTGCGATCGTGCAGCACCGTGCGGCCGGTGGCGGCGACCTGGGCGTAGAGCGCATCGAGATCCGCCGCGTAGGCGTTGAAGGACAGATACGCGAGCGACTTGTGATCGGCAGCAAGAATGCGCGCCCAGCGATGCCCGTCGGCCGCATAGAGCGCGAGTTCCGGCGCGCTGCCGCCATCGCGCTCGACGCGCAGACCGAAGCTGCGGAAGAAGCGTTCGGCTTCGTCGATAGAGGGCACGTTGAGCGCGAAATGATCGATCGAATGGATGCTCGCGCGGCCGCGACCGGCCTCGTTTTCAGGCATGTTTGTCTCCTTCATGTCGCCCGCGCGGCTGGCGGGCGGTCTGCGGTTTCGATGCTCAGCGTGCCGCGCGATCGCTCGCACGCGTGTTCACACTCTCGTCCGCAATCACGTTGCGCAACGTGCCGATTTTTTCGACCGTGACTTCGCAGACATCGCCGGCCTTCATCAGCAGTTTCGGCTCGCGCGCCCAGCCGATACCCGCCGGCGTGCCAGAGACGATCACGTCGCCCGCTTCGAGCGTGATGGCCTCGCTGATGATGCTGATGAGGCTTGCCACGTCGAACACCATTTCATCCGTGCTGGCCGATTGCACGACCTGACCGTTGAGGCGCGTTTCGAGGCGCAGGCCCTTCGCGCCGGGCGGCAATTCATCGGCGGTGACGAGATCGGGGCCGAAGGCGCCGGTGCCGTCGAAGTTCTTGCCAACGGTCCATTGCGGCGTCTTGAACTGATACTCGCGCACCGATCCGTCGTTGAAGAGCGAATAGCCGGCCACGTGCGAGAGCGCGTCGCCTTTGTCGATATGACGTCCGCTCTTGCCGATCACCACGGCGATTTCGCCTTCGTAGTCGAGGCCCGCGCAGTCCGTCACGCGCGGGCGGATCATCGGCTGATCGTGGGCGATCAGGCTGGTCGCGACGCGGAAGAACAAGGTGGGGTAGTCGGGCTGCGCGTAATGGCTTTCGGACGTGTGATCCGAAAAATTCAGGCCGACGCAGAGGATCTTGGGCGGACGCGAAAGCGGCGGAAGCAGGGTGACGTCGGCGAGCGCGACACGCTCGTCGGTGGCCTGTTCGCGTGCGTAATCGACGAGATTCACGCCGCGCGCGAGCAGCGCTTCAAGCGTCTCCTCGCCGATGATCCTGATCTGCTCGCCCTCGCGCACTCCAAGTGCCGCCTTGCCATTCCGCTCAAAACTTACCAGTCGCATTTCCTGCCTCCGAACATTGCTGGGGGTCGATTCCCGTTGATTTGACGTTTTCGTCAATTCGTATACTAGGCGTTTTGACAAAATCGTCAACTAGATTAGATTCAGGACAAACCCTAGAATGCTGGGGAGCCAATCGAACGTGAATCGCACGTCAATCGCACGCACATGGATGCTTCAGAAGAGAACTATCAAACCCGCGTGGGCGCCGCGCGCCGCGAGAAAACGCGTAATCGCCTGATTGAAACGGCGCTGGGCGTGTTCGCGGAGAAAGGCCCGGACCTGCCCCTCATCGACGATTTCATTGCGGCGGCGGGCGTGGCGCGGGGCACGTTCTACAACTACTTCCGCACGACCGGCGAACTGCTCGTGGCCGTCGCGGGCGAGAGCAGCGATCAGGTGCTGGGCGTGATCGATCCGCTCGTGCTGGCCGAGGCGGACCCGGTGCGGCGGCTGGTCGTGGGTTCGCGGCTCTACATGACGATGGCGGCGCGCTATCCGCTGTGGGGCGCGTTTATTACGCGCGTGGGGACGCGGCGCGGCTCGCGCGGCCGTCTGCTCGACGAATACCTGACGCGCGATCTGCAACTGGCGATCGATTCGGGACGCTTGCGCGTGAGCCACGTGAGCGTGGCGCGCGATATCGCGCTGGGCGCGATCATGTATGGGATCGAGACGCTGCTATCGGGCGACGCGCCAGTGGACTACACCGAGCAGGTGATGTTCACGTTATTGCTGGGTTTTGGCGCGAAAGAGGATGAGGCGCACGCGCTGGCATTCGCGCCCATTGCCGATTGCGGCGAACCGCAGGGCGCGATCTTCGAGAAAGACCCGATGCATGCGCAGGATGCATCGGATCGAACGAATCAAGCGGATCAATCCGAACAACCCGAATAATCAGCGGATTAAATCCACGGATGCTCGAGACCTTCCGTGCGCAAGGCGCGCTGAACGGCCGGGCGTTCCAGCACCTGCTGCAGATACGACGCCAGACGCGGACGCAGTCGCGCAGGTTGCGAGAACTGCCGCGTCCAGCGGCACAGCATCAATGCATAGGGATCGAGCACGCTGTAGTGCGCGCCCAGAAACCACGGGCCGCCGCTCGTTTGCAGCTGGTTTTCCAGTTGATCCAGTAAAAGCGCGATCTTCGCTTCGGCGTGCGCCTGGACCTGTTTTGCGCCATCGGCATTGCCCGCATCCACCCAACGTTCCGGGTAGAAGTAGGCAATCAACGTTGCCTGAAACGTATTGGTCAACCACATCAGCCACATATAAAACTGCGAGCGTTCGGGCGTGCCGAATGCGGGCGCGAGTTGTGTCTGCGGGAATTTATCGGCGAGATGCAGGCAGATTGCGGCGGTTTCATAAAGCACGAGATCGCCATCGATCAAGACGGGAATCAGGCCATTCGGATTGAGTTTGAGGTACTCCGGCGACTTGTGCTTATCCTGCGTGCGGTCCACCAGCGCGAGTTCGAATGGCTGGCCAATTTCCTCAAGCACGAAATGAGGCGCCATGCTCGCATTGCTGGGGTAGTAGAACAGCTTCATGGGCATTTCCCTTCTGATCGTTGTGGTCGAACGAAGTGATTGTGCCGCAGCTTGCCCGCGTAGCGTCTCATTTTTGTCGGGATCGGGAATCGACGTCGATCAGAATCGCGTGCGCAATCCCACTGTGGCGACCACCTGCGTAGCCGTGGACGAAGTGCCGCCCGCCGTATCGATGAACGCAACATAATGCGCGCCCGTCACGTGTTGATAAATGCCTTCGAGATACACATCGGTGCGCCGCGAAAACGAATACACGAGTTGCGTGTCGATCTGCTGCCACTTTGGATTGACCGAATACGAGCGGGTATCCGAAACATGGCCATCGGTATAAACGAATGCGAGCCCGAGTTTTAAACGACTCGCAAGCGGATACTGTCCATTGAGTTCGTAGTTATCGAAACTCACGTGGCCGCCGGTCGAACCGAAAGCGGTGCTGCCTTCGAACTGGCTATGCGAATAGACAAAAGCCAGCGACGCGCCATTCACGTCATAGCGAATCGCGCCTGCCGCCACGCGCTGCACGTCGGCGGCGAGCGTGAAACCGCCCACGCCGTTTGCCGCCGATTCGGTGATATCGACCGCGCCGCTGCCCGTCGCGCCGCCCGCGTGATCGATCTGCAGATAGCCCGCGCCCAGACTCAAAGGCCCGTTCGCGTAGCTTGCGCCCGCGCTCCACGCGCGATTAGCGTTAAAGCTCGTACTGTTCGAGAACGCGTAAAGACCGCCAAATTGCAGGCCCCCGACGTTTGGGCTTGCGTATTTCACGGCATTGCTGAAGCGCAGGGAATCGGCGAGATTGTCGTTGTCGAAGGGGTGCGCAAAACTCGTCTTGCCAAACGACCCGGCTTCGGCGGAAAGCGGCGCGACGTAATCGACCACCGAATCGTACTGGCGGCCCACGGCGGCGAAGCCATAGCGTTCGCTCGTCAGGCCAACCCACGCTTCACGGCCGAACAGCCGGTTGTCCTGGCCGAGCTTGCCGTTTTGCGCGTTGAAGCCATTTTCGAGCACGAAGACGGCCTTGACGCCATTGCCCAGCGATTCGCGGCCGCGAATGCCGAAGCGGCTGCCGTTGATGGTGCCGCTGGTGGCCTGAAATAGCGCGCCGTGCGCGCCGCTCTTGCTCACGTTGTTGGTGTACATGAGACCGGCGTCGATCAAGCCGTACAGCGTGACCGAGTTTTGCGCGAAGGCGGAAGACGAAAGCAATGCGGCGGCGAGTGCGCCAATCAGATTGGTTGTTTTCAAGTGAAACCCCTGTATGCGTCAATCGAACCTTGCGAACTGCGAGGTTCGACCGATGCTAGGGAGGGGTTTGCACTTCGCTAACGAATGGGTTGCGAAAAGCTCAGCGCACGCGCGCTGCTATGCAATTCACGCTGGCGGGATTAGGTTTTTCGCGGCTTCGCTGCTGGAATAAGGAAGCGGATAAAACCTTATGCATCAGCTATTTCGATGCAATACCTCAGCGCGGCAAGCACGCGCGAATGACGCTGTCGTCACATATCGAAGGCCCATTATTTGGCTTTGCGGAAGACTGAATTCCGCTTCGTACGTGGCGAAATACGCACGTTAGCGCAGGCGCGCGGCCCACGCGGAAACTTCATCGCCGCTGCTGATTTTCGGATCGACAATACCGTCGATCATGAAGGTCGGCGAAACATGGATGCCGTTCTGGCGCGCGTATTTCGCGTGCCATTTCACTTCGGTGTCGAGACCCGGAATCGCGAATGCCTCGCGCAATGCAAGGCCGCTATAGCGCTCGATACGCGCGATGATGTCGTTGGGCGTGGCGTCCATGTTCGGGCCGCTGCAATGGCGCTCGAATTCGAATTCCTCGCGATGCGCGGCCACGGCGGCCATGACCGCTTTCGCGTTTTCCTTGCCGCCCGGCAGCGTCGAAGCTGCGAGAATGCAGCGCACGATCACGCCCGAAAACATGTGCCACGACTGCGATTGCAGGCGGATTTTCACGGTGATGCGATCGGCGCCGGCCGTTTCCAGCAGGGCGTCGAGCTTGCCGAACGCGCGCACCGAGTACGGGCAGGTCGGTTCGAGAAAGACTTCGAAAACGCGCGGGCCGTGGCCCCAGGTGAGCGGGTCGGCGCGCCAGGCGGGCGTGGTGGATTCGGCTTGCGTCATGGTGATGTCCTGATGTTGCGGATGATGGAATGCAGTCGGATCAGGCGAATGTATGCACGCGCCTGATCCGGCAATTCGACTTATTGCGGCAGCGGGAAGATCTGATCGTCACGCACCACGTATTGCTTCTGGAAGCCGGGGCGCAGCATGAATGCGCCGTACCAGTCGATCTTCGCGGGTTCCTTTGCGGGGCTTGGCGCCGGACCGTAGCTGGACGCGCTGGCGGGATCGCCCTTGCCGAGATAATGCGCAATCTGCGGGAACGGATAGATCGGCCGGCTCGCCAGCGCAGGCTGATTCGCAATCGCGACAGGCGGCAGCGCGGCGTGTGCGCCCATGCCGCCGCCCCGGCCGTCGCTGCCGCCTTGCGGACCTTGCGGGCCCTGTCCATCCATCGGCGGCGCGCCGTGCGGCATGCCAGCGCCGCTGGCCGGAGGCGGACCGCCGAAGCCGCCCGCGCTGGCCGCGATGCGTTCCGCACGCAGGCTGGCCGGTGCGGTGCCGTGTTCGACCCAGTTCATCAGCGGGCTCAAGGTATCGACTTGCGCGAAGCCGTCGCCGCCACCGCAATGCCCCACGCCCGGAATCATGAAGAGGCGCAGGAAGCGATCCGTTGCGCCCGCACCCATTTCGGCCTGCACGGCGCGATAGTAGGCGATGGAGATCATCGGCGCGATCGAGAAGTCGGCCCAGCCGTGCCACATGATGAGCTTGCCGCCATGCGCGGAAAACGCTCGCAGATCGGGGTTGGTCGCATCATTGAGCGGATGCAGTTCCTGCATGCGCGTGAACTGTTCCGTGGTGAACGGGAAGGTGGTGGCGCTCGATTCGGCCTGCGAGGGCACCAGGTTGACCACCGGAACCATGCCGCTGAACAGCGCTGCGGACATCACGTGCGCGCCGCTATTGGCGTCGCGCGGCACGAACGATCCCCACATCATCTCCGAACCGGGTTCGAGGCCGCCAGGCAGGAAGCGATGGCCGGCGGCATCGGTCGGGCCGGTGTAGATCTTCTGCGCGACCGACCATTCGGCGGGCGTCAGGCATTGCTGCGTGTTGCTTGCGCCGGGCTTGCATGCCACCCAGCTTTGTTGCACGTGACACGTGCGCGGATCGCTGAGCAGGCCATCTTTCACGCCGTCGAGCGTGTCGCAATGCGCAATCACCGCGTCGTGCAGCACGCGCAGTTTCGGCGCGAGCAGGATGGGCTTGCCGTCGCTGCCGCGATTGGCTGCGACCGTCCACGCGTGGAAGAACGAGTTCTGGATCTGGAATAGCATCGCGGGAGCGCCGGCCGAAATGCCGTCGAAGTCGTCGGGATAGCGTTGCGCTTCCATCAAGGCTTCGCGGCCGCCATCCGAGCAGCCCGAGAAGTAGGCGTAACGCGGCGCGACGCCGTAGAACGCGCGCATCAGCGCTTTCGAGGCCAGTGCCGTGAGGTGATTCGCGCGATAAGCGAAATCGATACGCTTTTGCGGATCGGCTGCGAATGCGCCTTCGTCGGGCGCGCCCATGCGGCCGGTGTGGCCCATGTCGGTCGCGGCCACGGCGAATTCGCCGTCGAGCGCGGGGCGGCAGTCGCCTGCATTGCCGATGCTGGCATTGATCATGCCGCACAGGCCGCCGCAACCGGCCTGCAGATAGCGTTGCGTCCACTTGCTGGCGGGCAGGTCGAGCTTGAAGCCGATCGCAGGTTCGATCGTGCCGCTTACTTCGCAGAACTCGTCCTGAGCGGTGCTCACGCGTCGGGTTTCGATCGAGACGGGCGCGCCGACGGCGGCGTCGAGCTTCGTTTGCGCAAGCGCTTCACAGCTTTGCACGGGCGCCACGACAGGCAGGGTGACGCCGGGATCGGCAAAAGCCGGCGCGGCGCGTAACAGTGCGAGCGCCGCCAGCGCGCAAAGCGCCAGAGCCAGCGCAATCGTGCGCCGGGTAAGGGAATATAAGGAAAATGCGTTCATCGCGAGAACCGGGTTTCGTGAACCCGTGTTCTTAGCATCTTTTACGCTTCGATGGTCGTAACGAGACCCATCGATTAATGAAATCGATCGGTCGATAAACAAAAGACATGGGTATCGACCGGCTGCTTACGCAGCAGGTTCACGCTTGACGAAGGCCAGCGCGAAGGTTTGCACGGCCGCGTCCACCCAACGGTCGATCTGCGCATCGGAAGGCCGCGAGTCGGGGTGCGTGATGCATTCCAGTTGTGCCTCGCCGCGCACGATGCTGATGAAGAGATTCGCCGCCGTGGTGTAGCCCACGGCCTGCACATCGATCTGGCCGCGTGCGGCCGCGCGCTCCAGAAATTGCCCGACGATGCTCGCGACCACCTCGGGCCCGGCCGCATAAAACGTGCGCCCCAGTTCAGGAAAGCGCCCCGATTCCGCGACGATCACGCGAAAAAGAGCGAGCCCCGTCGGCGAAACAATCAGGCTGAGATAGGCGCGTGCGAGTTTGGTGAGCGAGCGCGTGATGTCGTCGGACTCGAACTCCATATGACGCAGCGAATTGGCGAACTGGCCGCATTCGCGCTGGATCACGGCTGCGAACAGCGCTTCTTTCGTCGGCCAGGCCGCGTAGACGGTGGACTTCGAGACCTGCGCCTCGCGCTGGATCATGTCGGTCGTGGCCGCGCTGAAGCCGTGCGCCAGAAACACATCGCGTGCGGCGTTAAGCACGGTGTCGGCCTTGCTGGCTGCAGGGGCGGAATCGGTATTGCGGGGGCGGCGCGCCGGTGCGCCGGATGCCTTGAGCGTCGCCATATTTTTAGAGTGAATTGCGAAAACGGTGTCGCGGGATCGTAACACAGCAGCGCGGCCGCACTCGCAGACAAACGCGCCGCTACCCGCGACTGTACCGATCGGTTCGATTTTCGTTGACTCGGCCGGGATGTCCTTTTATCATGCGATACCGATCGGTACTGAACAACCGTTTCGATCATCCCCTTTTTAGAGATCTGGCTGCCGCGCAAGCGTGCCGACCGGTCTCGTATTGGGCGGATAGCGCAGGTTCACGCGGCCGCGCACATCAATTTAATCAGGATTGCAAATGAATCAGGACTTGGGAACGCAAACGTTCCGGGGTGCGCAATGAGCCCGCAAGGCGCCGCTCACGCGCCGCCGCCGCCATTGACCGGCGGCCGTCTCGCGCTGGGCACGCTCGCCGTGGCGCTCGCGACCTTCATGAACGTGCTCGATTCGTCGATTGCGAACGTTGCCATTCCCACCTTGTCGGGCAGCCTGGGCGTGTCGGTGGACGAGGGCACGTGGGTCATCACGGTCTTCGCGGCGGCGAATGCGGTGTCGATTCCGCTGACTGGCTGGCTCACGCAGCGGCTCGGCCAGATTCGCCTGTTCGTGGGCGCGATCGTGCTGTTCACCATCGCTTCGTGGCTGTGCGGAATGGCGCCCAATCTGCCGATCCTGCTGGCCGCGCGCGTGTTTCAGGGCCTGACGGCGGGACCGCTGATTCCGATGTCGCAGGCCATCCTGCTCAGTTCCTGGCCGAAGCAGAAGTCGTCGACGGCGCTGGCGCTCTGGGCGATGACCGCGACGGTGGGGCCAATCGCAGGACCATCGCTGGGCGGCTGGATCACGGATAGCTATAGCTGGACGTGGATCTTCTACATCAATATTCCCGTGGGTATTTTCGCGGCCGTGGCGACGTGGATGATCTACCGCACGCGCGAAACGCCCACCCGCAAGCCGCCAATCGATCTGGTCGGGCTGGGGCTGCTGGTTGCGTGGGTCGGCACCTTGCAGGTGATGCTCGATAAAGGCAAGGACCTCGACTGGTTCCATTCGCCCGTTATTGTTGGACTGACGATTGCCGCTCTGGTCAGTTTCGCGGCCTTCGTAATCTGGGAATTGACCGAGGAACATCCGATCATCGATCTGCGCCTGTTCGGCCAGCGCAATTTCCTGGGCGGCACGATTGCGATTTCGATTGCGTATGGCGTGTTCTTCGGCAATCTCGTGTTATTGCCGCAATGGATGCAGGAATATCTGGGCTATCGCGCGGTGGATGCGGGTCTCGTGATTGCGCCCATCGGCATCTTTACGGTGCTGCTTTCGCCGGTGATTGCCAAGGTATTGCCGCGCTCGGATGCGCGCCTGATCGCAACGCTGGCGTTCATTGGTTTTGCTGCGGTGTTCTGGATGCGCTCGAATTACATCGTCGATATCGATACGTATCACCTCGTCGTGCCCACGTTGCTGCAAGGCATTCCGATGGCGATGTTCTTCGTGCCGCTCACCGCGATCATTCTTGCCGGACAGCCGCCGCAAAAGATCCCGGCGGCAGCGGGGTTGTCGAATTTCGCCCGTGTGTTTTGCGGCGCGGTGGGCACCTCGCTGGGCGCCAACGAATGGTACGACCGCACGGTGGTGCATCACGCGCGCCTCACGGAACAGGCGGTCCCGGAAAACCCGGCCTTCACGCAGTTCATCGACTTTCTCGGCAAAACGGCGCACTTCGATACCGCGACGGCGCACACGGTTTTCGGACAACTCGTCGATACCCAGGCGGCGATGCTGGGTTTGAACGACGTGTTCTGGATTTCAGCGGTGATCTTTATCGCGATCATTCCGCTTATCTGGATCACGCGTGCGGGCAAGTCAGAAGGCGGCGCCGATTCGGCGGCGCATTGAGCCTGTTTCAGGACATCGCTCCAATACGATCATCAGGACAAGCATGAATAGCGTTTCAATCCTCCGCCCGCGTACTCCAATGCGTACCCTGGCGATTGTAGTTGCTTGCACAACGGTATCGCTGATGGCCGGTTGTGCGAACTACGCCGGCATCAAGAGCGACAAGACGCTCGCGCAGCCGCAGCAGTTCGAATCTTCGCAGAGCATTCCGGCGCAGGGCGGACAGTGGCCCTCGCTCGACTGGGCGCAGCAGTTCGGCGACCCGCAACTGCCGAAGCTGATCGACGAAGCGCTCGACGGCAACCCGAGCATTGCGCAGGCGCAGGCGCGTATCGCCAAGGCGTCGTCCTATATCGATACGTCGAAGGCTGCGCTCGCGCCCAAGGTCAACGCGAGCTATTCGTGGACGCGCGAGTTGTATTCGTCGAATGCCTTGTATCCGAGCCCGTACGGCGGTAGCTGGTATAGCGAAAACAATGCGCTCGCCAGCGCGTCGTGGGATCTGGATCTGTGGGGCAAGAACCGTCAGCGTCTGGCGCAGGCTGTTTCGTCGCAGCGCGCGGCCCAGGCCGATATGGAACAGGCGCGTATTACGCTCGCGGCGTCGGTCGCGCGCACGTATAACCAGCTTGCGCAGCTTTATTCGCTGCGCGATATCGCCGCGCGCGAAATCGATAATCGCAAGACCATCGGCACGATTACGAATGGCCGCGTGGCGGCGGGACTGGATACCAACGTCGAGCGTCAGACCGCCAACGGCAATATCGCCACGAGCCAGGGCAATCTCTCGCAACTCGACGGCCAGATCGAAAGCGTGCGCTATCAACTGGGCGCGCTGCTCGGCAAGGGCCCGGATCGCGGCTTGCAGATTGCAAAACCGGTGCTGAACCCAGTCGCGCAAATTGCGTTGCCGGATAACCTGCCTGCGGATCTGGTGGCGCGTCGTCCCGATATCGTCGCCGCGCGCTGGCAGGTCGAAGCCGCGATGCACGACGTCAAGGAAGCCAAGGCCGAGTTCTATCCCGATGTGAATCTCGCCGCAGGCTTTGGTTTCGATGCCTTCGGCTGGGGCAAATTCCTCAATTTCACGAGCCGCCAGATGAGCATCGGCCCGGCCGTGCATCTGCCGATCTTCGATGCAGGCGCATTGCGCGCGCAATTGAAAGGCCGTTACGCCGACTTCGATCTGGACGTGGCGAACTACAACCAGACGCTTATCACTGCGTTCCAGGACGTGGCCACGACCGTGTCGTCGATCCGCTCGGCGGACAAGCAACTGGTCGACGCGCAGAACGCGCTCGACGCTTCTACGAAGGCTTATCAGCTTGCGGTGATCCGCTATAAGGCCGGTTTGTCGGAGCAGTTGCAGGTGCTCAATGCAGACCAGAATCGTCTTGCTTCCGAGCAGACGGTAGCGAGCCTCAAGGCACAGCGCGTCGACCAGCAGATGGCGCTGATCAAGGCACTGGGCGGCGGCTTTGACGCGCATGACGCGCACGACGTCAATCTCGTTGCGCCCGCACAGATCGGCAGCGACGCGAAAGGGGCGAACGGTGCGCCGTGGACCGGCGCGCGCGTTGAAACCGCAGCCAGCCATCCGTCGCAACCATAAAACGAAATCGCACAAGAGAAATCTGAAATGAATACCACCCAACGGCCTGTTGAAGACGCGCAGGGCACTGAACAGAACGGCAAGCGCAAGCGCATGATGACGCTGCTGGTTCTGGTGATCGTGATTGCCGCGATTGCCTACGGCCTCTATTACTTCCTCGTCGCGCGCTTCAGCGAAGGCACCGACGACGCCTATGTCAACGGCAACGTCGTGCAGATCACGCCGCAAGTCACGGGCACGGTGATTGCCGTGAACGCGGACGACACGCAGACCGTCAAGATCGGCGATCCGCTGGTGCAACTCGATCCGGCCGATTCGCGTATCGCGCTGCAGCAGGCCGAAGCGAATCTCGGCCAGACCGTGCGCCAGGTGCGCGGTCTGTTCGCCGACGACAGCCAGTACGAGGCGCAAGTCGCCGTGCGTCAGGCCGACCTCTCGCGTGCGCAGGACGACCTGCGCCGCCGTATGCAGGTTGCGCAGACGGGCGCGGTTTCGCAGGAAGAAATCTCGCACGCACGCGACTCGGTCAAGAGCGCCGAAGCCGCGCTCGACGCCGCGCAACAGCAACTCGCCGCCAATCGCGCGCTGACCGCCAACACGACCATCGCCAATCATCCGAACGTGATGGCTGCGGCTGCGAAGGTGCGCGATGCGTACCTCACGAACGCCCGCAACACGCTGCCCGCGCCGGTCACGGGCTATGTCGCGAAGCGCTCGGTGCAGGTTGGCCAGCGTGTTTCGCCGGGTACGCCGCTGATGTCGGTGGTGCCGCTGAACGCCGTGTGGGTCGATGCGAACTTCAAGGAAGTGCAACTCAAGCATATGCGCATCGGACAGCCGGTTGAAATGACGGCGGACGTGTACGGTTCGTCGGTGGTGTATCACGGCAAGGTGGTGGGTTTCTCGGCAGGCACGGGCTCGGCGTTTTCGCTGCTGCCGGCGCAGAACGCCACGGGCAACTGGATCAAGGTGGTGCAGCGTCTGCCGGTGCGTATCGCGCTCGATCCGGCCGACCTCGAAAAGCACCCGCTGCGTATCGGCCTGTCGATGCAGGTGGACGTGAATATCAAGGACGATACGGGCAGCCAGCTCGGCAACGCGCAAAACACGACTTATGAAACCAACGTGTTCGAGAAATACGGCGACGAAGCCGATGCGGAAATCGCCCGCATCATCACGGAGAACGCAGGGAACAAGGCGGGCGCGCACGCCGAATAAGCCACGCACGCCACGACGCCTTCGGCGGCTTTCGTATGAATAAAAGCCGCTGACGCAACGTATGAAGCAAAACAGGAATATCCGGTGCTTTTCGACCGGATGTTCTTTTTTATGCGTAATCGCGACGCTAACTCGGCCCGTTCATGACATTGGGGAAAATCCTGGATAGTGGGTCATAAAAAGTGAGATTTAACAAAGTTAGAATGGAAGCTCTAGATCGGCGAAGGTGAAGTTCCGCGAACCACGAGGCGGACGCTTACCGTACCGGTCATTGGCCGCAGTGGCAGCGGCCAGGCTTGTTGGTGATTTTCTGGAACCTGTTCATGAGCAATCCTGATCAAAATATGACTGCCACCTCGCACAAAGCCAGCGCCTCTGCGCTGCCAGTCTCTGCCCAGCCCGGGGCGGCAGTCTGTTCACCTCGACGTCCTCGCTTCGGCTGTTGTCCGCCATTGCGCTAGACAACACCAGCCATCGCCCTGCAGCACGCCCGGCAATCCGCACGTGCCTGCACGCAAAGCCATAGTTTGAGCCGCTGACCTGGTGAGCCATTCACCCGGCCCGCGAGCGCGTTACGCAGACTTTCGTCGCGAGGGAGACGTCATGCTGAGCCACCACGAATTCGCCACCTTGTTGCTGCTGAAGGATGCACCGGAACGCATCGAGCCGGACCGCCTGGAACTGGGCGCGTTGCGCGATCTCCAGTTGATCGCCGTCGATCCGGCCGCTGGTCTGCCCGGATTGCGCGTGACCGCGCGCGGCGACGCCATGCTGCGCGCCATCGCGCGCGCCTGTTGAGCTTCGAATCGATGGCGGTCCGCACGTGCAGGAAGTGAAGGATGGCGGTCCATACGTAACGGCAATCGTGGAGGCTGACGTGCAAGAGTCCTTGCTGGGTATGAGTGTGGGCACGGTCGTGCTGCTGATCGCAGCATGTGGCGTTATCGCGCACTATCGCCGCGAAAGGCGGCGCGCCGATCTGTTGCGCAATCTCGATCACCACGAATGGCTGCAATGGTCGCGCTCGCGTGGTCGTTGAATCGCCATCGGGCGACTGAAATCGATACCAATAACGGGGGGAAAAATCATGAGCTTCGAATTTGCTGAGCGGGATCTCGCGCACATCCGCAATGTTCTCGGCTATCTCGAGCGATCGACCGACTTTGTGCGGCAAACCGAAGCGGGCGCTGTGGTCAGCCTCGGTTATTGGCGCGCGCGGGTGAGGGCGATTCAGGTCATGCCGCTACTGCCCATGCATATCGACAAACAGGCGAAAGAACTGATTGGCCGCCTCGACCGTCTGGAATCGGCCCGGCAGGGCGCACAGGCGGTGGAGAAAAAAGCAGAGAAAAAACCGGAGAAAAAATCCGGCGAAAAACGCGCATTGGCGTCGATGTATTGAGCGCGGCGATACCGCACGGCGCGCACCGCCTATCGGCGGAATATAGACGTTCAATTGGGGCCAGTCGGCGGTAACGGATATATTAGGGCGTTCCCCCCAAGCGAAACGGAGTACACATGAGCACGCCCATCGATACACCCACCCCCGATGAAGCCAAATGCCCGTTCCATGCCGCCACCAAGCCGATCGCCGGCAGCGGTACTGCGAACCTCGACTGGTGGCCCAAACAACTGCGCGTCGACCTGCTCAACCAGCATTCCAGCCGTTCGAATCCGCTTGGCGAAAGCTTCGACTATCGCGCGGAATTCAAGAAGCTCGACTACAGCGCGCTCAAATCCGACCTGCGCAAGGTGCTGACCGATTCGCAGGAGTGGTGGCCTGCCGACTGGGGCAGCTACGCGGGTCTCTTTATCCGCATGGCGTGGCATAGCGCCGGCACCTATCGCATGATCGACGGCCGTGGCGGTGCAGGCCGTGGCCAGCAGCGCTTCGCGCCGCTCAATTCCTGGCCCGACAACGTCAGCCTCGACAAGGCGCGCCGCCTGCTGTGGCCGCTCAAGCAGAAGTACGGCCAGAAGATTTCGTGGGCCGACCTGATCGTGCTGGCCGGTAACGTTGCGCTCGAAAACGCGGGCTTCCGTACCTTCGGTTTTGCGGCTGGCCGCGAAGACGTGTGGGAACCGGACCTCGACGTGAACTGGGGCGACGAGAAAAAATGGCTCACGCACCGTAACCCCGAAACGCTCGCGAAGAACCCGCTTTCGGCCACGGAAATGGGCCTGATCTACGTGAACCCGGAAGGCCCGAATGCCAGCGGCGATCCGCTCTCGGCCGCGCCCGCCATTCGCGCAACGTTCGGCAACATGGCGATGGACGACGAGGAAATCGTCGCGCTGATCGCCGGCGGCCATACGCTCGGCAAGACGCACGGTGCGGGTTCGGCGGAGCATGTCGGCACCGACCCGGAAGCTTCGTCGCTCGAATCGCAGGGTCTGGGCTGGCACAGCGGTTATGGCTCGGGTGCGGGCGCGGATGCCATCACCTCGGGCCTCGAAGTGGTCTGGACGCAAACGCCCACGCAGTGGAGCAATCACTTCTTCGAAAACCTGTTCAAGTACGAATGGGTGCAGACGCGCAGCCCGGCCGGTGCAATCCAGTTCGAAGCGAAGGACGCGCCGGAGATCATCCCCGACCCGTTCGATCCGTCGAAAAAGCGCAAGCCGACCATGCTGGTCACCGACCTGACGCTGCGCTTCGATCCCGAATTCGAAAAGATTTCGCGCCGCTTCCTCGACGATCCGCAGGCGTTCAGCGAAGCGTTCGCACGCGCGTGGTTCAAGCTGACGCACCGCGACATGGGCCCGAAGGCCCGTTACCTCGGCCCGGAAGTGCCGTCCGAAGATCTGCTCTGGCAAGATCCGCTGCCGGCAGCGGTGCATCAACCCAGCGCCGCCGATATCGCCGATATCAAGGCGAAGATCGCCGAATCGGGCTTGTCGGTGAGCGAACTGGTGAGCGTGGCCTGGGCGTCGGCATCGACGTTCCGTGGCGGCGACAAGCGCGGCGGCGCCAACGGTGCGCGTATCGCACTGGCGCCACAGAAGGATTGGGACGTCAACAAGGCGGCCGTGGCCGTGTTGCCGAAGCTGCAGGCGATCCAGCAGGCGTCGGGCAAGGTATCGCTCGCCGATGTGATCGTGCTGGCCGGCGTGGTGGGCATCGAGCAGGCGGCTGCGGCTGCGGGCGTGAAGGTGGCCGTGCCGTTCGCAGCGGGCCGCGTGGATGCGCGCCAGGATCAGACCGATGTGGAATCGGTGGGTCACCTCGAGCCGCTCGCCGATGGCTTCCGTAACTATCGCCGCGTGCAGGATGGCGCGTCGACCGAAACGCTGCTGATCGACAAGGCGCAGCAACTGACGCTGACCGCGCCCGAACTGACCGTGCTGGTTGGCGGCCTGCGCGCGCTGGGCGCGAATTCCGACGGCAGCCGCGATGGCGTGCTGACCGACAAGGTGGGCGTGCTGAGCAACGACTTCTTCGTCAACCTGCTCGATATGGGCACGGCATGGAAGGCGGTCGATGCATCGGCGGAACGCTTCGAAGGTCGCGACCGCAAGAGCGGCGAAGTGAAGTACACCGGCACGCGCGCCGACCTGGTGTTCGGTTCGAACGCCGTGCTGCGTGCGCTCGCGGAAGTCTATGCAAGCAGCGACGCGAAGGAAAAGTTCGTTAAGGATTTTGTCGCTGCGTGGACGAAGGTAATGAACCTCGATCGCTTCGATCTGGCCTAAAGCTGGTTCCGGGATGTTGAATCCGTCCCGGCGTTGAATGACACTTGAAATGGTCCGATTAGCCTTTACGGCGAATCGGACCATTTACTTTTAGGCGCTGATTTCCGGCGTTAAATTTTTTGCTGTTTGAAATCAGAGGAATTAGTTGCCGTATTGTTTTTTGTTCGAACAAGCGTCGGCGCACTCGCTTCATGATGATATTGTCTGATCGAGATCCGGCAATGGAATGAATGCAGTGGCGTGCAGATTGCACATGCCCGGTGCCCTTGTTAGGATGGCCCCACGTCACCGGGCCGACACAGACCTGCGTAACCAACTTTGGCAACGAAGGTCGGACACATGAAACATAACATCTATCAGGTCTACTACTCGGAGCAGAGCCGTAACGAGCTGGACCCCGGCTTTATCGCGCTCGACAATACGGGGCAACGTCCAGACTGACGCGAGTACTGGCCCATGCGCCGCTTTCTGCTGGAGGAGACGCTGGAGGAAGATGTCCTGTATGGTTTCTTTTCCCCAAAGTTCAAGTTAAAGACAGGACTGGATTCGGCAGAAGTCCATGCATTCCTGAATGACGCTCCAGACGATGTCGATGTTGTCACCGTTTCGTCGTTCTACGACCAGGCTGCCTATTTCGCCAATATCTTCGAACATGCCGCGTGGATGCATCCAGGCATTGGGCCGCGCATTGACGAAGTACTGGAGTTGATTGCGCCGGGGCAGAACACCGGGACCGATTTCGTCATGAGTTCGTTCGAGACGATTTTCTGCAATTACCTGGTGGCCAAGCCCGCGTTCTGGCGGCGATGGTTAAAGGATTGCGAGCAGATCTTTCAGATCGCCGAAGCGGGCGCCAATAAGCTGGCACAGCAACTGAACATGCCTGTCAAGCATGACGGCGACGGTGCGCCGGCCAAGGTTTTTATCATCGAAAGAATCGCGTCGCTCATTATCGCAACGCAGCGCCCCTGGCGGGTGCATTGCTTCGATTCGATGACATTGCCGCCGCAGAACAAGTGGTTGGCGGAACACTATGCAGCGGATCTGATTGCACTCGACGCACTTAAATTTACGGCGAATGCAACGCGGAATCCTCAATTCGCGTGGCGCTTTTTTGAATTGCGCCTTCGTCTGTACGAGAAGATCCATCAGCCGAACGATCAAGTGGCGGAATCCGGGCAAGGCCAGGATCAAGACACCTAGCCCGACCTAGCCCGACGCTTTGCGATCAGATCACTGCGCTTTAACCTGCACGGCGACCTCCACCTGATGCGCGCCGCCGCCCAGAATCACGCCGCGCAGCAGCGAGACATCGGTGTAATCGCGGCCGATCGCAAGCGTCACGTGACCTTGATCGGCCAGTACATCGTTGGTCGGATCGAGATCGACCCAGCCTGCCGCCGGCACATAGAGCGACACCCACGCGTGCGAGGCATCCGCGCCGATCATCGGCGCTGCGCCTTCGGGCGGATCGTTGCGCAGATAGCCGCTCACATAGCGCGCCGCCAGCCCGATCGAACGCAGACAGCCAATCATCACCTGGGCGAAATCCTGGCAGACGCCATGGCGTAATTCGAACGCGCGCGCGGCGGGCGTATCGAACGCCGTCGCCGTCGGGCGATAGGAAAAGTCCGCGTGGATGCGGTGCATCAGATCGATCGCCCCATCGAGCACGCTCGTGTCAGGGCCGAAGCTTTCCAGCGCATAGGCACGAAATGCCGGCAGCAAGGCAATATTCGGCGATGCAAAACAAAATTCGGATTCCGCATAAAATGCACCGCCCACTTCGTAACGCAGCGCATGCGCGACGCTTTCCCACGCAGGCGTCGCAGCGGCATCGAGCGACGCATAGCGCGGCGCCAGCAGCACGGTGGTTTCGCTCGTCATCTGCAGATCGCTATGCGGCGCGTCGAACGAGAAATACAGCACTTCGTTGCCGAACGGATCGAAGCGGCTCGTCTGATAGGACGGCGCGGGCTCGATGGTCGAGCGATGCGCGAGCACGCGTTGCCACGGCAATTCGAGCGGCTTGATGGTGGCGAGATGCTGCGCGGTTTCAACCGGCGTCGAATAGCGGTAGGTCGTGCGGTGCGTGACCGCGAGGCGCGTGCCGCTCATGACCACACCTGCGCGGCGGGCGGCGTGGCATGGCTGAACCAGCGCGCGCTGATTTCATTCGAGGTGGCCGCCATGCGCGCCGCGAGGCTGTCGCACAACGCGACGAGCGCGGGATAGCGGTCGTCGTCGCCGGGTTCGCAGAGTTCTTCGAGCGTGGGCAAGGCGTCGATGGGCGCGAGCTGCGAGGCGAACGGCTCGCGGCGCGGTCCGCCCGCCGCCTGGGCGATTTCGTCCAGACGCGAGCGCAGGCGCGCGTACACGCCATAGAGGCCGCGCGGATTGGTGGGATCGGTCACGATCAGGTCGAGCAGGGCAGGCACTTCGAGGCGTCCGGGATAAAGCGAGCGATAGGTGAGCGTGCTGTCGAACAGTTGCAGCAGCACGTCGAAGCCCGCGGGCGTGGCAAGCGTGCGCTCCTGCGCGGCGATGCGCAGCGTGGTTGACATGGCGGCGACGCGCTCGATATGGCGGCCCGCGAACAGCAGGCGCCAGGCTTCGTCGCGCGTCATGCGGTCGCCCTGGCAGCCGCTGATCGCGCTCAGTTGCGTGCTCAGCACGTCGAGCGCGCGAATCAGCGCCATGCGGTCGTAGGACATCGGGCGACGCAGCGGCGTGGCGGCGCTCTCGCGCGCCGCTGCGGGCGCGAGCGACAGCGCTTGCAGCGCATCGCGGAAGTCGTTGCGCGAGGCCAGCACTGTGCGCCAGTGATCGCTCGACAGACGGCCGCGAATTTCGCCGCACGCATACGCCTGGCCCGCGAGCGTCTGGCCGATGCTGGCGCTGCCGCCGCTACCCGCGTTCTCATGCAGATTGGCCACCAGCACGCGCTCGAAGGCGTCGAGGCCGCGCCGTACATCGCCGCGCGCGGACGGCACGAGCCCGCTCGCGGCGGCGAGTTCGATGAAGGTGCCGGACAGTTCGCCCGCATCGCTGCCTTCGAGCGAACCCAGAATCAGGCGGCACAGGCGCACGCCATTTTCCGCGCGCTCGCCGTAGCGGCCGGCCCAGAAGAGATTCTCCGCGGCGCGGCTCGGTACGCGACGGCGTTCGCGGCGCAGGTCGCCGGGCTGCATCGGCCGGGGCAGCATCGAAAAGCCGGTGCCCGGCTGGCTCGACAGCACCCAGGTATCGACGCTGCTGCCGCCGGCCTGCATCGACACCGATTCCTGGTGTTCGGCGGCCAGCCGCGTGAAGCCGCCGGGCAGCACGCGCCAGCCGCATGCCGGATCGGCGATCGCGTAGACGCGCAGCACGGCCGGGCGCGCGCCCAGCATGCCCGCGCCGCTTTCGTAGCGTGGCGTGTAGCTGTAGCGCAGCGGCTGCTGGACCGTGAAGGCGTCGGGGAGTTGCGCGATGCGCTCGCGCCATGCGTCGAGCGCCTGCGGCCCGGCGGCGAGCCCCGGCGCCGCGCTGGCGGCGCCGCTTTGCCCGCGCGGCCAGGTGGGCACCAGCAGCGCGTCCGTGAGTTGCGTTTGCGCGTCGCGCCAGGCGGCTTCTTCGCCGCACCACCAGGTCGGCACGCCGGGCAGCGCCAGCGGTTCGCCCAGCAGCGCCTGCGACATCGCGGGCATGAAGCCGTGCAGCGCCGGCGATTCGGCGAAACCCGCGCCTGGCACGTTCGACACCATCACATTGCCCGCGCGCATCACCTGCAGCAGCCCCGGCACGCCGATGGTGGAATCGGCGCGCAATTCGACCGGGTCGCAGAAGGTATCGTCCAGACGCCGCAGCACTGCATGCACGCGCTCCAGGCCGCCGAGCGTCTTCAGATAAAGCATGTCGTTGCGCACGGTCAGGTCTTTGCCCTCGACCAGCGTGATGCCCAGATATCGCGCAAGAAAAACGTGCTCGAAATACGTCTCGCTGAACGGCCCCGGCGTGAGCAGCACGATATGCGGCGAGGCGTTCGCGCCGCGTTCGTTATCGTCGCGCATGAGTGCACGCGCGGCGGCCGCGAGCGTGGCGACCAGTTGCGAATACGACGGCGCGAGCCGGTGCACGCGCATCGCGCGAAACGGCTCGGCGAACAGGCTGGAGACGATCAGGCGATTTTCCAGCAGATAACCGAGGCCCGAAGGCGCTTCCGTGCGATGCGACACCACGGTCCACTGGCCGGTGGGCGCGCGCCCCAGGTCCAGCGCGACGATTTGCAGATACTGCCGGTCGGGCGGCACGAAACCCTTCACGGCGCGCAGATAACCCGGATGGCCGAACACCAGTGCGGGCGGCAGGAGACCGCGCGCGAGCAGCGTCTGCGGCCCGTAGACATCGGCGACGATCTCGTTGAGCAGGCGTGCGCGTTGTGCCACGCCGCGCTCGATATGCGCCCATTCGTCCTCGCCGATGATGAGCGGCAGCAGATCCAGCGCCCACGGACGCGGCCCGCCGCGATCGGCGTAGACGTTATAGGTGATGTCGTTTTCGCGGACCTGACGCGCGACCGACGCCGCCGCGCTGTCCAGACCCGCCACGCCCGCCTCGTCGAGCAGACTGAAAAACTGCTGCCACGGTTCGCGCCAGTTGCCGTCCGGCGCGCTCAGCTCTTCCCAGTGCCCGCTGCGCACCGGCAGCGTGCGTAGCGGCGCGCGCGCCTCGTCATCGTGGGCGGCGGCATCGAACGGCAGGGAGGTCTGGATCGGCAAGATGGTGTGGCGCGCCCGTCTTCCGGGCGCGTTCGCAGTGAGGCTTGTGGGTGAGGTCGATTACGGCTGCCGCAGATCCAGCGTGAACGGGAATTCGAGGCTGCGCGTGGGCGGTGCGGATTCGACCTGACCCGGCGTGTGGCCGGTCGTGAAGAAGCGCGCGCGCCGCCGGCTTTCGGCCTCGTAGGCGTTGACCGGGAACGTCTGATAATTGCGGCCGCCCGGATGCGCTACATGATACTGGCATCCGCCGATCGCGCGGCCACTCCAGGTATCGACGATATCGATCGTGAGCGGCGCATGCACGCCGATGGTCGGATGCAGCGACGCCGACTGCTGCCACGCGCGATAGCGCACGCCCGCCACGCTTTCTCCGGCGCGCCCGGTCGGTTGCAGCGGCAGCGCGTGGCCGTTCACGCTCACGCGATGGCGGCTTTCGTTGATGCCGAGCACGCTCACCTCCATGCGCTCCACCGACGAATCGACGTAACGCACCGTGCTGCCGCCCGCGCCTTCTTCGCCCATCACGTGCCACGGTTCGAGCGCGTGGCGCAGCGTGAGCGCGATGCCGCTCGTGTGCAGCTCGCCCACCAGCGGGAAGCGGAACTCGACATGCGGCGCGAACCACGCCGGGTCGAGCGCGAAGCCCGCCGCGGCGGTTTCGGCGAGCACATCGTCGAAATCCATCTTTACGAAGGTCGAGAGCATGAAGCGGTCGTGCAGCGCCGTGCCCCAGCGCGTCAGACGCTGCGTGTACGGCGCGTGCCAGAAACGCGCGACCAGCGCACGCAGCAGCAGTTGCTGCGCGAGGCTCATGCGCGCGTGCGGCGGCATTTCGAAGCCGCGCAATTCCAGCAGACCGAGGCGGCCGGTCGGGCCGTCGGGCGAATAGAGCTTGTCGATACAGAACTCGGCGCGGTGCGTATTGCCGGTCACGTCGATGAGGATATTGCGCAGCGCGCGGTCGATCAGCCAGGGCGGCACGCGCGCACCGTTATCGGCCGAAGCCGCCTGATCCGGCGCGCCGTAACTGCGCAGCAGATCGACCTGACGCTGGATTTCCGCGAAGGCGATTTCGAGTTCGTAGACCTGATCGTTGCGCGCTTCGTCCACGCGCGGCGCCTGGCTGGTCGGGCCGATAAAGAGCCCCGAGAATAGATACGACAGCGACGGATGGTTGTGCCAGTAGGCCACGAGGCTCGCGAGCAGGTCGGGGCGGCGCAGGAACGGGCTGTCGGCGGGCGTCGCGCCGCCCAGCACCAGGTGATTGCCGCCGCCGGTGCCGGTGTGGCGGCCGTCGAGCATGAACTTCTCGGTCGAAAGCGCGGTTTCGTGCGCGGCCTGATAGAGGAATTCGGTGCGCTCGACCAGTTCGCCCCAGTTCGACGACGGGTGGATGTTCACTTCGATCACGCCCGGGTCGGGCGTCACCTGAAGCATCTTCAGGCGCGGGTCGCGCGGCGGCGGATAGCCTTCGATCACCACGGGCAGCGCGAGATCGGCGGCCGTGGCTTCGATGGCGGCGAGCAGATCGAGGTAATCGTCGAGTTGCGCGAGCGGCGGCATGAACACGTGGATCTGGCCTTGCGCGCCGCCGAACGCGGCGGCTTCTGCTTGCGGGCCGGCGGCGCGCGCGGGATCGCGCACTTCCACGCACAGCGCCGTGCGGCGAATCCACGCCGCCGATTCGCCGCGCGCGGGCTGGCGGGCGGTGTCGGGGTTGCGTTCGCTATTGCGTTCGCCGTGCGCGTGCGCGCTTTGATCGGCGTACGCGGTTGCGACATCGACATCGCCCTTGACCGTAGCCGCTTCGCCGCGATACTGCATGCGCAATTCGGCGGCGCTGCGCAGCGGCGTGGGCGCGCCGAACGGATCATGCGCGTGCTGCCACGGATAGTCGCCAGCCGACACCCACGGCAGCGAGTCGAGCGGCAGCCGGTAACCCATCGGCGAATCGCCGGGAATCAGGTACATGCGCTCGTCGCGGAAGAACCATGGGCCGCTGACCCAGCGCGGTCCTTGCAGGGCGGGCTGTATGCCGCTCTGCGCCGAAAGCGGCTCGAGCGGCAGCACGTAGCCGGTGACCGCATCGAGGCCGGTATCGAATACGCGGCGCAGGCGCACGCGCTCGAGTTCGTCGTCCAGACGCGAATCGAACGGATCGACGTTCACGGGCAGGCGGCGCTCGCGCCACAGGTAATACCAGGTGTCCTCGTAGCCGGGCTGCACGTGTTGCGGATCGACCGCGAGCTTCGCGGCGAGATGGCCGATAAAGCGTTGCGCGTCGGCGGCCGTGTGGTGCGTGCTACTGCGCTCGTCGGCGAACAGCGACGGGTCGTGCCAGCACGGCTCGCCGTCCGCGCGCCAGAACAGCGACAGCGCCCAGCGCGGCAGTTGCTCGCCCGGATACCACTTGCCCTGGCCGATGTGCAGGAAACCGCGCGCGCCGTACTGCGCGCGCAGTTTGTCCATCAGCGAAATGGCGTAGCGGCGCTTGGTCGGGCCGAGCGCTTCGGTGTTCCACTCGGGCGCGTCGCGGTCGCTGGCGGCCACGAAAGTGGGCTCGCCGCCCATCGTCAGGCGCACGTCCGAGGCGGCGAGCGCGGCGTCCACCTGCTCGCCCATCGCCTGCATCTGCGTCCATTGCTCGTCGGTGTAGGGCAGCGTCACGCGCGGCGTTTCCTCCACGCGCGTGATCGTCATCGAGTGCGAAAACTCGACTTCGCAGTCGTCCAGCGCGCCCGAAATCGGCGCGGCGCTGCCCGGTTCCGGCGTGCAGGCGACGGGAATATGGCCTTCGCCCGCGAACAGCCCCGAAGTCGGATCGAGGCCGATCCAGCCCGCGCCCGGCAGATAGACTTCGCACCAGGCGTGCAGATCGGTGAAATCGGCTTCGGCGCCTTGCGGGCCGTCGATCGCCTTGACGTCGGGCGTCAGTTGCAGCAGATAGCCGGACACGAAGCGCGCGGCCAGACCCAGTTGGCGCAGCGTCTGCACCATCAGCCAGCCGGAGTCGCGGCACGAACCCGAGCGCTTTTCGAGCGTATCCTCGGGCGTCTGCACGCCGGGCTCCATGCGGATGAGATAGCCGATGTCGCGTTGCAGCCGCTGGTTCAGATCGACGAGAAAATCGACCGTGGCGCGCGGCGAACGGTCGATGGTCTCGACGAAGGCGGCGAAGCGCGGCGTGGGCTCGCTGCGCGCGAGATAGGGCGCGAGTTCGGTCGCCAGCTCCGGCGTGTAGGCGAAGGGGAACTGCTCGGCGCTCGGTTCCAGGAAGAAGTCGAACGGGTTGTAGACCGCCATTTCCGCGACCAGATCGATCGTGACGCGGAATTCGCGCGTCGGCTCTGGAAAGGCGAGCCGCGCCTGATAGTTGGCGAACGGGTCCTGCTGCCAGTTCACGAAATGATCGGCGGGTTCGACGCGCATCGAATACGAAAGGATGGGCGTGCGGCAATGCGGTGCGGGACGCAGACGCACCACATGCGGCGCGAGGCGCACGAGCCGGTCATAGCGATACTGCGTGACATGGTTTAACGCGACACGGATGGACACACCCGACTCCTCGTTCGACAGGGATGAATTGAAAGGCTGGACGCGCGCCTATGATGCGCACGGTGCGAGTGGCGGTGATGACAACCGTCGGCAACGTGCCGCCGGATGTGACGCGGCACGCGGCGTGCTCTGCCGTTCGCGCCCAACACAGGAAAGCGGCCATGAAGACGTTTCACTGCGACCACTGCAATCAACTGGTGTTCTTCGAAAACGAGCGCTGCGAGCGTTGCGACGCCCGTCTGGGCTATGTGCCCCAGAGTGGTGAAATGCATGCGTTCGAGGCGTTGGAAGCGTTGGAACAGGCGGGCGAGGGCCGCTGGCGCATCCTGAACACGCAGGCGCCTGGCACGCTGTTTCGCCAGTGCCACAACTACGCGGTCGAGAACGTCTGCAACGGCATGATCCCCGACGACGCAGCGCACGCCAACGACACGCTCTGCCGCGCCTGCCAGTTCACGCGCACGATTCCCAATCTGGAGCGCCCGGAAAACCGGCTCTACTGGTACAGGCTGGAAGTGGCCAAGCGGCGCCTGCTCTACACGCTGGGCGCGCTGGGCCTGCCGCTGGCCACGCGCGCCGAAGACCCCGAACACGGCCTGCAGTTCGAGTTTCTCGAAGAGATGGGCGATGGCCAGCACGTGCTCACCGGCCACGACCACGGCCTCATCACGATGAACATCGCCGAAGCCGACGACGCCCATCGCGAAAGCACGCGCGTGTCGCTGCACGAGCCGTATCGCACCTTGCTCGGACATTTCCGGCACGAGGTCGGCCATTACTATTTCGACCGGCTGGTGGCCGAAACGCGCTGGATCGAGCCATTCCGGCAATGTTTTGGCGACGAGCGCGCCGACTACGCCGCGGCGCTCGCCACGCACTACGCGAACGGCCCCGCGCCCGACTGGACCGGGCGTCACGTGAGCGCGTATGCGTCGGTGCATCCGTGGGAGGACTGGGCGGAAACCTGGGCGCACTACCTGCATCTCGTCGATACGCTCGATACGGCGGCCGCCTGCGGCGTGGCGCTCCTGCCCGACAGCCCCGATGAACCCGTGCTGCTCGACCAGACGCCGGTGGACGAGGCCAGCTTCGACAACCGGATGGCGCGCTGGTTTGCGCTGACCTATGCGCTCAACAGCCTGAACCGCAGCCTGGGCATGCCCGACGGCTATCCGTTCACGCTGGCTCCGCCGGTCATCGACAAGTTGCGTTTCGTTCATCGCGTGATCTCGGCGGCGGCGCAAACCTGATTGCGGATGGTCCGACGGCGCGCGTCAGGCGGCGGCCGCGACCGGCTCGGGAATCGCCGGGCGCACGAGATCGCGGCCGACGCGGCGCGCCAGTTCGTTGATGCGCGCGATCAGCGCAACGAGCCAGCTACGCAGCGCCGAGGTTTGCTCATTCGCGAACCAGGCGTCGAGCGGCGCCTGCCGCACTTCCTCGCACAGTTGCAGCGCAAGCCGCTCGGTTTGCGCCGATTGCCCGTTGCGCAGCCGCACGGCAATGCGGCGGATTTCCTCCAGACTCGCGGCGAGCGAACCCGGCCAGTCCTGGCATTGAACCAGCAGGGCCGCGACGCGCGCGGGCGCGATGGCGTCGCGATACACCTCGCGATAGGCGTCGAGCCCCGACACGGCACGCAGCAGCGCATTCGCGCCGTGATAATCGAAGGCGTCCGGTTTGAGCAATTCGCAATGGGCTTCGAGCGTGCGCGCCATATGATCGGCGCGCTCCACGCAGCCGCCCAGATGCAGGAACGCGGAGGTCTCGTTCTGCACCGGCGCGGCCAGTTGCACGCCGCGCACGAGATGCAGACGCTGCTTGATCCACTCGAAGAACGCATAGGGATCGTGCTCGTGCAGATCGTCGGCGAGAAGGCGCTGCAAATCGAGCCACGTGGCGTTGAGCGTTTCCCACAACTCCGCGCCCAGACAGCCGCGCACGGCGCGCGCATTTTCGCGCGCAAAACGCAGGCTGCTGACGATCGACGACGGATTCGCCGCATCGGCGCCCAGATACGCGATCACCTCGCGGCGCTCGATGCCGTGATGCGAAAGCCGATAGTGATCGGCCAGCCCCACGATCGACAGGATCGTGAGCCAGCTATGCGCGGCGCTGTCTTCGGCTTCGCTCGCGCCGGCATACGCGGGCAGCAAGGAGCGCTGATAGCAGGCGTCGAGCAGACGCGCGAGATGATCGGCACGCGCGGTGTGACGGGTCATCCAGAACAGATGTTCGGCAGTGCGGCTCAGCATGGGGCCTCCGGAGTGGCGCGATCGGCTGATGATTCGTTTGGTTGAACCGGTTAATTCGGATTACTGATGAGTGTGCGAGTTTCAGCTCGCCTGTCGCTCCAGCACCCAGGTGTCCTTGGTGCCGCCGCCCTGCGATGAATTGACGACCAGCGAACCTTCGCGCAACGCCACCCGCGTGAGCCCGCCCGGCACCATGCGCACTTCCTGGCCGGACAGCACGAAAGGCCGCAGATCGATATGGCGCGGCGCGATGCCGCTTTCGACCCAGGTGGGGCAGGTCGAAAGCGAAAGCGTCGGCTGGGCGATGTATTTATCGGGATGCGCGATCAGCACGGCGCGGAATTCCTCGATCTCCGCGCGCGTGGCCGCCGGGCCGATCAGCATGCCGTAGCCGCCCGCGCCATGCGTTTCCTTGACGACCAGTTCGGGCAGATGATCGAGCACGTAACGCAGATCGTCGGGCTTGCGGCACATCCACGTGGGGACGTTGTTGAGCAGCGGCTCTTCGCCCAGATAGAAACGCACCATGTCGGGCACGTAGGGGTAGATCGACTTGTCGTCGGCGACACCGGTGCCTACCGCATTGCAGAGCGTGACGTTGCCCTTGCGGTACACGTTCATGAGGCCCGCTGCGCCGAGCGTCGAATCGGAGCGGAACGCGAGCGGGTCGAGGAAATCGTCGTCCACGCGCCGGTAGATCACGTCCACGCGCTGCGGTCCCTGCGTCGTGCGCATATAGAGGTGATCGTTTTCGACGAACAGATCTTGGCCTTCGACCAGCTCGATACCCATTTGCTGTGCGAGAAACGCGTGTTCGAAATACGCCGAGTTGTACATGCCGGGCGTGAGCAGCACGACGGTGGGATTGTCGGTGCCGGCGGGCGCGGCGGCGCGCAAGGTATCGAGCAGCAGATCCGGGTAATGCGCGACCGGCGCAATGCGATTGCGCACGAACAGGTCGGGGAACAGCCGCATCATCATCTTGCGGTTTTCCAGCATGTACGAGACGCCGGAAGGCACGCGCAGATTGTCTTCGAGCACGTAGAACTCGCCTTCGCCCGCGCGCACGATGTCGATGCCGGCGATATGCGCATAGATGTCGCGCGCGACGTTTACACCCTGCATTTCAGGGCGATATTGCGCGTTGCGCAGAATCTGGTCGGCGGGCACGATACCCGCGCGCACGATGTCCTGGCCGTGATAGATATCGTGGATAAAGCGGTTGAGCGCATTCACGCGCTGGCGCAGGCCGCGTTCCAGTTGCGTCCATTCATCGCGCTGGAAAATGCGCGGAATCACGTCGAAGGGAATCGTGCGCTCGGTGCCCGCGCCCGTGACGTCCTTCTCGCCATAGACGGCGAAGGTGATGCCCACGCGGCGGAAGATCGTGTCCGCTTCCGCGCGCTTCTTGTGCATCTGATGCTCGCTCTGGCTGCGCATCCACGCGAGAAACTCGCGGTAATGCGCGCGCGGCTCGCCTGCCTGCGGAAACGCCGCGGCAGTCAGGCCCCGAACATCGAACTCCCCGTACTCGAACATCTCATTGAAGAATGTTTGCGTCATATCCGTTCTTCCGTCCGCTGCTGTCGTTCACTGCTGGCTGGCAGGTTGTCCCTGACCCGCGCGGGCTCGTTGTACGCAAGCGTGCTGCTCCGATCGGTGACGCCGGAATTCCGCCGGGGCGTGCAGCGGACCCGTGAAGGGCACGCTGCGCGGCGTCGGTAGATTCGCCTGATCGAAACATCGGTGCATCCGGCGCGCGTCGCGAGGACGCGTGCCGGATGCACGTGGCTAAGCGTTGCATGAGCGCCGCATGAGCGTTGCTCAACGAGGCCGGCATGGCTGCGCTGGGTGATCGGGCTGAAAGAGGCAATGCAACTTCCATGCCGATGCGCGCAAACTCATGCGTCGCGGCTCGATTGGCCGGTGCACCGGTTCGGCGCCCGTGGCGCGCGATGCGGCCTGCATCGCGCCGGGCGCCTGAAGCGGTGCTCAACGCGCTCGAAGCACTAAATCGATGCGTAATCCGGCTGCGTGGCGAAAAGGAAGCGGAAGGCCATGCGCGAAGATGGTGCGCGTGGCGACGGTCGACGGCGAACCGGGGCGGTGGAGCATCGCGAAAGAGTCCATAGGCGACGATTAATCGAGAAGGCGGCGCGATGGCTGGCGCCGGATGCGCGCAGCCGCTCTCGTCGGCGCGCGCGTTCTTGTTGTCGGCCTACATGAAGCGCGTCGTGTGTTTCATGATGATGACAAGGCGATGCGTGAGAGATTAATCGACGAAAAATCGTTTTTCGCTGCGCGGCGAACGAAGCCAATATCGATGCGCGCGCAACTTTCTACTTCCTTTCGTGCGCGAGCGCACTGAACTTCAAACGCTCCCGAATCCGCTCCACCACCCATTTCGCCCGCGCCGAAAGCGGCCATTCCGCGCGATGCAGCAGCCACAGCGTATCCACTACGGGTGCGCCGCATTCGATCACCTTGATCGCGGCTGCATCGGCGAATGCTTCGCGCGCATGCCGCGGAATCACCGTAAAACCCAGGCCGCGCGCCACCGGCGCAAGAATCAGCGATATCTGGTTGCTGAAGCCGCGCAAGGGCAGCGCGCGCACGCCCGGACTGGCCGGAAAACGCCGCGCCAGCAGCCGCGTGGCCATGGCCTGGCCATCGGGGTGATCGATAAAACCGAGCCGTTCGAGATCGGCCCAGCTTTGCACGTCTTCGCCAGCGGGCACGACCAGTTCCAGCGGCTCTTCCGCAAACGGTTCGGCCGCAAGCCGCGGATCGTCGGGCCGCAGCGTCACCACGCCAATTTCATAGCACTTGTCGAGCACGGCCTCGCGCGTTTCCGTGTCCGGTGCGAAACGATGGCGGATCACGAGCCCCGGATGCGCCTGCTGCAAGTCCAGCAAGAGCGGATAGAGCGCGAGCCCCACGCTGCCCGGCGTGATGAGACTGACTTCGCCGCTGTCGACGGTGCGATCGGATAGCTGCAGTTGCAGCCGTTTATGCGCCTGTTCGACGGCGTTGCAGTAGTCGAGCAGCGCCACGCCGGCCGGCATCAACTCGATCTGGCGGCCGCGCCGGACCAGCAACGGACCCAGTTGGGCCTCCAGATGCTGCATGTGCTGGCTTACGGCCGCCTGCGTCAGCCCTAATTGATTGGCCGCGCGCGTGAAGCCGCCCAGTTCGGCCACCGCCGCGAAGGAGCGCAGCCATTGAGGATTGAGCATAACGAACTCTTATCAAAGCGATAAGGTTCCATTAGAGCAGATGTGGGCTCGCACGCGCTACGCTTGTCGGGTCAACGTTTTCAGGAGTGTTCTGTCATGAACCGGCCCTATCCGCGCAGCTTTTCCCACATCGGCCTGTCGGTCACCGATCTCGACGCCGCCGTGCGTTTCTACAGCGACGTCATGGGCTGGTATCTGATCATGCCGCCGACCACCATCACCGAAGACGACAGCGCCATCGGCGTGATGTGCACGGATGTGTTCGGCGCGGGCTGGGATTCGTTCCGCATCGCGCATCTGTCGACGGGCGATCGTATCGGCGTGGAGATTTTCGAGTTCCGCAACGCGCAGAAGGCCGAGAACAACTTCGAGTACTGGAAGACCGGCGTGTTTCACTTCTGCGTGCAGGACCCGGATGTGGAAGGGCTGGCGGCGAAGATCGTCGCGGCGGGCGGCAAGCAGCGCATGCCGGTGCGCGAGTATTTCCCCGGCGAGAAGCCGTACCGCATGGTCTATATGGAAGATCCGTTCGGCAATATCGTCGAGATTTATAGCCACAGCTACGAGCTGACCTATTCGGCCGGAGCGTATCAATCGTGACGAACACGGTCGCGCCGACCCATCGTGCCTGGACCTGGCACGGCAGCGCCAATCCGCTCGATCTGACGCTGCAGCAGGTGCCGATGCCGGTGCCGGCCGCCGGTCAGGTGCTGGTGCGCAATGTCGCGATCGGGCTGAATCCGGTCGACTGGAAGGTGCTGGGCGGCGCGCTGGTGGACTGGCAGGACGGCCATGTGCCGGGCGTCGATGGCGCGGGCGTGGTGGTGGCGCTGGGCGAGGGCGTGTCGGCGCACTGGCTGGGGCGCCGCGTGGCCTGGCACACGAGTCTGCACGCGCACGGCAGCTTCGCGGAGCACACGCGCGTCGACGTGCGCGCGCTGCTCTGCATCCCCGATACGCTCGATTTCGACCTCGCCGCGAGCCTGCCGTGTCCGGCGCTGACGGCCTGGCTCGCGATCGAAAAAGTGCCGGTCAAGCCGGGCCAGACCTTGCTGATCAGCGGCGCGGGCGGTGCGGTGGGCCAGTATCTGGTGCAACTGGCGGCCGCGCGCGGCTTCGTGGTGACGGCGATGGCGAACGCGCGGCATCGCGATCGCCTCAAGTCGCTGGGCGCAGCCGATTGCATCGACGGACCCTTGCCCGATAGTGGCGCGTGGACGGGCGGACGCCGCTTTTTCGCGGTGATCGATGCGGTGAGCGGCGCTCACGCCACGCGCATGGCCGATGCCTTGAAGGCGAACGGTCATCTGGTCTGCGTGCAGGACCGCGTGGCGCAGTGGCCGTGCGATCCGTTCGGCTTGACGCTGTCGATGCACGAAGTGGCGCTGGGCGCGCTGCATCAGCATGGCGACGACGACGCGTGGACGCAGTTGCGCACCGCAGGCGAGCAGATGCTGGCCGCCATCGCGCATGCGCGTTTGCAGCCGCCGGAACGCGTGGTGCGCGACTTCGAGGATCTGGCGCATCTGCTGGACGCACTGCGGCAGCGCAGTTTCGGCGGCAAGCCGGTGGTGCTGATTCGCTAGCGCATCAGCCTGCAATCTCCTTGAGCAGATCGCGCGCGGCGCGCACGACGGCATCCGCGGTGATATCGAATTTGTCGTACACGTCCTGGATTTTCCCGGACTCGCCAAAGCTGTGCATGCCGACAAACCGGCCTTCGGTGCCGAGGTAGCGATCCCAGCCCAGTTCGACCGCCGCCTCGACCGCCACTCTCACGGGCGAATCGCCCAGCACCTTGCGCTTATAGTCGCGATCCTGCGCTTCGAACAGCAGGCGGCAGGGCATCGATACGACGGCGGTCGGCACGCCTTCGGCCTGCAGGACGTCCCGCGCTTCGACGGCCAGTTGCAGTTCGGAACCGGTCGCGAGCAAGGTGACCTGACGCGGGCCGCCCTCGGCATCGTGCAGGATGTACGCACCGCGCGCCGAGCGGTTTTCTCCATCGGCGTCATGGCGTAGCAGCGGCAAGGGCTGGCGCGAGAGTGCGAGCAGCGCCGCCTGGCGCGGATGGTCGAGCACCAGTTCCCAGCATTCGGCGGTTTCAATCGCGTCGCCGGGACGATACACGGCAAGCTGCGGAATCGCCCGCAGCGCGGCGAGATGCTCGACCGGTTGATGCGTCGGGCCGTCTTCGCCGAGACCGATCGAATCGTGGGTCATCACGTAGATCGTGCGCACGCGCATCATCGCGCTCAGGCGAATGGCGGGGCGGCAATAGTCGGAAAAACACAGGAAGGTGCCGCCATAAGGAATCAGGCCGCCGTGCAGCGCGATGCCGTTCATCGCGGCGGCCATGCCGTGCTCGCGCACGCCGTAATGCACATAGGAACCGTCATAGTGGCCCGGCGTGATTTCGACCTGATTTTTAGCCTTCGTATTGTTCGACGGCGTGAGATCGGCCGAACCGCCGAGCAGTTCTGGAATCGCGGCGAACAGGTGATTGAGCACGTCGCCGCTGGCCTTGCGCGTGGCCATCGCTTCGCCGCTGGCGACGAATGCCTGGCGCGCCGCAGTGATCGCCTTTTTCCAGTCATCCGGCAATTTGCCCGCGGTGCGGCGCTCGAACTCGCTGCGTAATGGCTCGGGCGTCTGCTTGACGCGCTCGGCCCACGCGCTGCGCTTTTCGCGGCCTTGTGCGCCGACTTCGCGCCACGACTTCAATAAATCGTCGGGAATTTCGAAGGGCGGTGAATTCCAGTCCAGAATCTTGCGCGCGCCCGCGATCTCTGCTTCGCCAGGCGCGTCGCTATGAGCCTTCTGTGTGCCGGCTTTAGTAGGAAAGCCAAAGCCGATGATGGTCTTGCAGGCGATCAGCGTCGGGCGATCGTGCGTGGCGCGCGCGGTTTCGATTGCGTTGCGAATGGCGTCGGTGTCATGCCCGTCGATGTCGAGCACTTGCCATCCCGAGGCGTGAAAGCGTTCGATTTCATTGTCCGAGACGGCGAGGCTGGTCGCGCCATCGATGGAAATCGAGTTGTTGTCCCAGAACGCGATCAGCCGGTTCAGTTTCAGATGGCCAGCCAGCGAAATGGCTTCCTGACTAATCCCTTCCATCAGGCAGCCGTCGCCAAGAAAAACGTAAGTATGGTGATTGACGAGATCGTCGCCGAAATGCGCGTTCATGATGCGTTCGGCCAGCGCCATGCCCACCGATTCCGCAATGCCTTGCCCAAGCGGCCCGGTCGTGAGTTCGATTCCTTCGGCGTGCGAATATTCCGGGTGCCCGGCCGTCTTGCTGCCAACCTGCCTGAAGCGCTTGATTTCGTCGATCGTCATATCGGCGTAACCGGTCAGATAGAGCAGGCTGTAGAGCAGCATCGATGCGTGGCCATTCGAGAGCACGAAGCGGTCGCGGTCCAGCCAATGCGGATCGGACGCGTCGAATTGCATGAAGTCCTTGAAGAGGACTGTTGCCACGTCGGCGAGTCCCATTGGCGCGCCGGGGTGTCCGCTATTGGCTTGCTGGACCGCGTCCATCGAAAGAAAGCGGATGCAGTTCGCCATTGCGCGAAGATGCGGATCGCGCGGCGCGGGCACGGCGTGCGATGGCGTGGAATTCGGCTCGGTCATGGAAGTTCCTCGATAGCTTGCGTGAAAGGGGGCGAGCTTGCGGCGTCACATGCTGAAGTGATTCGTCAGCGCAATTTCCATACCGATTTGCGCGGGATTGGTATGGATCGGGCTTGGATCGATATCAATCAGGCATCGGCACATCGATTGCGCTTGAGTGTGGCCCGAAACCGCTCGAAGAACCTGAGGAGCCACCCATGCCCCATCGCAATCGTCCCGCTGGCAAGGCGCCAGCCAGTCAGGCCAACGCCGCGCATCCTGCGAATGCCAGCGCAGTGGACGCCAAGTCGCAAAGTCTCGAAACGTTCCGCGCGCACGCCGATGGCGAAGCGCTGCGCACGAATCAGGGCGTGAAGATCGCCGACAACCAGAACAGTTTGCGCGCCGGCCCGCGCGGTCCGACCTTGCTCGAAGATTTCATTATGCGCGAGAAAATCACGCACTTCGATCACGAGCGCATTCCCGAACGCATCGTGCACGCGCGGGGCTCGGCGGCGCACGGCTATTTCCAGGTCTATGAATCGCAGGCCAGGCTCACGCGCGCCGATTTTCTGCAGGACCCTGCTAAAACCACGCCGGTCTATGTACGCTTTTCGACGGTACAGGGCCCGCGCGGCTCGGCAGATACCGTGCGCGACGTGCGCGGCTTCGCCACCAAGTTCTATACGGACGAAGGCAATTTCGATCTCGTCGGCAATAACGTGCCGGTGTTCTTCATTCAGGACGCGATCAAGTTCCCCGATTTCGTGCACGCGGTAAAACCCGAAGCGCCCGACGAAATGCCGACGGGCGGCACCGCGCACGACACGTTCTGGGACTTCGTTTCCCTGGTGCCGGAAAGCGCGCATACGGTGATCTGGGCCATGTCGGACCGCGCGATTCCCAAAAGCCTGCGCACGATGGAAGGCTTTGGCGTGCATACGTTCCGGCTGATCGACGCTAAAGGTCACGCGCGTTTCGTGAAGTGGCACTGGCGGCCGGTGCTGGGTTCGTATTCGCTGGTCTGGGACGAGGCGCAGAAGATCGCCGGAAAGGATCCCGATTTCCATCGGCGAGATCTTTGGGAAGCGATCGAACGCGGGGATTATCCGGAGTACGAATTAGGCGTGCAGATTGTAGAAGAAGCCGACGAGCACAAATTTGGCTTCGATCTGCTCGATCCGACCAAACTCATTCCCGAAGAACTCGTGCCGGTTCAGTTGATCGGCAAGATGACGCTCAATCGCAACCCGGACAATTTCTTCGCCGAAACGGAACAGGTGGCATTTCATCCGGGGCATATCGTGCCGGGCATCGATTTCAGCAACGACCCGCTTTTGCAGGGGCGTTTGTTCTCCTATACCGATACACAGATCAGCCGTCTTGGCGGGCCGAACTTTCACGAGATTCCGATTAACCGGCCGGTTTGTCCGTTTCAGAATAACCAGCGCGACGCCATGCATCGGCAGACGATCAACGTAGGCCAGGCATCCTACGAACCGAATTCGGTGGGCGAGGGTTGGCCGAAGGAAACGCCGCCGAAGGACGGCGGTTTCGAAAGCTATCAGGAGCGCATGGACGGTGCAAAGGTCCGAGTGCGCAGCGAATCCTTCGCCGATCATTTTTCGCAGGCGACGATGTTCTATCAGAGCATGTCCGAACCGGAAAAGGCGCATATTCTTGCGGCCTATTCGTTCGAACTGGCCAAGGTCAAGCGCACGGAAATTCGCGAGCGTGTGGTCAATGAAATCCTCGTGAATATCGATGCGGATCTTGCGGCGCAGGTCGCGAAGGCGCTCGGTATGAGCAAGCCGAAGGCGGGTCGCAAGCCTGGCAAGCCGCATCCCGCGAGTTCGCCCGCGCTGAGTTTGTTGAATCGCGTCAAGCCCGGTATCGCCACGCGCAAGATTGCGCTTCTGAGTGCGCCGGGCGCGGATGGCGCGACGCTCAAGCAACTACGCGACGCGTTTGCGAAGGAGGGGGCGACCGCACTGCTGATTGCGCCAACGCTCGAACCCATCGACGGTCTTGCACCGGATGCGACGCTAGCGGGCATGCCTTCGGTCATGTTCGACGCGGTGTTTATCCCCGGCGGCGAGAAGGCGGCGCAGACGCTCGTGCAATCGGGCGATGCGCGTCACTTCGTGAACGAGGCTTTCAAGCATCTGAAGGCGATTGCTGCGGTGGATACGGGGCGCTTGCTGCTGGCGGCCGCGCAACTGCCCGATCATGCGGATGGCGTAGTACAGGGCGATGCCGCCGATCTGAAGCGAGTGATCGACGCGTTTATTGAAGCGGCGGGGCAGCACCGTATCTGGTCGCGTGCTGCGCAGGCTGAATCGGTGCCTGCATAAGGTTTGCGTGTCTGAAGCGCCTTGGCGAGCGATTCGCCTTGGCGCTTCAGCATGAAACTTGAATCACTTCGAATGCTTCTTCGGAATCTTCGCGCCTGATTTACGCGCTTCATTGAGCGCAATCGCTACGGCCTGCTTTTGCGGCTTGCCCTGTTTCATCTCCGTTTTGATGTTTTTCGAAATGGCTTCGCGAGACTTTCCCTTGCTGAGCGGCATGATCGTTCTCCCGTGTGAAAACCTCTACGCCTGCGCAGTGCGCATGCCCGCGATCTTATTTTACTTTGGCGGCGCTGGCGGGTTCGCTGCGGATCATCCGATCGTTGGTGGGCTGCTGGGGCTTCCTGACAGGCATATTGTCGGGATTCGTCGCACTGGCGGCGCCGGGCGCGGCAGCGGGCGGTTTGACCATGGGTGTGATGGGCGGTTCGGCTGGCGTGCTGGGCGACTGCGCGATAGCGGGCGCACTGCACAGTATCTGCGCAGCGCTGGCGACAACGAGCGCGAAGCGCAAACGTGGCGCTGTCATTTTCATGGCGATCTCCGAAAGCGGGCACACGCCGTTTCCGCGCGCGAATACCATGCCCGGTTGCCGGGAAAATCAATCCGCGAGCGTCGTTGTCAGAAGGGACGCGTTTGCGGCAATGTCGGCAATCCCGCCAGCGCTTATCGCCTGGCTATATAAAAAGCCCTGTGCATGCGTGCAGCCGTTCTGCAGCAGGAAGTCGCGATGCCCGTAGGTTTCGACGCCTTCCGCAATCAATTCGAAATCCAGTGCCTTCGCCACCGCAATCACGGCCAACGCAATGGCTTCCGTTTCCGCGTCATGACCGATTTCGCGCACGAATTCGCGATCGATCTTGAGGCGATCGACGCGAAAGCGCTTTAGATAACCCAAACTCGAATAACCCGTGCCGAAGTCGTCGATAGCGATACGCACGCCCATTTCGCGCAGCGTCGCGAGCGTTCGCGCAGTGAGTTCGGGGTTGCGCATGAGTGCGCCTTCCGTCACTTCCAGTTCGAGCAGTTCGGGCGCGAGGCCCGAATCGGCGAGTGCGTCGCTCACCTGCGCGATCAGATTGCCATGTTCGAGTTGCAACGGCGAAACATTGACCGATACGCGCGTGGGCCGCGCCGGATCGCGATTCCATTGCGCCGCTTCACGACAGGCCTCGCGCAGCACCCATTCGCCGATACCGCGAATCAGCCCGGTTTCTTCCGCAATGGGAATAAAGAGCGCCGGCGAAACGCTGCCCAGTTCCGCATCGGTCCAGCGCAGCAAGGCCTCCGCACCGATCATCGCGCCCGTTGCCATATCGAATTGCGGCTGATACAGCACGTTCAGTCCGCCGCTGCGGAACGCCTGGCGCAGACGCGTGGAAATGCGCAGACGCGAAGTTGCGGCTTCGCTCAATTCCGGGCGATAGAACTGATACTGATTGCGGCCATTTTGCTTGGCGAGATACATCGCGGCATCGGCATTGCGCACCAGGTTTTCCGCGTCGTCGCCATCGACGGGATAAAGACTGATGCCGATACTCGCTTCGATAAAGAGTTCGTGGCCGAGCACCTGAATCGGTTCGGTCATGGCGGCCAGCAGCGCGTCGAGCATCGGCATCAGCAAGGGACGCGTGCCGTCGCAGAACATCATGAATTCGTCGCCGCCGTAGCGCGCCACGGTGCCGCTCTCGCCAACCACGCGCTCGATACGCCGCGCGATCAAGGCGAGCAAGGCGTCGCCCACGCGATGGCCGAGCGAATCGTTCACTTCCTTGAAATTGTCGAGATCGAGAAAGATCACCGCAAGCGTTCTGGCCGACTGGCCCGCACGTTGCAATTCGAGCGCGATGCGTTCGTCGAAATGCTTGCGATTCGACAGACCGGTGAGCGCATCGTATTCGGCGCGATGCTGGAGTTCGGCCTGAACCGCGAGTTGCGCGGTGACGTCTTCCATTACGCACAACGTCGCGCTGCGTTCATCGAAATCCGTCTGCAGGTGAAACACATTCATCGAACGCAATTCGCCGTTGCGGGTGCGATGCTCCCAGATGGCCGTGCCGCCGTGCTGCGCGCGTCCGGGCGCGAGCGACGCACCGTGCAGCGCGGTCTCGTCCATGCGCAGATCGGCGAGCGACATGCGCAGCATTTCGTCGGCGCGATAACCCATCGCTTTGACCGCCATGTCGTTGACGGCGACCAGACCGGACGTTGCGTCGTCAACGATCCAAATCGGCAATGGATTCTGCTGGAACAGACGCTGATATTTCTGCCGATTGCTGTCCGCCGTGCGCAACGCTTCGCGCAGCGAGGCAGTCACGCGCGCATTGCGTTGCAAAAACGCAAGCAGTAGACATGCCGCTGCAAGACCCGAACCGAGCAGCAGGGCAGCGACGCGCTGCGAATCCCTGGACGCCTGCGTGACCGATTGTTCCAGATGCGCATCCTCGTCCACGCGGATTTCGCCGATCTTTTCCATGGTCTGGAAAAAGCGCGCATCGAGCTCGCCCAACGAAGGCGTCGCCACCGTCACGCTGCCGGGATAGAGCAGGGCGCGCATCGCCAGTTCATTGCTCAACTGGCCCAGATGGCGAATCATGTCTTTGAGTTCGTCGAGCAGCGCGAGACAGCGCTCGCGGCCTTCGCAGGTTTTCTGCGCGGCGTTGGCGTGGTCGATCAGCGCGGGCAGCGGATAGATATAAGCCGCGCGCCGGTAAAACGGCCGCGTGCCGATCACCGTGTAAAGCTGTTCGTGCTCGTCGAGCAGCGTATTTTGCAACTCGTCGAGATTCTGTTTGACCGACTCGACCGCGTGCTGCTGGGTCAGCGCGTTGCGCTGTTCGTGCACCTGCTTGAGCGCGAGGGTCGTATTCAGGGCAATGGCCGCCAGAATCGCGACAACGGCAAGAGGCGCAACAAGCCGCGCGCGCAACGCCGCCGCCGGTCGTTTGAGGACCGGATCATGGCTATCATCGCTCGTCTGTGTGTCGCTTTTTTGACTGCTCGTCATCGGGTTTCCCGCCATCAATGCCCACGGCTTATCGACAGCTAACGGAGCTAACTTGAGGGGTAAGCCGATGCACTTTGGGCTTTATTTGCGGGGCGGCGGGGAGTGCCAGAACCGGTCTGTCGCTCCCCGTCTGGCGATCAAGCGCGCAGCGCGGGCGCCGCCGGGAAATCGACCGGTACACGCGTGATGGCGTGTAAATAATTGGTCATAATCTTGTCGCCAATCACCATGATCGTGTCGACGAGATTCGCCTTTGTCCAGCCAGCCGCGAAGAACGCATCGACGAGTGCCGGGTCGGCATGACCGCGTTCGACTGCGATGTTTTTCACGAGGCGGGCGAGTGCATCGAACTTCGGATCGAAGCTTGCCGTGCCGGCGCGAATCTCCAGAATCTGCTCGTCGCTGAATCCATTCATCTTGCCGATGACCGTGTGGGCAGCGAGGCAGTACGCGCAGTCATTGACCTGACTGACGACGAGATTCACCACTTCGCGTGCGCGGCCCGTGATACTGCTTTTGGCATTCTGCAGTTGCAGATAATTGCCGAGTGCGTGTTCCGAATGCGCGAAGGTTGCATACAGGTTCGGCACCATGCCGAGGCCCGCTTTCAGCTTGTCGAACAGGGCCTGGTTTTCGGGCGAAACGTCGTCACGAGTCGGGATGTTGATCGTTTGCATGTTAGTCATCCGAAGTAAATGAAGTGATGGGATTGTTGCGCGTGTTGTGCTTATTGCGCGACATATCCGCCATCGACGGCAATCGACTGGCCGGTGAGAAAGCGCGCCTTGTCGCTGGCGAGGAACAGGATGGTTTCGGCGATTTCATCGGGCGATGCGGCGCGGCGCGCGGGCACGGTGGCGAGCAGGCCGGCCTTGTTGTCGTCGCTGCCGCCGGTGAAGCGATCGAGCATATTCGTCGCCACCGGGCCAGGCGCCACGGCGTTCACGCGCACGCCCGTTGCGGCGCCTTCGAGGGCCGCGCTTTTCGTCAGGCCTTCGACCGCGTGCTTGGAGGCGACGTACACCGACGCGCCCGCTATGCCGACCAGCCCCGCAATCGACGAAAGATTCACGATCGAACCGGCGCCTTGCTCCAGCATCACACGCATTTCGTGTTTGACCGAAAGCAGCGTGCCCAGCACGTTCGCGGAGAACGTCTCTTCGTAATTCGCGGCCGATTGCTCGACTATCGGCGCGATGTGGCCTTCGGTGCCCGCGTTGTTGACGGCCACATCGAGGCGGCCAAAACGGTGCACGGTCTGCTCGACCAGTTGCCGGACGTCGGCTTCGTAGCGCACATCGGCACGCACGAATTCCGCTTCGGCGCCAAGGGCGCGCAGTTCCGCGGCCAGCGCGTGACCGGCTTCTTCGCGGCGGCCGCTGACGACCACGCGGGCGCCGTCACGGGCGAAGGCGAGCGCCGTGGCGCGGCCGATGCCGGTCAGTGCGCCGGTAATGAGGACGACGGGTGAGTTCATGGCAAGACTCCTGGGTGGGTTTCGATTCTGTTCATTCGTGGATGTAATCGCGGATGCGATGGGTGAACTTTGATTGATTCCACTGATTTGCAGTAGCCGTCTAGTAGGCCTATTATTCAGTCCAGTCAGGAATGAATTAGCGAGCTGAAATGGACAAGCTGCAATCGATGGCCACTTTTGTGCGGGTGGTGGAAGCGGGGAGTTTTTCTTCGGTCGCGCACGAACGCGATACGACGCAGAGCGCGATCAGCAAACAGGTGGCGGCTTTGGAGCGCGTGCTAGGCGTGAAGCTGCTGACGCGCACCACGCGCTCGCTTTCGCTGACCGAAGAAGGCGCGCGCTATTTCGAAGAAGCGCGCCGGCTGGTGGCCGAAATCGCCGAGGCCGAAGGCGCGCTCCAGCGCGGCGAGCAGCAGTTGACCGGCTGGCTGCGGATTGCGGCATCGGTGGGATTCGGTCGCCTCAAGCTGATGCCGATCGTCCAGACTTTTCTCGCGGCGAACCCTGGCGTGAAGATCGATTTGCGCCTGCATGACAGCTTCGTCGATCTGGTCGAGCAGGGCATCGACGCAGCGGTGCGCATCGGCGATCTGGGCGATAGCAGCCTGGTTGCGCGCCGCATCGGCACTTCGCACCGGCAGATCGTGGCGCACCGGCGTTATCTGCGCGCGCTGCCCAAGGGCGTGACGACGCCGCGCAAACCCGATGACCTCGCCCAGCACAACTGCATCGTCTACACCGAGCTGGCGATGCGCAACAACTGGCCGTTCACCGCGCGCGCGGGAGCGGCGCAGCCCGAAGGCGCAACCTGCATCGTGCGCGTCGATGGCAATCTGCAAACCAACAGCAGCGAAGTGATTCGCGCGGCGACGCTGGCGGGGATGGGCATTGCCTACGCGCCGAACTGGTTGTTCGACGAGGAAATCGCCAGCGGCGAATTGCAGACGCTCTTGACCGACTGGCAGCCGCCGCCCATTCCCGTCCACCTGGTCAGCCCGCGCGAGCGGCGCAATTCGGCGAAGGTGCGGGCGTTTGCGCAGCATCTCGCCGAGGCGCTGGCCGATGACGAAGGCGCCCGGCACTGAGCAAGCAGGACGAACCCGGTATTGCCCTGTTTGCAACTAACTGCCAACCCCGCGCCGATCCGTCCAACACCTTCGGCGGCAAACAACGCGTTAGCGATAAACGGTAATTTTTCACGGGTGTCGTGCGATACGATACGCATCGGACCTTTCGCCGCTACAACTATTCTTATGCCTAGCGCTTTCGCACTCCTGGGGATTCTGATCGTCTCTTGTTTGATGAGTGTGGCCGTGCTGGGCTCGCTGGTGCGTACCACGGCGCCGGGCGTCAGCCGCTGGTGCGTCGGTTACGGGCTGCTGGCCGTATCGTCGTGCTGGATTCTGGTCGGCGGGATGGGTGCCGGCGCAATCACCGTCATCGGCGTGTCGTTCACGACGCTGGCCGCCGTGCTCGTGCTGGTGCAGGGCACACGCCAGTTCTTCGGCCTGCAGCCGGTGCGACGCGACGAGTGCATCGCGCTGATTGTCGTCTGCGCAGCGCTGCTGTACTTCACCTGCATTTCGCCGAACGTGGATGCGCGCGGCGTGCTGATCTCCATCGGCCTGATTTACGGGCGCATCGTGCTGGGTGTGCTGGCGCTGCGCCACGCGCCGCGCGAAGGCTCGCGCTACGCCTGCCGGCTGATCGCGGCGGCCGCGTGGCTGGGCGCGTTGGTCTATGCTGCGCGCATCGTCGTGATCGTGCTTGGCAAGGCGCCGACGCTATCGTTCCTGCAGCCGTCGCCGTGGAACGTGGCGCTGCTCGGGCTGGCGATCGTCTCTTTGCCCTGTATTTCGACGGGCATGGTGATGCTCGCGCACGACCAGATTTTGCGCAGGATGGAAAAGCTCGCGACGATCGACGAACTCACCGGCGCGCTGACGCGGCGCGCCTTCATGGAAAAAGCGCATGCGCGGCTGGTGGAGTTGCGCGAGCGGGGCGCGCTGATGTCGATCGCCATTCTCGATATCGACAAGTTCAAAAGCGTCAATGACAGCTTTGGTCATGCGGTCGGTGACCGGTTGCTAGCGCACGTTTCCGCGGTCGTATCCGCGCACTTGCGGCCCGGCGATCTGTTCGGGCGGCTGGGCGGCGAAGAGTTTGCCGTGCTGTTCGCGCGCGCGGGCCAGCACGACGCGGTGGCGATGACGAATGCACTGCGCATTGCCGTCGAGCGATCGGCTGCGGATGGCGTGAGCTGCACGCTGAGCGCGGGCGTGGGCGGCGTGATGTACGCGGATACGCTGGAAAGTGCGATGGTGCGGGCCGATGCTGCGCTCTATGTGGCGAAGGCGGCGGGGCGTAATCGCGTCATTGTGTCGTCGCAAGACGATGAAAGCGCATCGCCTCGAATTGCCGAATCGCGCTGAGCGAAAAACTCATTACGCACATTTTCGGCAAACAAATCTTTTATTTAAAAAAGTTAAGTGGATTGATGTGCCGGGCATAAATCGACATGAAGTCGATGTGAAGCCGACGTGAAGCCGACATGAAACATTACGCTTCCAGCAATCTCGCCAGCAAAAGATCGATTTCGTCGAACTGAATTTTCGATAATTGGTGAGTCTGCATAATTTCGCGCAAACGCTTGCGCCAATAAGCCGGCGGCAAACCTAAAGTATTCATATCCTGGATAGACAATCGCTGCAGCATCGACTTGATATGCAAAATATCGTCGTGCGCGATTTTTGATGAGGTAGCGCCCGACATTTTTGGTCGCGCGCCAATTTCCAGACCCCGTTCAGAGATTATTCCCATTGTTTTTTGCCGCAGAAACGGTCACGCGCAAGCCCTGAGCGCGATGCCGGCCTTGTCGCCTCCAGTTGCCATCTGATTGGATTCAGCGCCTGGCGAGCCCTTTTCGCCGGGAGCCAATGAATTTATTCGTTCGGCACTACCGAACGCTGTTCGGTAAGATTATTTATGGTAGGTTGCACACTAATGACTGTCAATGTCGAATGTGCGAAGCGGTCCATCGCTTCAAACCATTGTCCGATTCGCTAACGGTAAGAACATGAAATAAAAATGACCCAAACCGCACAAAGCACTGAAGACCGATATGCACTTCGCAGCGTCAGCCGGGCGCTCGATGTTCTGGAAGCACTGGGGACCGGCACGACAGATGGATCGACGGTGGCGGAAATCGCCACAGCCATTGGCGTTTCAAAGAGCACGGCATTTGCCTTATTGCAGACGCTGCTGGCGCGTAATTTTGTAATCGACGTGCGTCTGGGCGGTTCGCGGCGCTATCGGCTGGGATTTGCGCTCGTGCATCTTGGCGATCGCGCGGCAGCGGACGTGGGCGTGTCCCAACTGGCGATGCCGGTGCTCAGGGAGTTGACGGAAGTGACCGGCCTCACATCGCGGCTCGCCGTGCTCGATGAAAACGGTTACGCCGTGGCCATCAATCGTGTCGAGGCGCCGGGCATCGTGCGCATTGCGTCGTCGCTGGGGCAGCGTGAATTGCCGCATTGTTCGGCGCTCGGCAAATCGCTGTTTGCGCTGCTACCGCCCGCGCGCGTCGTCAAGCTGCTGGCGCATACCGGCATGCCGCGCCGCACGCGATTTACCCGCGTGACGCCGGGCGAACTGATGAACGATCTGATTCTGGTCGCCGAACGCGGCTACGCTTTCGACGACGAAGAGGACAACATCGGCGTGGTGTGCGTGGGCGCGGCCATTACCGATCGCGATGGAGCCGGCGTGGCGGCGATCAGCGTGACCACGCTAAAAGGCGATTTGAGCGACGACTATTTGCATGATTTGGGACGCACATTGCGTAAATATGCAGAGCGCATTAGCCAGATGCTGGGCGCTCAAGTGCAGTCATAAATTGATGGGCGGGGCCGGCGCAATCGATCGCCGGCCACCGCACTCACCGCGACGTCCGGGGATTTCATGTCGACTCATTTTCTCGATCTGTTCGATTGGCAAGACGTTGGAGGCTATCTGCCCGAATTGCTGCAGGGCGCGCTAACGAGCGTGCAACTGACGTTCTGTATTCTGGCGCTTGCGCTGCCGTGCGGTCTGCTGCTGGCGATCGCCCGCATCAGTCACACACGCGTGCCACGTTTGTTTGCAAGCGCCTATATCGAACTGATCCGCGGCACGCCCGCGCTGCTGCAGCTTTTCTATATCTATTTCGTGTTGCCTTCATTCGGCATTCGCTTCGCACCCTTTATCGCCGGGGTCATTGGCTTGTCGATCAATTACTCCGCTTATCTGGCCGAGGTATATCGCGCGGGCATCGAGGCGGTGCCCAAAAGCCAGATCGCGGCGGCCAAGGCGCTCGGCATGTCGAACGGCCAGACCTTGCGGCTGATCGTGCTGCCCCAGGCACTGCGTATTGTCGTGCCGCCGCTTGGAAATTATGCGATTTCGCTATTCAAGGACACATCGCTGGTTTCGATCGTGACCGTCAAGGAATTGATGTTCACCGGGCAGATTGTTTCTTCCACAAACTTTCAGTACGCGACGGTCTTCACGATAATTGGTGCAATATATTTGTCGCTATCGTGGCCGAGTGCATTCGTCGTGCGATGGCTAGAGCGCAAGATGGGCAGCCCCCGGCATGTGAATGTATCGACCGGTCCACGATGGATTGCGCGTTTTCGTGCGAGGGCTAAACAAACCGGTAACACAAACACCATTTAATTATTACGTCGGCCAAACCAATCATACTGGAGCCTTTCGTGCGCAAAATAATACTGGCGGTTGTCACTGTATTGACGGGGATTGTCGGGTTGTCCAATGCCTATGCCGATGACGGCGCTGCAATGAGCGGCGTGCGTTTCGACGGCGGCGACGGTTCATACACACGGGCGGTGCGCGACGGCGTGACGCTGGCTATCGCCAACGATCCGCCCTCGACCTTTCAGGACGACAAGACGCATCAATTCGATGGCGCGGATGTACGCATTTTCCGCGAAGTGATGAAGCGGCTTGGCGTTACGAAGGTCAATTGGCAGATCATGCCGTTCGACGCGATGATTCCGGCTCTGCTTTCCGGGCGCGCCGATGTCATTGTCGACAATCTGCACGAGAACGAAGCGCGGCTGCGCGTCGTGGCATTCACGAGCCCGGCGTACTGGTATGGATCGGCGATTGCGGTGCAAAAGGGCAATCCGTTGAATATTCACGGCTGGGACAGCTTTGCCGGTCATACCGTTGGTACGTTGCGCGGCAGTATCAATCACCAGCTCTTGCAGGGGCGCAAGGATCTTAAGGAACTCAAGCTCTATACGAGCAGCGAGGCGGAATTCGCCGATCTGATGGCCGGGCGTATTGATGTGGCGATGGAAGACGGCATCAAGATCGTGCAATTCCTGAAGCAACATCCGTCGTCGAGCATGGAAATGGTGGTCGACTATAAGCCTTTGCCGCAGGAATATGGCTATGCGCGCTACGCCGTGCGCAAGAACGATGTCGATCTGAATCATGCTGTCTCGCGCGCGCTCGACGAAATGCGCGCGGATGGTACGCTCGCTTCGATTCTTAAACAGTTTGGCTATAGCGATCGCAATCTCTGGTATTTCCCGGTGAAGGATTGAGTTTGCCGGTTCGTTAATGAAAAAGGCCTGGCGATCGCGCCAGGCCTTTTGCGTTTACATCGGTGTGCTATCCACGTGTTATCCACGCGCCTGCAGGCTGTCGAACGTGCCGAGCAGCGCCTGCATGGCGTCCTTGCAATCGGATTGATTCGGCGTGCTGGCGCGAAGGGCTTCCAATGCGCGGTCGATGGCTTTGTCGAGGCGATGCCAGTCGGCGGGCGCGCGTGGCTTGAGGCCGGCTTCGGCTTCGTCCCACGTTACTTCGAGTTCTTTCACGCGCGTCTTTGCGCCGGAAAGATCGCCGTTATTGACCTGGGTGGTCACGTCCGCAGCAATCGCACGAAACGCCGCCAGATCGCCGAGCGACGAAACGGTTTGCGTGGAACTGGCCGCTGCCGCGTTCGTGCTGGCGGAATCGGTTGAACGGGAACATCCGCTCATTGCCAGGGTGAGCGCGACGAGCGCAGCGCAGAGGGCAGAAAGACGTGCGAAACGAATCGACATGATGTTTCCTTGCTCAAGGATGTGTTATTTCGTGAGGGAATGCGTGTGGTCAATGCGCGCGTGCCATTGCGCGGCGCTCACCAGTCCGATAATGGCGGCGAGAAACAGCGCGCTTGTCCACTGGGCGCCAAAACCCAATCCGCCGTAGTGCTGCGCCTGCGTGAGCAGATCGCCTAGCGCCGCGCCGAATGGTCGCGTCAAAACATAGGCGATCCAGAATGTCGCAATGGCGTTCGCACCCATGCGCCAAAGCAGCCAGGTCAGTGCGATCAATGCACCGAATATCAGGACGCCTCGCGTAAAGCCGAGCCCGATCGCTTCGGTTGCGAGATCGCCCGCTGCGGTCCCGAGCGCGAAGGTGCAGAGAATGGCCGCCCAATAAAACGCCTCACGCTTTCGCGTGACGATGGTGTGGATCGACAAGGTGCGTTCGCTGCGATACCAGAGCGCAAAAATCGCGCTGAGTGCGATTGCAAAGCATGCGGTGCTGGCATAAAGACTCACGCCGAGTTTGTCGGTCAAGAGATCGGTGATCTGCGTGCCGACGATACTCACCAGTACGACCGCGAACCAGTAAAGCCAGGGACGAAAGCGCGGCGAACCCACTTGCAGCACGAGAATCGCGCAAAGCAGGGTGCCCATGATGGCGCTTGTCAGCCCTTGTCCAAGGCCTGCGTTGACAGCCAGTGAATCGGCGCCCGTTTCGCCGACGGTCGTGGACAGCACTTTCACGACCCAGAACGACAGCGTGATTGCCGGCACCTTGTTTTGCAGGGATATTGAAGGGGTTGAATGCGTAGTCGTCATGGCGCGTTCCGCGAAAGTTGAATCCGCCGGGATGGCTTCGATTACGCACAGCTTACGGTTGAAAGACTTAGCTAACGCTTAGCTTGCAATGCAAAATAACATTAAGGTTCCCCTAAGCGAGTAACGCAGAGAATTCCTTCGGCATGCGTGAAATCGGCCCGACTGTGCGTGCCCGATTCGCAAACAGGAATTCGTCGTGAACCCAACCGAGATGGCAGCGGCCCCCGATCTGTGGGCGGACTGGTTATTGCATAAGCGCTTTTCAAACGACGCGAATGTCGAAAGCGCATTGCGAAGCAGCATTGAAACTGACGTCGATCGAATGCTCGATCATGCGCAATTGAAAGCGGGCATGGCGCTGCTCGATGTAGGCAGCGGTGACGGCACCGTGGGCTTACGTGCCATCGCACGCGTGGGCGCGGCGCTGAACGTACACATGAGTGATGTTTCTCCCACCTTGCTCGATCACGCGAAACAGCGCACGCACGATGCGGGCGTGGCATCGCAATGCCGGTTTTCGCTGTGCGATGCGCAGGCGCTAACCGTCATCGAAGACGCTTGCGTGGATGCCGTGACGACGCGCGCGGTCATCGGCTATTTGCCGGATAAACTCGCGGTATTTCGCGAGTTTTATCGCGTGCTCAAACCGGGCGGCCGAATCTCGCTGGCCGAACCGATCCGGCGCGACGAAGCCTTCGAAGTGTGTTCACTCAGAAAGCTCGTGGAAGCGGGGCGCGACGCGCCGGAGAATCGCTTTTTCTCCTTGCTGCATCGCTGGAAACGTACGCAGTTTCCCGATACCGAAGAAGCGCTCGCCACCATGCCGATGACCAGTTTCAGCGAGCGCGATCTCGTCAGTTGCGCCATGTTGAGCGGCTTCACCGATATCCATATGGAGTTTCATATCGATATTGGCGCCGCAATCAGCCGCTCGTGGGACAGCATGCTGGACAGCACGCCATTTCCCTGGGCACCGACATTGCGCCGCGTGATGGACGAACAATTCAGCGTAGAAGAAAGGCAATTGTTCGAGCAGGTGTTACGTTCGGATATTGGTGCCGAACGAATGCGTACGGCTACGCGTATGGCGTATATATCCGCGGCGAAACCTTAGGCATTGCTGTGCGAAAACGGGTGCGTTGCCGCACCCGTTCAATGACTCATTACGGAGCCGCAACGCCCAGCGTTGCCGCGGTGTAAGGCGTATAGAAACTCGCGCCGGCCCAGGTGTGCGTCGGCTGGTTATAGAGCGCCGCGCCTTGCGTCCAGTTCGCACCGCTATGCCAGTCGCCGCTGCCGCTGTATCGCGCGACGGCCGGATACGGATAAACCGGGCGGCTTGCCGTGACCGCATTCGACGAATCGGTCTGATACGTCATGACGGCATTCGGCGCGGTGCCGTGCTCGGTCCAGGCCGTGATCTGCGAAACGAGGTCGATGTTCGGGAAGCCTTCGCCGCCGCCGCAATGACCCACGCCTGGCACGAGGTAAAGGCGCGCAAAATCGCTCACCGTAGACGCGCCCATGGTGTTCTGCATCGCCTCGTAGTATTGGATCGTGAAGAGCGGCGAGATATGTTGATCGGCCCAGCCGTGCCACAGAATCAGTTTGCCGCCGCCCTTTTTGAATGCCGAGAGATCCGGGTTGGTCGCGTCGTTGAGTGCGTGATTCGCCTGCAGGTAGTTGGCGTAGAAACTCGTATCGGTAAAGCCGAACGTATCCACCGTCGGCATGGTGGGCGAGCCCGTGAAAATCAGGTTATACGCGCCCGAAACAATCAGGTAGCTGAAAAGACTCGTCACGGGAACGGGCGTATCCGTCGAATTCGTGGTGGGCACTTCCACGCCGATCCAGTTGGCCTCCGAGCCAAATTGCGGCGAGCCGGCCAGCATGCGCTCGCCGGTTGTAGCGTCGACCGGGCCGCCATAGATCTTGCTGGCGGTGGCCACTTCGGCAGCCGTCAAACAGTTGCTCGTGCTGGTCGCGCCATTAGCGCATTCGATCGAAGCGGGATCGAAATTGCAGGTACGCGGGTCGGCCAGCAAGCCGTCGGCCACACCTGTCTGACCGCCGCATGCCGCCACCACGGCCTTGTGCAGCACGAGTGCCTTGTCGGCATAAAGAATGGCGTTGCCGGTGCTGTCGCCGGTCGTGCTTTGCGACTTTACGCTCCAGCCGTGATACAGTGAATTCTGGACCTGGAAATGCGCAGCCGGTGCGCCCGCGATAATGCCGTTGTAATCGGTGGGGTAGCGTTGCGCGGCCATGAGTGCTTCGCGTCCGCCGTCCGAGCAGCCAATGAAATAGGCGTATTTCTGCGTTTGACCGTAATAGGCTTTAATCAGTTTTTCGGCGGCGAGCGTGGTGATGTGCTGGCCGCGATAGGCGAAGTCGGCGCGTTGCTGTTCGTTGCTTGTCCACGTGCTGCTTTGTCCCGAGTGGCCCATGTCCGTCGCGGCGGTCACGAAGCCGCCTTGCTGTACGAGCGGGCAGGTATAGCTGAAGCTGAACGAACTCTGCTGCGTGGGATCGCTCAACGTTCCGCACAGGCCGCCGCAACCTAATTCGGCAAAGCGTTGTGTCCAGGTGCTGACCGGCAGCGCGACTTCAAAGGTATTGGACGGCGCGAGCGTGCCCTTCACGGTGCAGAAGTTGACCGAAGCGCCATTGATAGTGGCTGTCGTGACGGTCGCCGAAGTAATCGTGCTGCCGGGTCCGCCAATATCCGTTATATCGACTGCAGCCAGTTTCGAACAGTCCGTCACCGGCGCCACTACGGCCAAAGGCGTATTGGCGGTGCTGCCCACGCTACCGCCGCTTCCACAGGCCGCGAGCAGGGCGGTGGCGAGGGTGGCTGCGAAGGTGGCTGCAATACGCGCGAACCACGATGAAAAGCGCGCGTGCGTAGAGCGGGGCAGGCGCTCCAGGCGTATTCCTCTCATGCATCATCTCCTTGTTTTATCGTTGTTAAATAGCCGATTCGTCGCGCTTTTATGCGATCAGTAATCCTGCATAAATGGCGATGCGGTACAGCGGTTAATCGATGCAGATTCCGCCAGAGGTTATGGAAGGAAAGATATCGAGTCGGCGTGGCCCGATCAACGGGCGGGTAAACCATCAAACCGCTCGATTGGCTTACCGGCTTGCGAGAGAAAAGTATGCGGATGCGATGGGAACGACACGCGAAAGCGCACACCATGCCGCACCGCATTCGTTCTCACGGCGATCTGGCTGCCGGCCAAACGCGCCACGCGGCTAACATCGCGATAAGGAAAAATGATGGCAAAAGCGCAAACTCGCAAGCGCGCCCCAGGCGGCGCAGCCGCCATCAACCAGCAATGAACGCTTGAAGGACTGTCATGCGGTTGACTTAAGCAAAGCTTACATTCACGGCTCAAATTGAATCCCAAAGAGGACATAACCCGTGAATCACTCCTACCGCTCTACGGCGGTGGGCTGCTGTCTGGCCTTCGCGGCCAGCCTGCCGGCCTGCGCGCTCGCTCAATCCAACGCCACCGGTGACGGCTCCGTCACGCTCTACGGCATCATCGATACAGGCATCGAATACCTGACGAATGCATCCAGCTCGCAAGGGCAGACGCATAGCGTCGAACGTCTCACGTCCGGCAATATGTCGGGCTCGCGCTGGGGCGTGACCGGGACCGAAAACCTTGGCGGCGGCACGCATGCGTTCTTCCGCCTCGAAAGCGGCTTTAACGTCGATAGCGGTGCTTCGCTGCAAGGCAGCCGCGAATTCGGGCGTCTTGCCTACGTGGGGATCGCCGACCAGACCTGGGGCTCGTTCTCGCTGGGCCGTCAAGGCGGCCTGTTTCTCGATTGGGTCAGCGAATACAATCCGCTGAAAAACGCGGTCTATGCGATCAAGATGCAGGACCCGGCGTTTTCCGACCGTCTCGACAATACCGCGCGCTACGAGCAGCATTTCGGCGATCTGGCGGCCATCGTGCAGTACAGCTTCGGCTACGACAGCGTGACGTATGGCGCGCAACCGGCTGGCGATACGCGCCTCGCGCGCGTGATCGAAGCGGGCCTGCGCTACAAGCACGGGCCATTTAGCGCGACGCTCGTATACGACCAGAAGAACGGCGGCAGCACGAATCGCACCGCAGCGATGACAACCAAGGGCGGTGGCTACGAAGGCAATATCGACCGTCGCGTGGCATTGGCGGCGAGCTACAAGATCTCGACGGTGACCACCTACGCGGGTTATCGCTATCTCAACTCGCATGCCATCCATCTGACGACGCTCGACAGCGCGTCGCCGGCGGAATCGACCAGCCTCTACTGGCTGGGCGCAACGTGGCTCGCGAGGCCCGATGTGGCGTTTTCCGGCACCGCGATGTACCAGAACTTCTATGGCTCTTCGCGCGATCCGTGGTCGTTCCAGATTGATGCGGACTACTTCCTTTCGAAGCGCACCGATCTCTATCTGAACCTTGCTTATGCGCTCAATCGTAACGGCTCGAATCTGGGCTTGAACGGCTTTGGTTCGGATGTGGTGGCGGGCAAGAACCAGTTCGGTCTGATGGCTGGCATTCGCCACAAGTTCTAGGAGCGGGCATGAAGGGCGACAGCATCTCGATCCATTTGCGTGGATTACGGCAGCGCTTTAACGGCGTGAGCGTGCTCGACGGTATCGATCTCGACGTGCTTGCGGGAACGACGCTCGCGCTGCTCGGGCCGTCCGGCTGTGGCAAGAGCACCTTGCTCAAACTGCTGGCGGGATTGCTGCGCCCCGACGAAGGCCGCGTGATGTTCGGCAGCGAAACCGTTGCCGATGCATCGCAATGCGTGCCGCCCGAAGCGCGCGATCTTGGCATGGTGTTTCAGGACTATGCCTTGTGGCCGCATATGACAGTGGCGGGCAATGTGTCCTTTCCGCTCGAAATGCGCGGTGTGCCGCGCGCCGAACGCACCAAGGCGGTCGCTGATGCGCTCGCCCTGGTGGGTTTGCGGGAGCTGGCATCGCGCCGTCCGTCTGCTTTGTCGGGCGGACAGCAGCAACGTGTGGCGCTGGCGCGCGCGATTGTCGCGAGGCCACGCGTGCTGCTGTTCGACGAACCGCTTTCGAATCTCGATGCGCCGCTGCGCGCGTCCCTATGTGAAGAAATCCGCGCGGTCCTCGCGCAGTTGGGCACAACCGCCGTGTACGTGACGCACGATCGAGCCGAAGCCGATGCGCTCGCGCATACCATCGTCACGCTTTCGCACGGCAGGGTTGAACATACTGTCCATCGATAACGGAATCGCTACAATGCCAAGACTGATTGCTTCAACTCTCTGTTCCCTTTTTCTGGCCTTCGGGCTGAATGCTTCCGTGCACGCTCTCACTGTTTATACCGCCGGCCCCGGCAATCTCAGCAAAAAACTTGCGCAGGGTTTCGAGCGCAAGACCGGTATCAAGGTCGATCTTTTCCAGGCCACCACTGGCAAGGTGATGGCGCGCATCGAAGCCGAGGCCAGCAATCCGCACGCCGACGTGCTGATTTCCGCTTCGTGGGATACCGCAGAGGATCTCGACAAACGCGGCTGGCTCGCACCGTATACGAGCCCGAATGCCGAACACGTTCCGCCGATGTTTAAAACACCTGACTATGTGGCGCAGGGTATTTCCGCGCTCGGCATTGTCTGGAACAAGAACACGGGCAAACCCGAGCCGCGCGACTGGCGCGATCTGGCCCAGCCCGCGTATCGCGATCAGGTGACGACGCCGAACCCGGCGCTCTCCGGTGCATCGCTCGATTTGTTGCTGGGTTTGCAGGATCGCCTGGGCGAAGGGGCATGGTCGCTATTCGATAGCCTGCACAAGAACGGTATGGTCGTGCTCGGCCCGAATGCGCAGGCAATCAATCCCGTGCTGCAGGGCGCGAAATCGGCCGTATTCGGCGCCGTCGATTATGTGGCGTATGCGGCCGCGGCAAACGGCGAAGCGGTCAAGGTAATTTTCCCGACCAGCGGCACGGTCATTGCACCGCGTCCGATGATGATTCTGAAAACCTCGCGTGTTCAGACCGAAGCGCGTGCGTTTATCGATTATGTGCTTTCGGATGAAGGGCAGAGTCTTGTCGCGGCGGCGTATCTGATTCCCGCTCGCGACGATATCGACACGCCGCGCACGCGCCTGAAAGATCTCAAGCTTTTGCCGCAAGACGACGGCAGCAATACGAAATCGCGCGCCGACGTTCTGAAGCGTTTTAACGCACTCTTTGGCGAACACTGATGGCGAGCGTGCCCGCACGAAACCACGCGATGCGGCGCGCGTGGTTGCCGGTGCGCGCCAGCCGCTTTGCGGGCATCGGCGCGCTGTATGCCGTGCTTGCGCTGCTGGTTGTGTTGCCGATCGCCTTCGTTGCGCTACAGGCGCTGTTCCCTGAACTCAATCGCGGATCATTCGCGCATCCGTTCGCTGCCGTGCGTGCCACATTCGGCGATCCGGCAACGTGGCCGCTGTTCGGCAATACACTGCGATTCGGCGTCACGGTGGCGGTGCTGAGTCTTGCGATCGGTGTGCCGCTGGGCGCATTGCGTGGCCTCGTGCGCGTGCCGTTCGCGCGCTGCTGGGACGTGCTATTGCTTGCGCCGTTTCTGATTCCGCCTTATCTCGCGGCGCTTGGCTGGATGCTGCTTTTACAGCCTCATGGTTATTTAGCGCAAATTGCCGGTTTCGATCTGGGTGCTGCGTTGTTCTCGTTCGCGGGCATTGTCTTCGCCATGACGATGACGGTGTTTCCGGTGGTGTACTTCTCCGTATCGCGCGCGTTGATGGCGGCCGGCGGTCGACTCGCGCAAGTTGCGCGCGTGCATGGCGCGACGCCGTGGCGCGCGTTCGTGCGCATTACGCTGCCGCTCGCCGCGCCCGCAATTGCGGCGAGTGCGTTGCTCGCGTTCACGATGGCCATCGAGGAATTCGGCATTCCCGCAGCGCTTGGCGCACGCGCAGGCGTCAGCGTGCTGGTGACGTCGATCGAGGCACGCTTTTCCGATTGGCCAATCGATCTGGCAGGTGCATCCGTGCTCTCCGCATTGCTCGCATTGACGGCGATGCTGGCCTTCGTGCTGCAACGGCGTTTGCTCGCAGGCCGCGACTTCGAGACGCAAACCGGCAAGCCCGCTGCGCACGAACTCATCGAACCGGGCTGCTGGCGCGTGCCGCTCGTGTTGCTGTTTCTCGTGACGACGTGTTGCTCGACCTTCGCGCCTATCGGCGCAATCGTTGTCACTTCGTTCATGCGCACGCTCTCGGGTGGCCTCGCGGCGAGCAACCTAACATTGATGCACTACGGCTCCCTCTTCGCCGCAGGTGAGGGCGCAAGCGCCTTGCTCACGAGTCTGGGGCTTGCGGCGGCCACGGCCATCGTCACGGGTGCGCTGGGTTTTCTCGCCGCGTGGGTCGTGGTGAAGACGCGCACGCCGGGTCGCGCCGCGCTCGACGGCATGACGCTGATACCGCATGCCATGCCGGGCATTGTGATCGGCGTGGGGCTGATTCTCGCGTGGAATCTGCCGATATGGCCAGTCACGCCCTATAACACGTGGACGATTCTGCTGCTCTCGTATGCCTGTCTGATGCTGCCTTATCCCGTGCGTTATGCGAGCGCGGCGCTGCGGCAGATTGGCGGCAGTCTTGAAGCGGCGGGGCGCGTGCATGGCGCGAGCGGTGTACAGGTGTTGTGGCGCATTGTATTGCCGCTGGTGGCGGCGCCGCTCGCGGCATCGATGATGATTGTGTTTGCCGTAGCGTCGCGCGAGCTTGTGACTTCATTGCTGCTTTCGCCGAGCGGCGTGCAGACAACGGCCGTGTATATCTGGCAGCAGTTCGAACAAGGATCGATTGGCGACGGCATGGCGATGGGCACGATGCTGCTACTGATTAGCGGCGCGCTGCTGGCGCTGGCTTCGCGTCTGGCTGGACGTATCGATACATCGGCCTGAAAAGATCAAACCGTATCAAGCGGAGTGGATAGCCGGACCATTCTGGTCCGGCTATTGTCGATTTATCTCACGACATTACTGGCTGCAAAAGCCCGTTTGATACTTGTAGACCCACGCCGTTTTCGTCGTACTCGGCGACAGTACCCAATTCGTCATGCCCTGAAGCGTGTCGAAAATCAGTTGCGAGCGCGACGTCACCTTGTCGGTGAATACGCCGTCGTCGTTGACGTCCACTTCGAATGAGATTTCCGCGAGTGTCGGCGCGGTCGAGCCATTCGTGTACCACACCGTCATGGTGAAATCGGCATCTTCCTGACCGAGATCGCTGGTCGGTCCGCTGTACGTCAGTTCATGAATCGAAAGTCCGCTCACCGGCACGAGCGACTGGCTGCTGATGCTGTCGAAAGCGGTGGTGGTGGGAAACAGATCCTTGATGTCGCTGAGGTGATTGATGTTCTTCGAATCGGCCAGCGGTTCCTTGGTCGAATGCGAGAAAACATGATTCGACGGCGGCGTGATGTCCTCTTCGAGTTTGCTGCTGGCTTTGGATGAACTGCCCGTTACATCGGTATTGGCAGAGGTGCTTTCATCTGCGGAGCCAAATTTGAGCTCGATTTCGCGGTCGCCGCTTTCGTCGCGCTCGCGCATGGAATAGCCGATCGATTTGAGCGGGCAGGTGCCTGCTGTGTCGTAGTAGAGCACGGTGCGGTCGTCGTCGGCTTTGAAGGTTTTCGTGACGGTGCGATCGAAGCCGTTGGCCGCCAGGCTGGCCTGAAGATCCGTGAGAAAGCGGTTCGCCGTATCCGCGGGCGTGCCCGTGAAAGTAGCCGGGTTCAACAGGACTTTATATTCGCGGCTGCCGACGCTGGGCGTCTTTGCCTGTGCGACGCTCGCCACTGCGAACAGGGCGATAACGGCTGCATGATTCCATGTGATCTTTGTCATTTCGGTTCTCATGAGTTGATTGAGTAAATCTCGGGTGATGCGTTCGGTAATTTAGGGTAACGAAATGACGTGGTGGTGAAAGCAAGACTATTGAGTCGCTGTGTCGGCTGCTTTCCGTTGACGGGCGTGGCATACGCGATCACCATGATGCAATGGCCGTCATTGAGCGCTATCAGGGAGGCATCATGAGCGAACGCGACAAGGTGTTTGCGGGTTCGATTCCGCAGTTCTATGACACGTTGATGGTTCCGCTGATCTTCGATGTCTACGCTCAGGAGGTAGCGGCAATCGTCGCTGCCATGTCGCCGGCATCCGTGCTGGAAACGGCCGCCGGCAGCGGCGCCGTCACACGCGTGCTTGCGCCCCAACTGCGGGCCGACACGCGCTACGTGGTCACCGATCTCAATCAGCCCATGCTCGACTACGCCGCCGCGAAGCAGGGCGTAGACGCGCGAATCGAATGGAAACAGGCCAATGCACTCGCGCTGCCATTCGACGATGCATCGTTCGACGTGGTGTTCTGCCAGTTCGGTGCGATGTTCTTTCCCGATCGGACCGCGGGTTATACCGAAGCGCGCCGCGTGCTCAATATTGACGGGCGCTTTGTTTTCAGTGTCTGGGATCGCATCGAAGAAAACGAATTTGCGGATGAAGTGACCGGTGCATTGGCCACATTGTTTCCGAACGATCCGCCGCGCTTCCTGGCGAGAACGCCGCACGGCTACCACGATGTCGCGCTGATTCGCGAGGATTTGCGCTGTGCCGGGTTCACCGATATTCGAATCAACACGTACACGAAAGCGAGTCGCGCTCAATCCGCACGCGAAGCCGCGACTGCTTTTTGTCTGGGAACGCCGCTACGCAATGAGATCGAAGCGCGCGAGGCCAGTTTGCTTCAGCCCGCGATCGATTGTGCAACCAGGGCAATCGCAAGCCGCCATGGCAAAGGCCAGGTGAGTGGCCGGATTCAGGCACATGTGATCGTCGCCGCAAGTTGATGACGTTTCTGCGTTAAGTGCCTATGCCGTTGGTCGCCGTGACTTTCCCGCATTGCGGGAAATAGATTCCTCTTTTCGCTCTAGGTTCGATCCGGCCTGCGAATATACACTCGCCCAAAAGCAAAATAATGAAGTGGGCGGAGACACAAGGCGCGAGCCATTCGCATGAGTCGGCCATTGCTTGCATCAATCCGTCTGATGATTCCTATGTATTCCGAAATAATCGTGCGAATGATCGCAGGGATTTGCCTTGCCTGAAAAATCTAACAACGATGCAACCTACAGGAGCGGAGATTCAATGAACAAGATGTGGATGGGGATCGCAATGGCTGCGGTCGCGGCGTCGGCGCATGCGCAAAGCAGCGTGACCTTGTACGGCATTGTCGATAACGGGATTCAATACGAAACCGGTCAGCCCAAAGGGCATGTGTTCGGCGCGCAGAGTGGCGGTTGGGCGCAGTCCCGCTTCGGACTCAAAGGCGCTGAAGACATCGGCGGCGGAACGAAAGCCGTTTTCCAGCTCGAATCGCGATTGAATACCCAGAACGGCAGTCTGGCGAATGGCAGCTTTTTCGAAGGCCAGGCCACGGTGGGTTTGCAGAACGATAGTTGGGGGCAACTCAAATTCGGCAATATGGGTTCGGCGGAAATCAGCCAGTATTCTGGCGACGTCGATCCGCAGCAGACCAAGAAATATGCGATTGGCACGCTGGTGCGCGGCCGGATCTTTTCGCAGGCTGGCAATGGCGTGGAATACCTCTCACCGAAGATGGGCGGATTCATTGTGCAAGGCCAGTACGATCTGACCAATTCGCCTAAATGGAATGCCGGAACGCCGGGCAGTGCGCCAGGCCAACTCGGGTCATCCACGGGACTGGGCAGCGCGCAAGGCCGCACGGACGGCATCAAGCTGTCGTTCCAGAGCGGCGGGCTCTTCTGGCAGGCCACCTACGACGAAGTGCGTGATCCCAACGGTCAGTTCAGCAATGTCTATCTGGCTTCGCGCTCGATACTCACGGGCTTGACCTATGCGTTCGGGCCCGTGGTCGCCTACGTGGGATATCAACATCTGAGCGCGCCCAATGCTTCGAATGAAGGTTATTTCGGCAGCGCCACGCCCACTGCCTTGCCTGCCGGTACATCGTTGCCCACGGCGGTCAATCATGAATGGATCGGCGCGATCTGGCAGAGCACACCGGCCCTTGCGATTACCGGTGCGGTTTATCATGCCAACGCCAATAACGGCAATGGCAATGCAACCTTGTTCACCTTGGGCGTGAATTACTCGTTGTCAAAGCGGACCTTGCTCTACACTGAACTGGGCTATGTGCGCAACAGTTCGACGTCGAATCTCGGTCTGGATGGCGGGCTGTACGGTGCGAATACGAACTTCGACCCAACGAGCGCGAGTGCGTCCAGTACGAATCCGAACTACGGCAAGAGTCAGTTTGGCGTGATTGCGGGGATCGCAACGCAGTTTTAACGTGAGCGGGAAGGGCGAGCAACGATACGTTCGCCCTTTGTTTTGAGGGAGAAAGGTGCGCAGCACTATCTACGGAAGCGTGTGGCCACATGCTCGGGAATATTCTCGGGCGTCACCACGACGACCGACGATGAAGGAGAAACCGCCGATTCCGGCAACAAGCGGTGAAAGTGCATGATGTGCTGGCAGGCCGAGCGCATGTCCTGGCGCAAGTCGTGATAGAGAATGGCCTGAATCTTGCCTTCACGAAGCAGTTCGACATTGTCGCGATCCAGATCGTGCCCGATGTAGCACTTCGGCGTCTGCCCGTGAATCTCTAGCGCGCGTAGAATTGCACGATTCCCGCCGCCCATGGAGTACACCGCAAGCACGTCACGACGCGAATCGAGGGCTTTTTTTACGAGCTTTTCTGTGGGACCGTCGAGTCCGTGCCCACCACTCGCGTCGATCAGATCAAGGCGCGGATGGCGGGTTCGAAGCCCGCGCCGAAAGCTGATCTCGCGCTCCTCTTCGCCGCGAAAGCGCTCGTCGCTCATGGTGATCAGCACGCTGCCGGCAAGATCGCCAAGCCAGCGTTCGAGTAACCAGGCCGCCGTCGCCCCAGCTACGCGATTATCGAGCCCCGCATAAGCGATTCTTCCCGAGAGCGGTATGTCGGTGAAAATCGTGACCACGGGAATACCACTGCGTTTGAGTTCGCCAATGGCTTCCGTGATTTCGGGCACATCGCGCGCTTTCAAAAAAATGCCATGACTGCCGCGCTGGGCAATCGAGCGCAGCGCCGCGACTACTTCTGCCGTGGTCATGGTCTCCTGCATCAGAAAGCGCGGGCGGAAAATAGCGGGCTGCAGTGTGGGGAGTTCGGCCTCCAGTGCGTCGCGGATTTCATCGGCGAAACGATTGGGGGCCTCGACGATCACATCGACAATGAGTTTGCGCCCGGACGAATGCGCATAGTGCTCCTGCTGTTCCAGTTCCTTGATGGCCTGCTCGACGCGTTTTCGCGTTTGCTCGCGCACGTTGCCGCGATCGTTGATTACGCGGTCGACGGTCGCGACGCCCACCCCTGCCTGAAGCGCGATTTCCTTGATCAGAAAGCGATGGGCCACGAACTCATCTCCTCATTGATGGATTGCTGATGATCCGATGATAGCCGCGCCTACGCGAATTGAGCATTGAACGCATGGCAGAAGCATAGCGTTATGCCTGGATGGTTGAATAAAATCTCGGGTTATCCCCTAGTTTGATTGATTGCTGATGTGTTTTTGACGCATCAAAAACACATCGATTGCCGTATTCTTCCACTGACATGACCCGGATGGCAGGAGATGGACCAGTTCAAGGAAGTTCAGCTTTTCGTCGAGGTTGCAGAGACGGGGAGTATCAGCCGGGCAGCGGAGGCCGTCGAACTGTCGATCTCCGCTGCGAGCCGTTATCTGATTTCGCTGGAGTCGCGCCTGGGTGTGCAACTGGTGCGCAGAACCACGCGCAATCTCTATCTCACGGAAGCGGGCGCGGAATTCCACCGGCGCTGCAAATCCATTCTTGCGGATCTGGGCGAAGCGGAACTGGTCGTGAAAGACGCCGTGGCGCGCCCGAGCGGATTGCTCAGGGTGACTGCGTCGCTATCGTTTTGCATGCTGCATATCGCGCCGATGTTGCCGGAATTCAATGCACGTTATCCGGACATCAGTGTCGATGTGGTGGCCGCGAATCGCTATTACGACATCATCGAAAACGGTATCGATGTTGCGATCCGCACCAAAGTGCTGGAAGCCGACAGCAATATCACGGTGCGCCGGCTGGCTTCTACGCGACGCATTCTGGCGGCGTCGCCTGGCTATATTGCCGCGCACGGCGCGCCGCGCTTTCCCGCTGAATTAGGCAAGCATAAGGTGCTGAACTACGGCCTTGCCGATAATCCACGCGATCTTGCTTTTCAGCGCGACGGCGAATGCGTGGTGGTGAAAGTCAGGCCGTTGCTCGAATCGAACGATGGCCAGGTCTTGAGAGTTGCCGCGCTAGACGGTATGGGCATTCTGGTCCAGCCGAAATACATCATTTACGACGATCTCGTCGCTGGCCGTCTCGTGCCGGTGCTGGACGAATGGGATTTGCCGCGCCTGACCATGAATATCGCATTTCAGACGCGCTCGCATATGCCGGTCAAGGTTCGCCTCTTTATTGAAGCGCTCGCGGAACGCTTTCGCAAGCACGACTTCGAGCGGCTTTGGTCCGAGTGATGGCATATACCATCGCGTGAATGCGCTGCAGCCAGCGACTTTCCCGCGAAACGCGAAATAGATTCCCTTTTCAACTCTGTTTTGCCGGCGCGAGCGAATATAGACTTCCTTCAAAGCAGTACAAGAACACGGAAGGAGACGCTCAATGCAACAAGCTGGATCTCACGCTTCTCAATCGGCATCCTCGTATTTCGACGAGGCACGTTCCGCGGATGTTGTGAACGCTCGCATGGGCGCGGATGTCGATCCGCGACTCAAGCAGGTCATGGAGGTGCTCGTCAAGCACCTCCATGCCGCGGTCAAGGAAATCGAGCCGACTCACGAAGAATGGTTTGCCGCCATACGCTTTCTCACTGAAACCGGCCAGATGTGCAACGAATGGCGGCAGGAATATATCCTGTTGTCCGATATTCTCGGCGTGTCGATGCTGGTCGATGCGATTAATCATCGCCGGCCGAGCGGCGCTACACCGAACACGATTCTCGGGCCGTTCTATGTCGAGAACGCGCCGCAATATGAAAACGGCGCGAACATCTGCCTCGATGGCAAAGGCGAGCCGCTGATCGTCGCAGGACGTGTCACCGACATTAACGGCCAACCGGTGCCGAACGCGAAGCTCGAAGTCTGGCAGACCAACGACGACGGTTTCTACGACGTCCAGCAGAAGGGTATTCAACCCGACTCGAATTTGCGCGGCGTGTTCACCTCGGATGCTACCGGCGCGTATTCATTCCGGTCAGTCAAACCGCGCCACTATCCGATTCCCTCCGATGGCCCGGTGGGCAAACTGCTGGGCGCGATGGGCCGACATCCGAACCGTGCGGCGCATTTGCATTTCATCGTGACGGCGCCGGGCTACGAGCCCGTGATTACGCATATTTTTACGCCGGATTGCCCGTATCTCCCGGAGGACGCCGTGTTTGGCGTCAAGAGCGATCTGATCGCCGATTTCAAACAGATAGACGATGCCGAGGCCGCAGAAAAAGCCGGTCTGGCAGCGCCTTTCTGGTCGGTGACGTGGGATTTTACGCTGGCACCTGTCACGAAATCGGCCTGAATGTTTCGGCTGCGCCTGGCATTCCGAATTAATTTATCCACTGGATACTGGAAATGAGCACGAAAAGCAAAGAGCTTCTGGCCGCCTATTGGACGCTGGCTGGCGACGTCTATCCGGGTGCCCCGACGGAAATCAGCCCCTACACGCTGCGCGAACGCGCCGAGGCAGCATCGAAAGCGGGCTGGCGAGGCATCGGTCTGATTCTCGACGATCTCGAACACAGTGTCGATCAATATGGCATCGAGGGCGTGAAGCAGATTCTCGACGATACGGGCATGAAGTATTTCGAACTCGAAATCCTGATGGACTGGTATCTCGATGGCGAAGCGCGCGCTAAATCCGATCATTTCCGCCGCCGTGTGATTGAACTGGGCGCGCAACTCGGTATGCGCAATCTGAAGATAGGCGCGAACCCCTTCGATACGACGCCAGCGGATTTCCCGCGCATGACCGCCGAATTCGCGACGCTCTGCGAAGACGTCGCAACGATTGGCGCAACGGTGGCGATCGAATTCATGCCGTTCTCGGTCATTCGCAATATCGGCGACGCTTTGCAGATTGCTCAAGGCGCCGACCAGCCCAATGGTGGCTTGATGGTGGATCATTGGCACGTCGCGCGCTTCGGCAGCCCGTATAGCGAAGTTGCGGCTATTCCCGCACGCTTTATCAAGGGTGTCGAACTGGATGACGTGGCCGCACAGATTCGCGGCACCTTGCTGGACGACTCGACTTTCAATCGCCAGTTGTGCGGCGAAGGCGTCGCCGACTGCCCGGCATTCGTTCAGGCGCTGGAACAGGCCGGCTGCGATCTGCCTTATTACGGCGTCGAATTGATTTCGGAGTCGTTCCGCAAGCTGCCATTGGAGCAAATGGCGAAGCGCGCGTATGACACCACCATCGCGCAATTTTCTGCCACGAATCGTGCCCTGGCCTGATCCGGTCATTTTCGCCGATCGAAACCACTGAATATCTCTGGAGACAAACATGATTCGAATCGCCGTCCTTGGCGCTGGCCGGATTGGCCGCATTCACGCCGGCAATGCCGCTGCCATTCCGAACGCGAAGCTCGTCGTGGTGGCCGATCCGGTGCCTGCTGCGGCCAATGCACTCGCGGAACGTCTGGGTTGCGAGGCATCCACCGATTGCATGGCAGTGCTTCAACGCAGCGATATCGACGCCGTCGTGATCGGCACGCCGACCGACACGCATATTGCGTTCATGCTCGAAGCGGTGGCACGCGGCAAAGCCGTGCTTTGCGAAAAGCCCATCGATCTCGACATGGAGAAGTCGCTGGCCGCCGCGCGCGAAGTCGAGCGTCGCAATGGCCGCGTGATGCTGGCGTTCAATCGTCGCTTCGATCCCACGTCGCAGGCGTTTCGTCAGGCCATTGACGCGGGCGATGTGGGCGAAGTGCGCCAGGTGATTATTTCGAGCCGCGACCCCGGCATGCCTCCGCGCGATTACGTCGAGCATTCGGGTGGCATCTTCCGCGACATGGTGATTCACGACCTCGATATGGCGCGCTGGTTGCTCGGCGAAGAGCCGGTGGAAGTGATGGCGATGGCGAGCCGTCTCGTCGATTCATCGCTCTCCGAACTCGGCGACTTCGATACGGTGATGGTCCAGTTGCGCACGGCATCGGGCAAGCAATGCCATATCAACTGCTGTCGCGAAGCGGTTTATGGCTACGATCAGCGCATGGAAGTGTCGGGCTCGAAAGGCATGCTGCTACAGGAAAATCTGCGCCCGTCCACGATCCGCCGATGGAGCAAGGAAGCGACCGATGTGCGCGAGCCGCTGCTCAACTTCTTCCTCGAACGTTATGTCGATGCTTACCGTAATGAGTTGCAGGCTTTTGTCGATGCGCTGAATAACGGCACGCCGCTGCCGACTTCGGTTGACGACGGCCTGAAGGCGCTGCGCCTTGCTGAATGCGCGCTTGAATCCGCCCGTTCCGGCAAAGCCATTACGGTCTAATTCACGAGCAGGAGGAAAAAAGTCATGGCGCACAACATTGATTCTGCAGAAACGATTGGCGTAGCGTGTCTGGGCATTACGCATCCGCACACATCGGGCCGGGTGAAAGCGATTCAGCGCAGAAGCGACGCGAAGATGCTCGGCGCGTGGGACACCAGCCCCTTGCTCACGCCCTTCGTGGATGCGTTGGGACTGCAGGCGCGCACGAAAGAAGAGATTCTTGCCGATAAGAACGTACATGTCGTGCTCGTGCATTCGAAGAGCGACAAGATGGCGGAACTGACCATCGAGGCGCTCGAAGCCGGCAAGGCAGTGCTGTGCGAAAAGCCGGCCGGGCGCAGTTCCGAAGACGCCAGGCGCATCATGCAGGCCGTCGAGCGCACAGGCGGGCTCGTGCAGGTGGGATATTGCTGGCGCTTTGCACCGTCGGTCGACGCGATGCAGGCTGCGCTGAAAAGTGGGCGTCTTGGCAAGGTCGTGCAGGTGCGTGCGCACGGCGGCTGCTCGCACGACGAAGCGGGAACGGCGCATATGACGCAGCCAGGCGATATTGGTGGCGCGGTGTTTGTGATCGGCTGCCATCTGGTCGATCGCATTCTGCTGCATTTCGGTACGCCGAAGTCAGTCAACGCGCGTATCACGAAGTTCCCCGATTTCCACGGCGACGAATCGCGTGAAGATGCCGCGGGCGCAGTGCTCAATTACGACGACAAGATTGTGACCATCGACTTTATGTCGTGGGACGTGCTGCCATGGACGGAAAGCTGGGACATCACGGCTTATGGCACCGAAGGCATTATGTCGTCGCGTTCGCTGCCGGCCAGCTACAAGATTTACGACGCAGGCAAGGGCGATTATCCCGAAGGCTGGACCGAGTGGCAGGAAACCAGCTTCCCCGAAATCTGGGCCACGAAAAAAACCGAGTATTCGCCGGATATCGCTGAAATTGGCAACCCGGTGTATTTCGACCGCGAATCGACTGCGTTCTTCGACGCATTGCGCAACGGTACGCCGTCTGTCGTGCCAGCGAGCCAGGCCTACAACATCAGCCGTGTGATCGAGGCCATGTTCGCTTCGTCGAAAAAGGCAGGCGCCGAGGTCTTTATCGAGTAAGCGGAGTCAGCGGAAACCGGTCTCGTGGGAGGCCGGTTCATCCAGAATCATTCAATCAAAGATAATTAGTCATACTGATCAGGAGACAAGCATGAACATCGTCAAGCGTGCCGTTATTGCTACGGCTATCGGTATCGGCCTTTCCGCCATGTCGGCTTCTTTGTACGCGCAGGACAAGGGCGTGATCGGCATTTCGCTGCCGGACAAGACTGAGTCGCGCTGGCTGACCGACGGCAAAAGCATGGTCGAGGCACTCAAGGCCAAAGGCTATAGCGCCGACCTGCAATACGCGAACTACGATGTGCCGACCCAGGTGAATCAGGTCGAAAACATGCTGGCCAAAGGCGTGAAAGCGCTGATCATCGCGCCGATCGACGGCAAGACGTTTTCGGATGCACTGGCCTACGCGCAGAAGAAACATATCAAGGTCATCTCCTATGACCGCCTGATCAGCCAGACCAGGGATGTCGATTACTACGCGACGTTCGATAACTATGGCGTGGGTGTGCTGCAGGCGCAAAGCATCGTGGCGCAATGGCAGAAGAAGGGCAGCAAGACGCCGTTCAATATCGAACTCTTCGGCGGTTCGTCCGACGATAACAACGCACACATGATTTACGCGGGTGGTATGTCGGTGCTCAAGCCTTATATCGATAGCGGCAAGTTCGTGATTCGTAGCAAGCAGGTGGCGTTCGAGAAGATCGCGACGCGCAACTGGGACGGCGCAACGGCGCAATCGCGAATGGACAATCTTCTCAGCGCCTTCTACGGCAAGGAGCATCTTGACGCCGTGTGGACGCCCAATGACGCGATTGCCATCGGCGTGATTTCTTCGCTCAAGGGAGTGGGCTATGGGACGGCCCAGGCGGGTATGCCGGTCGTCACGGGCCAGGATGCGGACGTGCAGAACGTCAAGGCGATCATGCGCGGCGAACAAACCACCACGGTATTCAAGGACACGCGCAAGCTTGCGAGCGTCACCGCCGATATGGTGGACGACGCGCTCGCCGGCAAGACGGTTCCCGTCAACGACACGAAAAGCTACAACAACGGCGTGAAGGTCGTGCCCACCTATCTCGTGAAGCCGGTGCTGGTCGATAAGGATTCGGTGCAGAGCATGCTGATCAACAGCGGTTATTACACGCAAGCGCAAGTCAAGTAATGGCGGCAGTGCGGTGACGTGATCGGGCGTGTAAAGCGCGAGCCTGTGAGAAGCGAGGAACAGAGAGATGGACACGATTCTGGAAATGAAAAGCATCCAGAAGACCTTCGGCCAGGTCAAGGCATTGAATAACGTCAACCTGCGCGTCAGGAAGGGCGAGATTCACGCGATCTGCGGAGAGAACGGTGCCGGTAAATCGACGCTCATGAAGATTCTGAGTGGCGTCTATGCCCATGGTTCGTATGCTGGCAGCGTGGTGTATGACGGCGAGGAACGCGCCTTTTCGGATATCACCGATAGCGAGGACGTGGGCATCATCATCATTCACCAGGAGCTGGCGCTGGTGCCGATGCTCTCGATTACCGAGAACATTTTTCTTGGTAACGAGCAGTCGCGGCGCGGCGTGATCGACTGGCAGGGGGCGCGTGCACGTGCCAGGACGCTACTGGAGAAAGTCGGGCTGAACGATTCGCCGGATGCGCCGGTGGGCACGCTGGGCATCGGAAAGCAGCAACTGGTGGAAATCGCGAAAGCGTTGTCGAAGGAAGTGCGGCTGCTGATACTCGACGAACCTACGGCAAGCCTGAATGAGAAAGACAGCGAAACGCTGCTCGATTTGCTGCTGGATCTGAAAGAGCGCGGTGTGACGTCCATCATCATTTCGCACAAGCTCAATGAGATTTCGCGCGTTGCGGACAGCATCACTGTCATTCGCGATGGTTCTACGGTCGATGAACTGGATTGCCGCGCGCAAAGCGTGAGTGAAGACCGCATCATCAAGGCAATGGTCGGCCGCGAAATGTCGGATCGCTATCCAAAGCGCACACCTAATATCGGCGAAGTGATTTTCGAGGTGAAGGACTGGCGCGTCCAGCATCCCACGCAGCGCGATCGTGCGGTGATCAAGGGCGTCAATCTGCAGGCGCGCGCGGGCGAGATCGTCGGCATTGCGGGGTTGATGGGTTCGGGGCGAACCGAACTGGCGATGAGTGTGTTCGGCGGCACGTATGGTCAGGACATCAGCGGGACGGTGCTGCTGCATGGAAAGCCGGCTGATGTTTCTTCCGTGCGTAAGGCGATCGATGCGGGCCTGGCGTATGTCACCGAAGACCGCAAAGGCAATGGTCTGCTGCTGGACGACGATATTCAGACCAATATCTCGCTGGCCAATCTTGCGGGCGTTTCAAAATATGGTGTCCTGAATGAATACGGTGAAGCCAGCATCGCAGCAGAGTATCTCAAGAAACTGAGAATTCGCGCGCAGGGCGTGTCCCATGTGGTGGGCAACCTGTCGGGCGGCAATCAGCAAAAGGTCGTGCTCAGCAAATGGCTGTTTTCCGAACCCGATGTACTCATTCTCGACGAGCCGACACGCGGTATCGACGTCGGCGCTAAATACGAAATCTACAGCATCATCAATCAGGCGGTTGCGGCGGGTAAGTGCGTCGTCATGATTTCTTCCGAGATGCCGGAGCTTCTTGGCATGTGCGATCGCGTTTATGTCATGAACGAAGGCCGCTTTGTCGGCGAGTTCAGCTCGGAAGAAGTCTCGCAGGAAAAGATCATGCGGGCAATCATGCGTAATGGAGGCATCTGAAATGCGTAAAGCTCTCTCGCCCATGGCTGAGCAGGAAGTGGAAGTCAAGAAAAGCGAAATCGTGGCGGCGTTCAAGCGCGGCGCCAGTGAATATGGGCTGCTGTTCTCGCTCATCGTCATTATGGTGTTCTTTCAGGTGGCGACGGGCGGCGTGCTCATGCAGCCGCTCAACCTGACGAATCTGGTGCTGCAAAACAGCTATATCGTCATCATGGCGCTTGGCATGCTGATGGTGATCGTGGCGGGGCATATCGATCTGTCGGTGGGTTCGACGGCGGGGCTCGTTGGCGCACTGGCTGCGGTGTTGATGGTGCAGTTCAATGTCAACTATGTGTTGGCCACGCTGATCTGCATTGCAGCCGGCGCACTGATCGGCGCCGTGCAGGGCTACTGGATCGCGTTCTGGAAGATGCCATCGTTTATCGTCACGCTGGCCGGCATGCTGGTGTTTCGCGGGCTGACCAATCTGGTGCTGCAAGGCCAGTCGATAGGCCCTTTTCCTGATAGCTTCGCTGCCGTGAGTTCGGGATTCATTCCCGATGTATTCAACGGTCAGGATCTGCATATCACGTCGATTGTGCTTGGCGTGCTGGTGGGCGCGGCGTTTTTCGCCATCGAGTGGCGCCACCGCGCGAGCGCCGCGAAGCACGGCATGGCCAAGGGTTCGTTTTCGATGTTCGTGGCGAAGAACGTCGTGCTCACCGCCTTGATCGTCTATTTCTGCTATCTGCTGGCGTCGTATCGCGGCTTGCCTACGGTGCTCGTCATCATGGGCGTGCTGATTGGCGTGTACACCTTCGTGATGAATCGTACGACGATCGGCCGCCGTGTCTACGCGGTGGGCGGCAATGCCAAGGCCGCGCGCCTTTCCGGCGTGAGCGTACCGGCCGTGAGCTTCCTCACGTTCGTCAATATGGGCGTGCTCGCCGCACTGGCAGGGATTATTTTCGCCGCGCGCCTCAATAGCGGTACGCCTAAAGCGGGGACCGGTTTCGAACTCGATGTGATTGCCGCGTGCTTTATCGGCGGAGCGTCGGCATCTGGTGGCGTGGGCAAGGTCGTGGGTGCCGTGGTGGGCGCATTCATCATGGGCGTCATGAATAACGGCATGTCCATCATGGGCATCGGCGTCGATTATCAGCAGGTGATCAAAGGCATCGTGCTGCTGGCCGCGGTGTTCGTCGATGTCTACAACAAGAACAAGGCTTAAGGCGCCGATATGATCAAGCACATCGTAATGTGGAAGGTTCGCGGCGAAACGCCCGAGCAGAAAAGGGAAACGGCGCAGTTCGTGAAATCGGCCTTCGAAAGTCTGGCGGGCAAGATTCCCGGGCTGACGAAGCTGGAAGTCGGCATGGATGTCAGCAAGGTCGATTATGCGTGCGACGTCGTTCTGTATACGGAATTCGCCAGTCACGCAGATCTCGAAGCCTATGCTTCGCACCCCGAACATATGCGCGTCAAGCAGGTGCTCGGCGACTGCCGCATCGCGCGACATCAGGTCGATTACGTCTGACACTTCGCGGAGAAAACGGCTTATGTACGAGTTCACTTATACGACACATGCCGCGCGCGTGGTGTTTGGCGCGGGCAGCATGAATCTGGTCCAGCAGGAAGTCGAGGCGCTGGGCGCGCGCCGCGCGATTGTTCTGTGTACGCCGCAGCAGCGCGAGCAGGCGGAGGCAGTGGCCGCTTTGCTGGGCCCGCAAAGCGCAGGCGTATTCGATGGGGCACAGATGCACGTGCCGATCGAAAATGCGCGCCGTGCGCGCGAGTTTGCGAAAGAGGCTGGCGCCGATTGCGCAGTGGCGATTGGCGGCGGCTCGACCATTGGCCTTGGCAAGGCGATCGCGCTGGAGTCGTCGCTGCCGATCATCGCGATTCCCACGACCTATGCCGGATCGGAGATGACGCCGATCTTTGGCATAACTGAAGATGGCTTGAAGCGCACCGGCCGCGATGCCAAAGTGCTGCCGAAAACCGTGCTCTACGATCCAGAGCTATCAGCGGGGTTGCCTGCGCAGTTGTCGTTCGTCAGCGGCTTGAATGCCATTGCGCACGCTGCGGAAGGGCTGTACGCGAAAGACGGCAATCCCGTGATGGCCTTGATGGCGGAGGAGGGCATCCGTTCGCTGGCGAAGGGGCTGCGCGGCATCAACAAGCGTCACCGGAACATGGAAGCGCGCAGCGATGCCCTGTACGGCGCGTGGCTTTGCGGCATGGTGTTGGGTAACGTCGGCATGGCGCTGCATCACAAGCTTTGCCATACGCTGGGCGGCACCTTCAACCTGCCGCACGCCGAAACGCATGCCATCGTGCTGCCTCACGCACTGGCCTATAACAGCACGGCGGCGGAAGACGCGATGCTTCGTATCGCCCGTGCGCTCGACACGACGAATGCCGCGCAAGGACTTTACGATCTGAGCCGTGAACTGGGTGTGCCCGCGAGCCTCGCTGAAATCGGGCTGCGCGAAGAAGATCTGGACCGCGCGTGCGAAGTGGCGATGTCCAATCCGTACTGGAATCCGCGTGCGATTGAAGCGGCACCGCTGCGCGAACTGCTGCAGCGCGCCTGGGCCGGGCATCCGCCACGCGAATAACGCGCGCTTGTGCGCGAGCCGATAGAAAAATGGCGCTGCCGGCATGAAGCCCGCAGCGCCATTGCGCATTGCACGATCAGCAAAACTACGGTGCCAGCTTCACACCGTAGCGATGCGATCAACGCTTAGATCTGCACCGTGTCGGCGACTTCCTTGAAGTCTTCGATCTTGTCGAAGTTCATGTACTGATAGATCTTGTCGCCGTTCGCGGTGAGCACGCCCATATCGGCCATGTACTCTTCCTTGGTCGGGATCTTGCCCAGACGCGAGCAGATCGCTGCCAGTTCCGCCGAGCCCAGATACACGTTCGTGTTCTTGCCCAGACGGTTCGGGAAGTTACGGGTCGAAGTGGACATGACCGTCGCGCCTTCGCGCACTTGTGCCTGGTTACCCATGCACAGCGAGCAGCCCGGCATTTCGGTACGCGCGCCAGCCGTGCCGAACACGCCATAGTGGCCTTCTTCGGTCAGTTGCTTCTGGTCCATCTTGGTCGGCGGAGCGACCCACAGCTTGACCGGAATGTCGCGCTTGCCTTCGAGCAGCTTCGAAGCCGCACGGAAGTGACCGATGTTGGTCATGCACGAACCGATGAACACTTCGTCGATCTTCGCACCGGCGACGTCCGACAGCGTCTTCACGTCGTCCGGATCGTTCGGGCAGGCGACGATCGGCTCATGCACTTCGGCCAGATCGATTTCGATGACGGCTGCGTATTCCGCGTCTGCGTCCGGCTGGAGCAGTTGCGGGTCGGCCAGCCAGGCTTCCATCGCCTTGATACGACGCTCGAGGCTGCGCGGGTCCTGGTAGCCTTGCGCGATCATCCACTTCAGCAGCGTGATGTTGCTGTTGAGGTATTCGATGATCGGTTCCTTGTTCAGGTGCACCGTGCAACCGGCTGCCGAACGCTCTGCCGATGCATCCGACAGTTCGAATGCCTGTTCGACCTTCAGATCGGGCAGACCTTCGATTTCCAGAATGCGGCCTGAGAAGATGTTCTTCTTGCCTTGCTTGGCGACCGTCAGCGTGCCTTCCTTGATGGCCCACAGCGGGATGGCGTTGACGAGGTCACGCAGCGTGACGCCCGGCTGCATCTTGCCCTTGAAGCGCACGAGCACCGATTCCGGCATGTCCAGCGGCATCGTGCCGGTAGCAGCCGCGAAGGCGACCAGACCCGAACCTGCCGGGAAGCTGATGCCGATCGGGAAACGCGTGTGCGAGTCGCCGCCGGTGCCGACGGTGTCGGGCAGCAGCATGCGGTTCAGCCACGAGTGGATCACGCCGTCGCCCGGACGCAGCGCGATACCGCCGCGCGTGCTGATGAAGTTCGGCAGCGTCTGGTGCGTCTTGACGTCGACCGGCTTCGGATACGCTGCCGTGTGGCAGAACGACTGCATGACGAGGTCGGCCGAGAAGCCCAGGCAGGCCAGGTCCTTCAGTTCGTCGCGGGTCATCGGGCCCGTGGTGTCCTGCGAGCCAACCGAGGTCATCTTCGGTTCGCAGTACGTGCCCGGGCGCACGCCTTGGCCTTCCGGCAGACCGCATGCGCGGCCAACCATCTTCTGTGCGAGCGAGAAACCCTTGCCGCTGTTGGCCGGCTGTTGCGGCAGGCGGAACAGCGTCGACGGTGCGAGGCCCAGCGCTTCACGCGCCTTGGCAGTCAGACCACGGCCGATGATCAGCGGAATGCGGCCGCCGGCGCGCACTTCGTCGAACAGCACGTCGGACTTGACCTGGAACGTGGAGATGACTTCGCCGTTCTTGAAGGCCTTGCCTTCGTACGGACGCAGTTCGACCACGTCGCCCATGTCCATCTGCGACACGTCGAGTTCGATCGGCAGTGCGCCGGCGTCTTCCATCGTGTTGTAGAAGATCGGAGCGATCTTGCCGCCGAGGCACACGCCGCCGAAGCGCTTGTTCGGGATGAAGGGGATGTCTTCGCCCGTGAACCACAGCACCGAGTTGGTTGCCGACTTACGCGAGGAACCCGTGCCGACCACGTCGCCCACATAAGCGACCAGGTGACCCTTTTCCTTCAGCGATTCGATGAACTTGATCGGGCCGCGCTTGCCGTCTTCTTCCGGCGTGATGCCGGGACGGGCGTTCTTGAGCATCGCCAGCGCGTGCATCGGGATGTCCGGGCGCGTGGTGGCGTCAGGAGCGGGCGACAGGTCGTCGGTGTTGGTTTCGCCGGTGACCTTGAAGACGGTGATGGTCAGGCTTTCCGGCACTTCCGGACGGCTCGTGAACCATTCTGCGTCGGCCCAGCTTTGCAGCACGGCCTTGGCGTTTGCGTTGCCTTTATCCGCGAGTTCCTTGACGTCATGGAACTGGTCGAACATCAGCAGGGTTTTCTTCAGCGCGTCGGCTGCAACCGTGCCGACTTCGGCGTCGGACAGCAGCTCGATCAGCGGGGCGATGTTGTAGCCGCCCAGCATGGTGCCGAGGAGTTCGGTCGCGCGGGCACGCGAGATCAGCGCGCAGGCGGTTTCGCCCTTGGCCACAGCCGCCAGGAAGCCAGCCTTCACGCGAGCCGCTTCGTCCACGCCAGCCGGCACGCGGTTGGTGATCAGATCGACGAGGGTCTGCTCTTCGCCTGCGGGCGGGTTGGTCAGCAGTTCAACCAGCTCGGCGGTCTGTTGGGCCGTCAGCGGCAGAGGGGGAATGCCGAGCGCGGCGCGCTGGGCTACATGAGCACGGTAATTTTCAAGCATGGGGGACCTGCTGATATTGCGTTTCAGGGGAAGGCTCTTCGGCACTCCGAGGCTGTGCCAGGCACTGCTTTGACCGCGATTTTAACGGGATTGAGCGCTCGCGTCAAATGTCTTATGTCTTATATAAGAGTTAAAAAAGCCTTCAAAATCATGGATGTAGCGACGGTAATGGTTTTTGTGCGGAAAACTGGCGGGATGCCCGAAGGCATGAGCGGGAAGGGGTGTTCTGGCCCCGTCTGCGGAGCGCGTGCGCGGTGTTCGGGCCGCTTCGGCAACCGCTCGCTGGCTTTGGCGCGGACCGGCCAGCGAGCGGTTCGGTGGGACTGGGTGGAATCGGTGGAATTGCGTTGCGTTGCGCGGATCAGGTATTCGAGCCGATCACGTTCAGGCCGCCGGCGCCGCTGAACGTCAGCGTGTCGTTGGTGTTCAGCACGTTGTCCCACGAACTGCCGCGCGTCGTCACGACCTGCGAACCATTGGAAAACGCGCCGTCCGAACCCGAAGAAACGACGAGGCCGTTAAGGAACGGATTCTGCGAATTGCCGTATTCCACCGTTTGCCGTCCCCCCGGCGGCAACGTAACCGTCACGATCGGACCGGCTTGATTGGGTTCCGATCCCAGACGGGAAACGAGTTCGATTGAAAGTGACAGGCCGCTTTGGTTGATGAGCTTCTTGTAAGCCATGATTCGCTATCCTTAATAAAGTAAGGTGCCTCGGGCTGCCGCCGGTATTTCACGACTTCTGCAGGCGCGCGGCGGTTCGCGCCCGCTATGACCGGAATCTGGAAAAAGCACACGAGATGGCGCCTGCGTTGCGTTATCGGCAATGCATTGGACGCTTCGAAAGCGATGATCGTGGGAGTTTTTTGCGTGCTTTGAATGGGCTCGCGCGCCGTGAAAATTCGTGGTTTTCAGGGCCGGTTCTCTGTCTTTTGTTCTGAGGAAAATATAGGCGATTCGCAGTGCCTGGCAGGGCGATAAAAGGGCTTCCTATCCAGGTAGATAGTTAGGGTTGCGGTTGACGGATATGCTGCGGGCATTCAATCGAATTGGATTGGCGTGATTGGTCGATTTCAGTAATTTGCAATTTCGATAATTGAATAAGGAATACGTATTTTCGAAAAATCATATTTCGAAAATAGATGTCAGCATCACGGTGACATTCGCCGGCTGTGCTTGCCGTGTGCTTGCTGGTGCGGAATCTGTTCCGGGGTTTGCCCCGAAGCTTGCCCGGCCAGTTGCCATCCCCGCTAACCCGCATCGGGCAAAATAGGCGCGTCGAGACGCGGGTGGCGGCATCGCCCAGTCACTGTGGTTCTCATCGGAATGTGGAGATGCGCTATGGAAAACTTCCCGCTACGTCGTTTGGCGCTTGCTGCGTTGGCGCTCTTGCTGGCTGGGTGTGCGGCCTATGGCGTGCCGCAGAACGGTCCGCATCTGAGCCCGACCGAGTGCCGCGATCTGGCGGCGCTCAGGACCAACGCGCCGCCCACGATGGCCGAACATCAAAGCGAACTGGCCGCGCTCAGGAAAGCGGGCTACAACCCTTCGCCGTGGAACGACGACCCGTACTATCCAGACGATCTGCAGGAAGCGCAGCGCATCGTCGATTACTGGTTCACCACGGAATGCCAGCCGGGTCAGCGCCAGTGAAAGCATGAACTTGAGGGGAGGAAGCGTGATGAAGCTCCTCGTCTTCTTGGCTCGACGGCGTTTCAGGTGGCGTCCGAACCCGTAAAAAATCTCACAGGGCAGTCTTGCTTTCCAATTAGATGATGACTATCATCTAATTAACGTAAAATCTGGAAGCAGCCGCCGCCATGAGAAAGTCGAAAGTCGAAACCGCCGAAACGCGTCGCCGCATCGTGGAAATCGCGGCCGAAGCGTTTCGCGCCAACGGCATCCACGCCACGGGCCTCGCCGATGTGATGGCCGCAGCGGGGCTTTCGCACGGCGGTTTCTATCGGCACTTCGAGTCGAAAGATCAACTGGTGGCCGAGGCCTGCGAAGCCGGCACGGTCAGCATTCTCGAGTCGCTGGAAAATGCCGCCGGGGCGAGCGTGGGGGCCGAAGGACTGCGCGCCGTGGTGGACGCTTACCTTTCCAGCGCGCATCGCGATGCGCCGGGCGCGGGATGCCCGCTCGCCGGCATGGGCAGCGAACTCGCTCGCGGCGATGAAGGCACACGCGCCGCGGCATCGCGTAGCGTCGAGGCGCTCGTGACCCTGCTGGCCTCGCGCACCGGCGATCCGCAGGAAAAGGCGAACCGCTCGCAGGCCGTTTTCGCACTCTCGGCGATGATCGGTGCGCTGACCGTCGCGCGCATCCTGAACGATCCCGAAGCGTCGGACGCGCTGTTGAGCGATGTCCGACAGCAGATCGAAGCGATCGCACCGATCGAACCAATCGAACCAATCTAATAATAAGCATCTACGGATGCCGCTTTACTCGCTCCAAAATGTGCATATGCACAGATTAGAAATGCAGCTCCTCTGAACTCATGTAACGGAGAACCGTCATGCAGCAACGCAAATACCTCATTACTGGCGCCACGGGCAAAACCGGCGTGCATATCGTCAATAATCTGCTCGAAGCGGGGCACGCGGTACGCGCGATGGTGCGCCAGGAAGACGCGCGTAGCGCAGCGCTGCGTGCAGCAGGCGCCGAAGTCGTAGTGGGCGATCTGCTCAATCACGACGACCTGATTCGCGCGACATCGGGCGTAACGGGCGCGTACCTTTGCTATCCGGTGTCGCCGGGCTTTATTCAGGGCACCGCGTATTTCGCCGAGGCGGCGCGGCGCGCAGGACTCGAAGTCGTGGTGGAGATGTCGCAGATTTCCGCACGCGAGAATGCGAAAAGCCACGCCGCGCGCGATCACTGGATTGCGGAGCGTCTGCTCGACTGGTCGGGCGTGCCCACGATTCATATCCGCCCGACTTTCTTTTCCGAATGGCTGATTTTCCCGTGGGTGCGCGACACCATCGTCAAGGAAGGCCGGATTGCGCTGCCGTATGGCGAAGGGCGTCACGCCCCGATCGCGGCAGAGGATCAGGCGCGTTTCATTGCCGCCGTGCTGACGCAACCGGCAGCGCATATCGGCAAGGCATATGAGTTGTGCGGTCCCGTCGAGATGGATCACCACGCTATCGCCGATGAAATCAGCCGGATCATCGACCGCAAGATTGTGTATCGCCCGGATACGCTCGATCAATATCGCGCGCATCTGCAGCAGTATGGTCTTTCGGAATTCACGATCCAGCACTTTATTGAAGTTGCCGTCGATTACCAGAACGGCGTCTTCAAGGGCACCGACCAGGTGATCGAACGCGTGACCGGCCAGGCGCCGCAAACCGTGGCCGAATTCGTTCGCGCGCATCGTCAGCTTTTTCAGTCCTGATTCATTACGGCATCCTTATCAAGGTGATTAACATGAAAATCGCAAATTCCGTTGTATTCGTCACTGGCGCAAGCCGTGGTCTGGGTTTGGCTTTCGCGCGCGAAGCGCTGGCGCGCGGTGCGGCGAAGGTCTACGCGGGCGTGCGCAATCCGGCCGCCTTCAACGAGCCAGGCATCGTGCCGATTGCGCTCGACGTCACCGATGCGGCTTCGGTCGAAGCCGCCGCAAAAGCAGCGCCGGATGTCACGGTGCTGGTCAATAACGCGGGCATTGCCGAAGTGACCGGCTCGCCGCTGGCGGACGAAGCCGAAGCGCACGCGCGCCGCGTGTTCGAAACGAACTACTACGGCGTGATGCGCGTGACGCGCGCATTCGAACCCGCGCTGCCCGGCGACGGAAGCGGCGGCATCGTCAACGTGCTGTCCGACGTAACGTGGCGTACGGTGCCGATGCTCGCACCGTACGCTGCATCCAAAGCCGCCGCCTGGAGTTTCACCAACACGCTTCGCGCCCAACTCAAGACGCGCAACATCGGCGTGGTGGGGCTGCATGTCGGCTTTGTGGATACCGATCTCACGAAAGACTTCGATGTTCCCAAGGCCAGTCCCGTCGATGTCGTCAGGCAGGCATTCGATGCGCTCGAAGCAAATGAAAGCGAAGTGCTGGCAGACGAGGGCAGCCGCGCGCTGAAAGCGACGCTTTCACTGCCGGTTCCCGCTTATATCGATCCCGCCGTGCTCGAAGGAAAGTGAGCAACGCGCAATACGCCGCGGTTCACGCCTGGTTTACATCCGGTTTCTGCGCCACGTTTCGCTCGGCAATTCGCCGAACTGCTCGCGGTATTCGCTGGCGAAATTGCCGAAGTGCCAGAAACCCCAGCGCGTCGCGACCTCGGTAACGGTCGCGGCGTGCATCAATTCCTGGCGCACCCGCGCGAGCCGCACGGCGCGCATATAGGCGAGCGGGTTGATGCCCGTGGCCTCTTCGAAGGCGTATTGCAAGGTACGCCGGCTCGCATGCATGCGCGCGCAAAGCTCGGCCACCGAAAGCGGGCAATCGGGCGATCCTTCGACGATATCGCGCACGCTGCGCACCAGTTGCCAGTTCCGGGCGATGCGCGCCTCGCCGCGCTGCTGCGGGGCGATATCGGGAAACTCATGAAGCGCTTCGCTCAGTCCATAGACGATGGACTTTTCAAACGAGGCCACGCTTGCGCGGTCTGCGAGCAGACGCGGCGCCGCGCTCACGCTATCGAGCAAAACCCTTAGCACCGCGCGAAACCGTTCGAGCCGCTCTGGCGCGATGTTGACGATGCCCGATTTCGCGCCGATGCGCGCAATCACCGCTTCTAGTTGAGCGCGCGTGGCCAGATCCGTCACGGCCTCGGGCTCGATTTCCAGATTGACGAACAGATGCTGGTCGGGCGAGAGAAATTCGAAACCGTCCTTGCCGGAGAACACGTGAAGCGCGTCGAGATGGCTCGTCTGTCCCGACAGCAGGGCGTGGCCTTCGAGCTGAAACGGAATGCCCAGCGCGAATTTGTGTTCCGAGACACAGCCGCGCTGATAGACCGTGCGGTTGAGCTTCTCGACCAGCACTTTCACGCCGCCCGCCATGAACCAGCGCACCGAGCCGTCGAACAGGCCGCGCGAAAGCTGGCAATAGCTCTGGTTCCATGTGTCGAGCAGCGCCGCCTGTTCGTCGACGCTGTGACAGCTTCGAAACTGTATGGCCTCGTCCGGCCAGTGGCCCGCTTCCATTGAGTCTCCAGATGGGTGAGGCCGGCAATGTGGCCCCGCGCTCGCGCTTCGCAACCCTGCCGCCGCTCACTGCGCGATTCCTGATTTTTACGGCAATTTTATTTTTTTGCCAAATTTGGATAGTTCCCGTTTTTTGGCGCACCTAACTTGTGCATACCTTGCATACGAACAGGAGCCAGGCATGAGTGAAAGGTCCAGAAAGCTGGAAGGCAAGATCGCGATTGTGTCGGGCGGGGCAACCGGAGCGGGCGGCGCGGCGTCGCTGCTGTTCGCCCGCGAAGGCGCCCAGATTGCCGTGGTCGACGTCAATCGCGGCGCGGGCGAGGAAGTGGTGGCGCGCATCCGCGCGGAAGGCGGCGTGGCCGAACTGTTTGTGGCGGACGTTTCACAACGCGCCGCCGTGGACGCTGCAGTAGAGGGAATCGTCGAACGCTTCGGCCGTATCGACACCTTGTTCAATCACGCGGGCAGTATCGTGGTGAAGCCATTTCTGGACACCACCGACGACGAATACGACTGGCTCATGAACGTCAACGTGAAGAGCATGTTCATGATGACGCGGGCCGTTTTGCCCCACATGCTGGCGGCGGGGCGCGGCTCGATCGTGTGTACGGCGTCGATATCCTCGGTGGCGGCCACGCCGCTGGAAGTGCTTTACTGCACCACCAAGGGCGCCTGTGCGATGTTCGCGCGCGCCATTGCCGTGGAGTACCGCGATCGCGGCATACGCTGCAATGCGGTGTGTCCGGGCTTCATCAACACGCCGCACGGGCAGCGCGAAATCAGCGCGCTCGCGAAATATGGCTTCGATGCCAGCGAAGCCGCGCTGTCGCTCCAGCAAGGGCGTCTGTGCAAACCGGAAGAAGTGGCGCAGGCCGCCTTGTTCCTCGCCAGCGACGACGCCAGTTTCATCAACGGTGCGCATCTTTTTGTCGATAACTGCTTTACGGCTGCGTGATACGGAATCCTGATCAATGGATAACGGCTTCGACGCTTCAACCACCTCGTTTGAAGGATCGTCACATGGACGCGAATACGATTGAACCGGCGGCGGAAAGCGCCGACCACGACGTCTCGCTGCTACACAAGATGGGCTATGCCCAGGAGTTGTCGCGCCGCATGGGTGCGTTCTCCAATTTTGCTGTGTCGTTTTCGCTGATCTGTATTCTGTCCGGCGGCATTACCTCGTTCCAGATGGGCTTTTCCGCTGCGGGCGGCGCGTCGATCGGGCTGGGCTGGCCGTTGGGATCGCTGTTCGCGCTGGTCGTGGCGGCGGCCATGGCGCAGATTGCCTCGTCGTATCCCACCGCTGGCGGGCTTTATCACTGGGGCTCGATTCTGGGCGGGAAAACGTGGGGCTGGCTCACGGCCTGGTTGAATCTGCTCGGGCTGGTGTTCGTGGTCGCGGCCATCAATTACGGCACCTACGACCCGTTCTTTCGCACGCTGATTGCACCGATGTTCGGCGTGAATCCCGATTCGCTCGGCTGGTGGGATCAGACGATCTTTCTCACGCTGATTACCGCTTCGCAGGCATTTCTGAATCATCGCGGCATCCGCATTACGAGCAAGATCACCGATCTTTCCGGCTACCTGATTTTTGTGGTGACCGTGGTGCTCGTGGTGTCCCTGCTCGCGTATTCACCGGTGAAACTGGATCTTTCGCGTCTCTATACCTTTACGAACTTCACCGGCACGGACGGCGGCGCATGGCCGAAGCAGACCATGGCGATGGCGTTTCTCTCGGGCCTGCTGCTGACCGCCTATACGATTACGGGCTTCGACGCTTCCGCTCACACCTCCGAAGAAACCCATCAGGCGGCGCGTAACGTGCCGCGCGGCATCGTCGGATCGGTGTTCTGGTCGACGACGTTCGGCTATGTGATGGTGTGCGCCTTCGTGCTCGTCATGCCGGATCTCGCCGCGGCCGTGAAGCAGGGCACCGGCTTCTTCCAGGCCATCCTCGCGCCGATTCCCACGCCCTTGCGCATCACCATCGAGTTGCTGATGTTCTTCATCAACTACGCGTGCGGTCTGGCCGCCGTGACCTCGACTTCGCGCATGATGTTCGCATTCGCACGCGATGGCGGCCTGCCGGGATCGAAATGGCTGCGCAAGGTCAATCCGGCCCATCGCACGCCGGGCGTGGCGATCTGGACGTCGGCCGTGCTCGCGATTGCTGCGACGCTTTACGGCGATGCATTCACGGTCCTGAGCGCAGGCAGCGCGGTGTTCCTGTTCGTTTCGTATGCGATGCCGATTGCCGCGGGTATCCGCGCGGAAGGCCGCACGTGGACCGAGAAGGGGCCGTTCCAGCTGGGCAAACTGTCGAAGCCGTTTGCCATTGCGGCGGTGGTCGGGGCGCTGATTCTCGCGTATGTCGGCATTCAGCCGCCTAACGAGAAAGTGCTGTATCTGATCGGCGGGCTGCTGTTCGTGCTGCTGGCGATCTGGTACGTGGGCGGCGTGCGTAATCGCTTTGCCGGGCCGCCGGTTGCGCAAACGTCGGCACAGGCATCGCTGGCGCGCGAACAGCAACTGGAATTGGCCGAACGCGAAATCGGCGCTAAATAAAGGCGCTATTCAATCCTGCTGCGCGTGATCCATCGGCACGATCACGCGCACGCAGAGGCCGCCATCGGGATGATCGCCAATCTTGAGCGTTGCGTTGCACCGTTGCGCGAGACGACGCACGATCGACAGGCCGATACCCCAATGCGCGCCCAGCGCAAGGCCAGCCGCACTGGAAGGCGTAGTGAGCGGCGTATCGTCGAGCGTGCCCGCGCCGATGCCGCTGCCGTGATCGCGCACGCTCAGGACCCATGCGCGCGCGCCACGCGCGGTGCGAATTTCAACGGGCGGCGCGCCGTGTGCAAGCGCATTGCCGACGAGATTTTCGACCAGCCGCGTCAGCGCCGAACGCGGCAACTGGAACGCGTCGCCGGCTTCGAGCTTGACGACGATGCGGGCATCGTCCGCCATCGCGCCATAGATAAAGCGGTCCTTCAGCCAGGCTTCCACGCCCACCGGCGCATGGATGGCGCTATGGCCGCCGGCCGTTTCCACGAACTGCCGCGCCACATCCTGAAAGTGATCGATATCTTCGACCAAGGCCACGCGCAGATTCCAGCGCGCCACATTCATGGCGTAGGCGCGCAGCCGGGCGGCGCGCGACTCGATCTGCCGAAGGAAACCGCCGAAGCATTCCGACTGGTCTTCCAGCATGCTGCTGCGGCGTTGCAGGAGGTCGCCCAGCGTGCGCGCCAGGCCGTGCAGTTCGCGCGGATGGCACGCGGGCTCAGTGACTTCGTGGCCCAAAGGCAGGCTCAAACTGGCGGTGAGTTCATGCAGATCGGCGCGGATTTCACGCAGCCAGTAGCCGCGCAGCGCCACCAGAAACGCGCAGAACGCCAGCAGGCAGGCGGCGAATCGCGCGTCGAACCAGTGCGCCAACGTTTGCACGCTGGCGAACCCAGACGCGCTGGAATCGTTCAGATGCAGGGCGCCTGCAGCCGATTCGGCGTCCGTGGCCCAGACCGCGTCGCGCAGATGCGGTGCGACGCCGCGCTCGAGATCGACCATATGCGGCTTGATCGATACGGCCGCCACGACGCCTTCCGCTCGCATGGGCGGATCGAGTTCCGCGTCGGGCTGCCACGCCGGATGTTCCTGCAGCGAATCGGCCGGGAAACCTGCGCTGCCGGAAAAGAAGGGCGAATCCGCGTTGGGATCGCGAAAACCGACGTACGCCAGCATCAACGATGCAATCGATAACAGTGCGATTCTGGCTAGCAAGTCGGTCACCCCGTATTTTTTCTTGATATCGAATAGTTCGCTTTACGACGTCGGGCGTCGCGTGCGATAGCCGTAGTTTCGGACTATGACGGGCATTGTCCGCGATGCAGGGCGATTCAAAAGCGTCGAAAAAGGGCGGAAATGCAGGTCTTTTCCGCTTTTGAGCGGACGAAAAGCAGCGAAATGGAAGACCGGCACAAGCTGAACGCAAGGCGCAAGCCAGTGTGAGCAGCGTGAAAACGCGGCGTTCGAAGGGAGCGTTGGGCAGTGAAAGGCGCCGCGCACGTTGGTGCGCGACGCGTCTGGAACGCGGGCTCTTTAAAGCACGCGTTGGACCGTGCGTGCCGAGTCCGTGATGTCCTGGCCGAAGCCGGCAATCGTATTGCAGCCGGTCAGGCCGATCGTGGTAGCGGCGATCAGAAGGATCGCCAGAGTACGAATGTGCATGTCAAACCCCGCGTGATAAACGACGGCCGGCTTTGCGCTTTATTGCTTTCAGCTTTGCGTTCTGCGTTGCGTTGAGCTTTTGCGTTCTCTTCACCGGCACGGGCGGAAGTCTATCAGCACTCGGCGCTGCGGTGCCTTACATCGGCTTCTGGATAAAGCGCCGTTTATTGCGTCGCGTGCGTTGCGACTTCGTTCACACGCGGCGCACGCTTCGCACGCCAGCGTGCATAGGCGGCGGTCAGCAGCGGGGCGAGCAGGGACGTCACGATGGTCGAGGCCGCAATCTGCGGCGTGGCCACGGCCACCAGCGCACCCAGCCGCGGATCGACCGCGGCGATGGCCGTAGGTGTCGCGACGGCGTTGCCAGCCGTCGTCGCAGCGGCAATGCCGCCCACGCCCGAACCGCCCATCAGACGCGAAGCCAGCACGTTGAAAAGCGCGCCCGCAGCCAGCGTGATCAGCCCGAGCACGATGCCCGAAAGACCGGCGCCGAGAATCGCGTGCAGATTGATCTGTGCGCCCAGTCCGAAGGCAAAAAACGGAATCAGCAGGTCGCCGCCCGATTTGAGGAACTTGCGCATGTCGGCGTCGAGATTGCCGAGCACCATGCCGATCACGATCGGCAAGACTGTCGCGACCAGATCGAGCACGGGAATTTTTGCGAGGCCGGAAAGCCCGAGTGCCACCATCGTGACAAACGGTCCTTCGAGAATCGACAATACGGCAAGCGCGCCGCGATCCATTTCGTCGCCGAATTGCCGTGTGAGCGCCGCGTAAAGGCCCATATTCGCATTGGTGACGGCCGCGATGATCGCCATGCCCGACAAACCGAGAAAGCCTTCCGCGCCAAAGCATCGACTGACGACCAGACCAATCAGCACGCCGCTCACGAGTTTCGCAATCGTAATAGCCGCGCCATTGCGCAACGCACGCGGTGCAGTGCGAAATTGAATTTCCGCGCCCATGCAAACAAAAAACACCGCCAGAATCGGCAGCGCACCGTGCGCGAGTTGCGTCGAAAAACTGCCAATGCCGAGCACACGCGGCGCAAATGTATTGAGTACGCTGCCCCAAAGCAGAGGAATGACCATCATGCCTCCGGGAAAGCGCTCAATGGCCTTTTTGATTTTCATCTTGAGTCTCCTTCGTTATTGTCCGGCGCGGGCGCGCGGCTTTGCCTGATGTTTTGCTCATGGCGCCCGGCCGGTTTCATCGGTCAACGCGATACCGCACGCCGCATTACATTTGCGCGCCAATCATCCACGGCACAAATTCCTCATTGCCGATACCGAGTGCCTCGCTCTTGCTTTTACCGCCCGAGGCGACTTCGACGATCATGCGGAAAATCTCTTCGCCCTTTTGCTCGACGCTGGCCGTGCCGTCCATGATGTCGCCGCAATTGATATCCATATCGTCGGCCATGCGGCGATACATCGGCGAATTGGTCGCGAGCTTGATGGACGGCGCGGGCTTCGCGCCAAAGCACGAACCGCGGCCCGTGGTGAACACCACGAGGTTCGCGCCACTGGCGATCTGGCCGGTTGCGCCCATCGGGTCGTAGCCCGGCGCATCCATGAAAACAAGGCCATTCGTGTCGATCGGCTCGGCATAACGATAAACGCCCATCAACGGCGACGATCCGCTTTTCGCAACGGCGCCGAGCGATTTTTCGAGGATCGTCGTGAGGCCGCCGGCCTTGTTGCCGGGCGTCGGATTGTTGTCGATACTGCCTTTTTCGCGCTGCGCGTAAGCTTCCCACCAGTGAATGCGCTCGACGATTTTTTCGCCCACTTCCTGGCTGATCGCGCGGCGCGTCAACAGATGTTCCGCACCGTAAATTTCAGGCGTTTCCGAAAGAATGGCGGTGCCGCCATGCCGCACGAGCAGATCGACGGCGGCGCCCAGCGCGGGATTGGCCGTGATGCCCGAATAGCCGTCCGAGCCGCCGCATTGCAGGGCGATATTGATGTGCGAAACCGGCAAAGGCTCGCGCACGGACTGATTCGCGACCGGCAGCATGGCCTTCACGGCCGCAATGGCGGCGTCCACGGTCTTTTGCGTGCCGCCTTCTTCCTGCATCACGAGCGGCACGAGCAGCGGGCCCGGCTCGACGCCTTCGGCAATGAACATCGCGCCCATCTGATTGGCCTCGCAACCCAGGCCGATAATCACGACGCCCGCGAAATTCGGATGCTTTACATAGCCGCCAATCGTGCGGCGCAATTGCGCGATCCCTTCGCCATGATGGTCGATACAGCAGCCGAAGCTGTGGGTGATCGGCACGATGCCGTCGACATTCGGATACGCGTCGAGCGCGCCTGGCGTGCTGAAATGCTGCGAAACCAGCTTGGTGACGGTGGCTGAGCAGTTCACCGTGCTGATCACGCCGATATAGTTGCGGGTCGCGACGCGGCCGTCCGCGCGGCGAAAACCATTGAACGTGAGCGGCATGCTGGCCGGCTCGACGCGCGTGACGTCCTGGCCAAAGGCATAATCACGGTCGAATTCGCCGATCGAGAGATTGTGGACGTGGACGTGGTCGCCTGCACGAATCGGCTGTGTGGCAAAGCCGATGATCTGGCCGTAGCGGCGCACCGGCGCGCCCTGGGCAACGTCGCGGCAGGCGACCTTGTGGGCGGCGGGAATATCGGCGGCGCAAACAAGATTGTCGAAATCGGCGAGAATCGTACCGGCGGCAAGGGCGCCGCGTGCGATCAGCACGTCGTCGAGGTCGTGCAGTTTGATGGCGAGCGTAGCCTGGCTCATCGTGTCCTCCTGAATGTGGGGTCGGGGTGCCGGGCACGTCTCGTCGTAGTGGCTTGCGAGCGTTGACCGGCGTGGACACATGATCGGGCGGCCAGGAGACAGGCGCAAATTGGTCAGGCCACTTTATTCCGCGCCATCCAGGCAAAGCGAACAGAGAGTCGAAAGTGGAAAGTCGTTTAAAGAACACAGGCGCGCTGGCCCAGACGGTCAGGCGCATCGAGACAGGTATTCAGGAGGGGCTCTGGCTGGCTGAGGAGCGCTTGCCTTCCGAGCGTGCGCTCGCCGAGACCTATGGCGTGTCGCGCGCGACGGTGCGCGAGGCGATCGCGCGGCTCGCGAGCAAAGGCGTGCTGGAGACGCGGCGCGGCAGCGGCGTATATTTGTTGCGCGCGAAACCGGTTGGGCTGGCGGCGCCGTGGCTGCAGTTGATTGCCGATACGCCGCCATTGCGTTCGGAAACACTCGAATTCCGGCTGGTATTCGAATGCGCGGCGGCGCGTTTTGCGGCGCTTCGTTCGTCGGGGCATGAACTGGAGCGCTTTGAAACCATCCTCGAACGCATGCGCGATGCCGTTGCACGCGCCGATGTGGATGCCGAAGCCGCAACCGATGGCGAATTCCACACGGCGTTGACGGCCGCGTCGCATAACCGTTTGCTCGACCAGTTTTACGCGAGTGTAATTTCGATGTTGCGCGAGCATATCGCAAGCAATACTTACGATGCCACGGTGAACAATGCGAACGCGGCGACCCAGGCGCGCCGAAGGCTCGATCAGCACGAATCGATTTACTACGCGATTCGCGACCGCAATCCCGATGCGGCACAACAGGCGATGTATCTGCATATCGATTACGTGGGCAAGCAGTTCAATGTTTAAGCAGTGAATCAAGGAATGAAGGATGGACAAAGCAAAAGACGATGTGCCTGAAAACGGCGAATACGTAGCGATCTGCAAGGAAAACAATCCGCTTTCGGCGGCTGCAAATGGTCACAGCGAGGTATTCCCGCGCGCGCTGGTAATCGTGAAGGACGGTTGGGCCACGTTTTACCGCGACGGCGAGGAGATCTGGAATTGCAACGCACGCTATGCCGCGGCGAATTTCGTGCTTCAGAAGGAGTAAGGGGCGAGCAGGATTGCGCCCGGATGTGAATAGAGCAGCACACCGCTAACAATAACCTTGAAGCGTGCCGCGCATGACTCGCAATGACCCGCCCAGAGTATTCACTTCCAGGCGCCCTTATCGATGGGCACGGATTCTATTCAGCGTTCTGGTCATTGCGCTCGCCGCGGCAGTCATCGGCGGCTGGCTGACCTTGCGGGCCAGCTTGGCGCAACTCGAAGGCACGCATGCCGCGCCGCTTTCCGCCACGATAACGATCGAGCGTGACGCATTGGGCGTGCCCACCGTGACCGGCCGCACACGCGACGACGTGGCCTATGCGAGCGGCTTCATTCACGCGCAGGACCGCTATTTCCAGATGGATTTGCTACGCCGGGTTGCGGCGGGCGAAGTGGCGGCGCTGATCGGACCGGCGGCGCTTGCGCTGGACCGGCGCGACCGGCCTTTGCGCTTTCGCGAGCATGCGCGGGCCGCGCTCGCGGCCTTGCCGGCGGAACAGCGGCAATGGATCGAGCGTTACACCGCAGGTGTCAACGACGGACTTCAGGCGCTGCGCGCGCGGCCGTTCGAATACTGGCTGCTGCACACGCGTCCGGTGCCGTGGCGCGCCGAAGATACCTTGCTGACGGTCTATGCGATGTATTTCGACCTTCAGTATGAACAGGTTTCGCACACGTTATCGCGTGCGGCATTGCGCGAACGCGTCCCGGCCGATCTCTATACGTTCCTGCTCCCGGCGACTACGCATTGGGATGCGCCGCTCGATGGCGAACCAGCATCGGCGTCATGGCCTGTAGCGGTGCCTGCATCGCCGCCGTGGCTGAGAAGCGCGATAAATACCGCCGCAACGAAGCCAGAAACCTTAGCAATACCAGGTAATCTGCCTGGCTTCATCGATGGAAACGGCCCCGCGGGATCGATGGTCGGCAGCAACAGCTTTGCCGTCGATGGCGCTCACGGCGCGCAAGGCGGCGCACTGGTGGCGAGCGATATGCACCTCGGTTTGTCCTTGCCGAACATCTGGTATCGGATGTCGCTGATTTATCCCGCAGCGGATGGCACCGAACGGCGCATCACGGGCGTGAGTCTGCCGGGCACGCCGCTGGTCGTGGCGGGCAGCAATGGTCATATTGCGTGGGCATTCACGAACAGCTATGGCCGCTTTGTCGATCTGGTCGAATTGCAGCGTGATCCGGCCGATTCGCTGCATTACCGCGTGCCAGGCAATACGTGGGAGAAGGCGCGGGTGATTCACGAGCGCCTCGAGGTGAACGGCGGTGCGAGCGTCGATCTGCCCGTCGTTCAAACGCGCTGGGGCCCGCAAATCATGGCCGGTTCGCACGCATATGCGCTGCACTGGGTCGCGCAGGACCCGCAGGCAGTGAATCTGAATCTCGCGCTGCTCGAAGGCACGACAACCGTCGCCGATGCCTTGCGCGCCGCCACGACCTTCGGCGTGCCCACGCAAAACTTCACGGTGGCCGATGCGCAAGGCCATATCGGCTGGACGCTCGCCGGGCCATTGCCGCGTTTCGCCGATGCGGATATCGGCGCGAACACCACGCCGCTCGCCAGTTTGCCATCGGCTTCCAGTACGTATATCGGCTGGCAGGGTTATCGGGCGAGCGATGCGTACCCCGTGCGTATCAATCCGCCAGTGGGCCGGCTCTGGACCGCGAATAACCGCACGCTGCCTTTGCAGGAAGCGGCGCATATAGGCGACGCGGGTACTGACTTGGGCGCACGCGCCACGCAGATCCGCAACGATCTTCTCGCGCTGCCGCGGGCCCGTGCGAGCGACATGCTGGCGATCCAGACCGACGACCGCGCTTTCTGGATCGACTACTGGAAGCGCGTCGCGCTCGAAGCACTCGATGCGCACGCACTGGAAGGTCATCCGCAGCGCGCGCAATTCCGTCAACTGATCGAAACATGGAATGGCCGCGCCGATGCCGATGCAGTCGGTTACCGCCTGGTACGTGCGTTCACGTTTTCGCTCTACGATGCGTGGTTCGGCGCGCTCGACAAACAACTGGGCGCGATGGCGCCTGGCTTGAGCTATCGCGCGGCGAATACGCGCAATGTCGCGACGATGGAAACACTCGCCGATCATCACGCGTGGATACCCGAGGGCTTTGCGAACTGGCAGGCGTTCATGCTGGACCGCATCGATCACTCGATGGCGCAATTGCCGAAAGGTGTGAGTCTGGCCGATGCGCGCTGGGGCGAGCGTAATCGCTCGCAAATTGCGCATCCATTCGCGCGCATGGTGCCGGCCTGGTTGCCGTGGGTGCGTGGCTGGCTCAGCACGCCGCCCGATGCGTTACCGGGTGACATCAATATGCCGCGCGTGCAGACGCCGAATTTTGGCGCGTCCGAGCGCTTCGTTGTGTCTCCCGGGCGCGAGCAGGAGGGCATCTTCGAGATGCCGGGCGGACAGTCGGCGAATCCGCTTTCGCCGTACTTTATCGCGGGACACGAAGCGTGGGTGCATGGCGAGGCGACGCCGTTCCTGCCCGGCACGCCGGTGCATACGTTGACCTTGACTGCCTCCGGTGAGCGGTCATCGCCGTAACCGGAGGCAGTGAGCACAGGTTCAATGCGGTTTGTAGCCGTCGGTGAGCGTGCCGATAAACGCTATGATGTCCTGAATATCCTGATCCGACATCGCAGGCTTATCCGCGGGTTTGCGGTCGAATGGCGCATCGGCGTAATCGACATTGCCTTGCCAGGCCTTCGGAATATCGTTGTACACCTGCACCTTGCCCGAGGCATCGCGCGGATAGATCTTGCCCGGATCGGTATTGCGAAGATTGTAGAAGTCCATCACCTGCTTCAGGTCGTGATACACGCCGTTGTGAAAGTACACATGGCGAATCGCACTGTTGCGCAGCGTCGGCGTGAGGAACATGCCGCAGTATTGCGTCTGCTTCGACAGGTCCTGGCGAATCGGTCCGCACAGGCCGAGGTCGAAGAATTTTGGATCGCGGTTCGCTTCAAGGCGCGGATTGCGCGGCACGCCCAGCGCTTCGTATTGCGTATCGGTGAAAAGCGGCGGCAGGCCGTCCGAAGTCGGCTGGCTCAAATGGCAACCGGCGCAATTGGCTTTCTTCGAATCGTTGAACAGACGCAGGCCGCGCAGTTCCGCATGCGTGAGGCGCGCCTTGCCTTGCAGCCAGTAATCGTATTTGCTGGTGAAGGCGTGGAAGTCGGGTTCCTCGAATTCGTAGCGCCCGACTGCGAACATCGCCTCGGCGGTCAGCATGGTCGGATTGGCAAAAATGCGCGGGCCGAACAGCTTGCGGAAGCTGTCCGCATAGCTGGCGTGCGCGAGTTTATCGGCGACCGTGGCGGCGTCCGGGTTCGCCATTTCGGTGGGATTGAGCAGCGGCCCGAGCGCCTGGCGCTGATAGGAATCGGCACGGCCGTCCCAGAACAGGCCGCCTACCGGCACCATCGCGACTGTCGTGGGCGTGGCGCCCGCTACTTTGTCCGCGCGCTGCGTGCCCATTGCGGCTTGCGCGAGTGCATTGAAATCGGGCGGGGCGGCGGCATCGGCGGCATCGGGGCCGATGCTGAACGGCGCCTGCCGGTACAGATACGCGAGCGAGGGCGGCGGCCGGTAGCTCTGGCGATCGAGGTTCGGGCCGCCCAGTTGCACGTCGAGATCGTTCGGCGGTCCGTAGGCGCGCGTCGCGCTATGGCACGACGCACACGACTGCTTGCCCGAGGCCGACAGCGACGTGTCGTAGAAAATCTGCTTGCCAAGTTTCGCGACCGCGCTCAGCGGCGCCTGCGGCGGCAGCACGAGCTGCACGGGATGCGGATTGGCGCCGGTGAGATCCTCCATGGCGTCGCCCACTTGCTCGGGCATGCGTTCGGGCCAGGCGAGCGCATAGCCGGCCAGCCCGGCGACGGCGACCAGTGCGAGCGCGCAGCCTGCAAGCAGGCGCTGGCGGCCGCGCGAGGGTCCGTTAGGCCCTTTAAGTCCGTTAGGCCCGGTGGAATCGGCAGGAGACGACGTGCTGTACGGTTGCGTTGACATAAGCGGGTGATAAGCGATACCGGCGAAGCCCTTGAAAAACCGGGGCGATCGAACCGGGTAAAAAATGCATCGATCCGACCGCGGCCGGACCGATGCACAAAGGAGCGTCCTGATGCGATGTCTCGCAACGGGACGCTCATCGATGGTCAGACGTTTTGCGCAGGTTTTACGCTTAGAGCGACGGCCCGGTGATCGCTGCCGGTGCGGCCGAAAGCTGCGTGCCCTTGTTCGAATCGAGGTACAGCGTCGCATTCGGCGACGTGCTTGCGAAGTTGAACAGGTTCATGATGCTGCCCGCATTCGCGTCGTTCGAACCCTGGCCGATACGCGCGCCACCCAACCAGTTATCCTCGATAAATCGGACAACTGAGGATTGCGTGACGACCGTGGTGCTATCGACGAAGTTCGCCTTCGCATACGGCGAGATCACGAGGAACGGAATGCGCGTGCCCGGACCGCAGCGGCCGTTCACCGCGCCGCCGTTCACGCCCACGCCCTGTACCGCGCCCGTGGCGTTACAGACGCCCGCGCCGTTGAGCTGGTCGGCGCCCGTCACCGCGGTCTTGGTCGTCTGGCCCGTCGTTTCCGCCGAGGTGGAATCGAACGAGGAGGTTGTCGGCGCGATGTACTGGTGGTCATACCAGCCGTCCGAATCGTCGTAGGTCACGATCACGGCGGTGTCTTTCCAGTCCGGTTGCTGCTGCAGGAAGTTCACCACGCTCGTGACGAAGGACTGCTCGTCGAGCGGGTCGGAGTTGCCAGGGTGCGCGTCGGCAACGGCCGGTGCCTTCAGGAAACTCACCGACGGGAAGTTGCCCGCCTTGACGGCCGTGAAGAAGTCATTCACGTCGTACTGGTGATGCACCGGCGTGGCCGAGTTGTCGAGCGGATCGGTGTAGCCGATCGCCGCCACCGAAGAGGGACGTGTATGCGCGAGGTTCTGCGTGCTCGTGTAGTACTGGAACCACGCGTGATGCTGCACATAGTCGTTTTCGCTCGCCCCGAGCACCGACGAATACGTCGAGCGATTGCAGCCCGTCGTGCCGTTCGCGTTCACGGTCTGCAGATTGAAGCCGCCCATGAAGCCGCCCCACGTGACGCCGCCCGAATTGAGCAGGTCGCCGATGTTCTTCGACTTCAGCGCCGCCGTGGTGGTCGAGCCGGCTGCGACCGTACAGGCGTCGCCGGTCGGGTCGAGGTCGCCGGTCAGCGTCCAGCCGCCTTGCAGGTCATACACCACATCGGTCGACGGGCTCGACGTGGCGCTGCCTGTCACCACCGCGCCGTTCTTGGTCACCACGGTGCCGTTGTGCTGGCCTGAGATCACCGAAATCGCGCCGGGCGTGGAGGGACCATAGGTGTCCGTGTAGGCGTTGTCGCTCATCGCGAAGTGCTGCGCGTAATTCCACAGCGCTGTGACGGTGTTGCCGTCGTAATAGCCCATCACGAGGCCCGGCTCGCCGAACGTATTGGCCGAACCCACCGCGTTGTTACCCGTGTTGAGCGGGAACAGATCCATCTTGCCGCCATCGGCTGCAAGCTGTTCGGGCGTGTAGTTGTGGTTCTGGCTTTCCGTGGCGGCCTGCGAACGATCGAGACGGAACGGGTTGATGTTCGTGCCGCTCGGGTTGTTCGTGTTCGAGACTGTCGGGTTGCTGGTCAGCAGTGCCGAGGTGAGGCCGTTGACCGTGGGCGTGCCCGAGGCGGCCGTGAAGACCGGCTCGCCTTCGGGATTCTGCGCGTTCGGGTAGGTGCCGAAGTAGTGGTCGAAGGACTCGTTCTCGCCAAAGATCACGACGAGGTGCTTGATCGGCGTGGCCGTTTTGAGGGCGTCCTGCGTCGATACAGCGGCAGTCGTCGTCGAGGACGGATTGTTATTGCTGCTGCCGCAGGCAGCGATCACGGTGACAGCAGCAGCGATCGAAACGGACAGCAAAATCTTTCTTGAATGCATTTAGCGCACTCCAGGGTTTTTAATATGGCGCTTCGTCTTATGGGTCGAAAGCAGGCGGTTGTGTATTTGCAGAAAACGCAATGGTTGCTCTTTGATGGCGCCGTCAAAGTGGCCGCATTGAAGCATTTCATTGTGAAACTTTTATAAAGAATTTCGAATAATTGCCGAGTAATATTCGGCAATTGTTGCGATAAACAAGCGGAATAGGCGTGACTTTCGCCCTACATCAGGCAGGTAAATGAAAGCAATGAGCGAGGCGGGGCTTAAGAAGAAGTTACAGCGTGGAATGGATCGCCGAATGGGAAATGGCTTCCCGGGCGATCAATAAATCATTGATAAATCACTGTGAATGACAGATTCAGGCGGTGAAATAAAAAGTAAAAAACGTGTTATTAATTTGTGGAAATATTTCAATTCAATTTCTGCGTGGTTTCAATTACATTCTGCAATTGGACGCCTTTTGCCGATTTTTGCAGTTTTTGAATGGTTGTTCGCGCAACGGGTGCTAGTCGGCGATCGTCCGGCCAGGCACGGGAAAATGCACGCCAGCGCGTTGTGCGGCAGCGCGGATATGCGCCTCGATCGCCTCGCCCGCAATGGCCGGATCGCGCGTCTTGAGCGCCGCCACGATGGCGCTGTGCTCGCGGTAGGTCGAAAGCACAAGCTCGCGCCGGTAGAACGGCATGCGCTGGCTTTCCTTCATGATGTCCGCGCTGCTGCGCAGAATCGATTCGATCGCCGCGTTGCCCGCAAGACTGACGATGCGCATATGAAAGTCGAAGTCGAGTTGCGCGGCTTCGTCGAGTTCGTCGCAACTGAGCGCCGAGTGCAGCGCTTCCAGATTCGCCTCGAACCACGCCATGTCTGCGTCGCCGATCGCCAGGGCCGCCATGCGCGCCGCGAATCCTTCCAGCGCGTAGCGCATCTGGTACGTGTCGGGCAGGGAGGTCTGATCGGCGAATCGCCACGGATGCTCGCTGGCGGCCTGTGCGCTCGTCACGTACACACCCTTGCCCGCGCGGATCGTCAGCATGCCGAGCGCTTCCAGCGTGGATAGCGCCTCGCGCAGCGACGCGCGGCTGATCTCCAGTTCCTCGGAAAGCTGGCGCTGCGCCGGCAACAGGCTGCCGACCGGATACAGGCCGTTTTCGATCCGTTCGCGGATCGTGGCGATGGCGGCGTCGGTGACGGTGTGCGGAACGTTCTTCATTGGGCTGGGGCGTCACGTGGTCTGACCGGTATTGTAGTCCGGCGCGCGGGCCTCACAGGCGCCGCGTGGCGGCATCTATTGTGTTGTCGAGGGTAAACACGGTTTTTTGGCGCCTTGACTCCACTATATCGGCTTCCTACTATCCAACATAAAAGCACTGGTCAGACCAGTCGGAACAGTTGCTCGCCCCCCCTTGCAGGCTGTGCATGGGACGGGACTCGGCGATCAGGCGCCACGTCCCATCGACAAAGGAGAAAGTCGTGACGAAGTTCTTCAATTCGCTGTTTGGTCGGGTGGTCATTGCGCTCATCGCGGGCATCGTGGTCGGGGCGATATTCCCCCATTTCGCCCAGTCGCTCAGACCGCTAGGCGATGGCTTTCTCAAACTCATCAAGATGGTGATCGGGCCGATCGTGTTCTGCGTGGTCGTGAGCGGCATGGCGCACGCGGGCGACCTTAAGAAGGTGGGGCGAGTCGGTCTGAAGTCGGTGATTTACTTCGAAGCGATGACGACGGTTGCGCTCGTGATCGGCGCGATACTCGCTTACGTGACGCGGCCGGGCGCAGGCATGAACGTGAATCTGCATTCGCTCGACGCCGCTTCGCTCGCCACGTACACCGAGAACGCAAAGAGCCTGAAAGACACGGCCGCGTTTCTGCTGAAGATTATTCCCGATACCGCATTCGATGCTTTCGCGAAGGGCGACATCCTGCAGATTCTGGTGTTTTCCGTGTTGTTCGGCAGCGCGCTTTCGCTGCTCGGGCCGAAAGCGCAGCGCGTGAATGCGATTGTGGATGAACTCGCGCAGGTGTTTTTCCGCGTCATGGGTTTCATCATCAAGCTCGCGCCGCTGGGCGTGCTCGGTGCGATTGCTTTCACGACCGGCACGTATGGCGTGGCTTCGCTCAAGCAACTCGGTCTGCTGGTGATTGTGTTCTACGCGAGCTGTATCGTGTTCGTTGCGGTTGTGCTGGGTATCGTGATGCGCCTTGCGGGCTTCAATATCTTCAAACTGATTCGATATTTGCGCGAAGAACTGTCGATCGTGCTGGGCACCGCATCGTCGGATGCCGTGCTGCCGCAGGTCATGCGCAAGCTCGAATTCATGGGCGTGAAGGACTCCACCGTTGGCCTCGTGATTCCGACCGGCTATTCGTTCAACCTCGACGGCTTCTCGATCTACCTCACGCTGGCCGTGATCTTTATCGCGCAGGCCACCAATACGCCGCTTTCCGTGCATGACCTGATCGTGGTGGTGCTGGTTTCGCTCGTGACTTCGAAAGGCGCGCACGGCATTCCGGGCTCGGCCATCGTGATTCTGGCCGCGACGCTTTCCGCGATTCCCGCCATTCCCGTGCTGGGCCTGGTGCTGATTCTGCCGGTGGACTGGTTTGTCGGCATCGCCCGTGCGATTACGAACCTGATCGGCAACTGTGTGGCAACGGTGGTGGTGGCGGTCTGGGAGCGCGATATCGACAAGGCGCGTGCAAAGCGCGTGCTGAATTTCGACGAAGGTTTTCTCTTTGTGCCGGGCGGCAACGAAGAAGCCGCGAATCAGGCCGATGCGCACGACGGTCTGCTCGGCGGCAAGCCCGCACATGCATGAACATGCCGAACCCGCTGTAATCGATTCGAATAACTGAACATTTTATTTGCAGGAGACACAATCATGGCGATTCCGACGCTCGATCCCAATGCACCGGCTTTCACGCGCCGCTACATGAACCTTGCGGATTCGCGCCTTGGCGCCCGCGCGCTGGTCGCAAGCGATGAGTTTTTCGCGCCGAAGGAGCGCATGCTGGAACCGCAGGCCGCTGTCTTTATTCCGGGCAAATACGACGATCACGGAAAGTGGATGGACGGCTGGGAAACGCGCCGCAAGCGCACGACGGGCCACGATTTTTGCATCGTGCGGCTGGCGCGACCGGGCGTGATTTATGGCGTCGATCTCGACACCAGCCATTTCACCGGCAACTTCCCGCCGGCGGCTTCGATCGAGGCGTGCCATGCGGATAGCAGCGAAGACGCGCCGCCCGCCAACGCCGACTGGCAAACCGTTGTGCCCGCAACGACGTTGCAGGGCAACCAGCATCATTACATCGAAGTGAGCGATACGCGCGCCTTCACGCATCTGCGCGTGAATCTCTATCCCGATGGCGGTCTTGCGCGCCTGCGCGTCTATGGTCAGCCCAAACGCGACTGGAACGGTGTGGAGAAGGGCAGTCTCGTCGATCTGGCCGCCGTCGAAAACGGCGCGTATCTGGTGGCGGCAAACAACCAGCACTTCGGCATGGCCTCGACCTTGCTGATGCCGGGGCGTGGCGTGAATATGGGCGACGGCTGGGAAACGCGCCGCCGCCGCGAGCCGGGCAACGACTGGGCCATTGTGGCGCTGGCGCGGCCGGGCATCATCCACAAGATCGAAGTCGATACGGCGCATTTCAAGGGCAATTATCCCGACCGTTGCTCGCTGCAGGCGGCCACCGTAACCGGCGGCACCGACGATTCGCTCGTCACGCAGGCGATGTTCTGGCCGGTGCTGCTGGGCGAGCAAAAGCTCGAAATGGACAAACAGCACATCTTCGAAAGCGGCCTCGCGGCGCTCGGCCCGGTCACGCACGTGCGTTTCAATATCTTCCCGGACGGCGGTGTATCGCGTCTGCGTCTGTGGGGCGAACTCGCCTGAACGGAGAAGTGCCATGCAAACCGTACAGGCCTTGCAACTGGAACCGCTCACGCGTGAAGCGTTCGCGCCGTTTGGCGATGTGATCGAACTCGACGGCGCGCGCCATTTTCCGATCAATGGCGGCACGACCGAACGCTTTCACGACCTCGCACATATCGACGTGGGCGAAGCGGGCGGCCGGCCGCTCGTCAACGTGTTCCGCGCGCAGCCGCGCACATGGCCCGTGGCGATCACGATGATGGAGCGGCATCCGCTCGGCAGTCAGGCTTTCGTGCCGCTCGCGCCCACGCGTTATGCCGTAGTCGTGGCGCCCGCAGGCGAACTCGACGCCACGCAACTGCGTGCGTTCTGGGTGGACGGCACGCAGGGCGTGAATTATGCAAAAGGCGTCTGGCACCATCCCTTGCTCGCTTTCGACCGCGTGAGCGACTTCCTCGTGATCGATCGCGGCGGCACGCAGCCGAATTGCGATGAAACCGATCTGGCGATCGCGTGGGAGCTTGCGAAACCGCATTGAATCATCACTCGAGTCACGACTGCAGTCACCTCACGAATCCGCGCCCCAAAACGGCGCGGATTTTTTTTGACTTGCGCTGGCGAGCGCCTTCTGTTTAATCACCATTGCGTTGGTCAACCGCGATAAGGAAAAGTTATCACGCTAAGAAAAAGTGATTTGGCGGATATTTTTGATGAACGAATACTCAATCACACCTTCATCAACGTCTACGCCGGAGCGCTTTTATGAACCCTGTGATTCTGCCCGCCGCGCCAGTCGACGCACCCTCACGCGCCACACCGGCCAGTCGCAACGTGCGGACGATCGCCGCCTGTTCGATCGGCAATGCGCTGGAAATGTACGACTTCACGGTCTACAGCTTCTTCGCGATGCTGATCGGCAAGCTGTTCTTTCCCACCGATAGCGCTTACGGCTCGCTGCTGCTGGCGGTCGGCACGTTTGGCATCGGCTTCGTCATGCGTCCGCTCGGCGCGCTGGTGATCGGCAGTTTCGCGGACCGGCGCGGGCGCAAGGCGGCGATGACGCTCACCATCGCCTTGATGGTCGTCGGCACGCTTGGCCTCGCGTTCGCGCCTACTTATGCCAGCGCGGGCACGTGGGGCTCGCTCGTGGTGGTCGGCGCGCGCATGGTGCAGGGCTTTTCGCTGGGCGGCGAAATTGGTGCCTCCACTTCAATGCTGATGGAGTCGGGCGGCTTCGGCAGCCGTGGCTTCCGGATCGGCTGGCAAGGCGCCAGCCAGGGCTTCGCGGCGGTGCTCGGCGCGCTCAGCGGCGCGGTGCTGTATGCAAGCCTCGACGCGGCCGCGCTCGAAAGCTGGGGCTGGCGCGTGCCGTTTCTGCTCGGCCTGTTGATCGCGCCGGTTGGCCTTTATATCCGCTCGCATCTGGACGAAACGCTCGAACGCGAGAGCAGCAGCGAAGCGCAACCGCTCACCGAACTCTTTTCCTCGCACAAGAGCAAGATCGTGCGTGGCGTCCTGTCGATCGTATCCGGCACGGTGGGCATGTATCTGATCGTGTTCTTCATGCCGACGTTTCTGGTGCGTGTGCTGCATCTGCCCGCATCGCTTTCGCTGATGGCGGGTTGCGTCTCGGGCGCGACCATGGCCGTGATGTGCATCGTATCGGGCCTGCTGGCCGACCGCATGCGTTCACGCAAGCCGATGGCGCTGACTTCGGTCGTGCTCACCGCGCTGTTGATCTATCCGGCGATCGCGCTCATGACATCGCATCCGGGCGTGCCGCTGGCCCTCGCGATTGTCGCGGTGCTGACGGCGATCAGCAGCCTGGGCGGCGCGCACCTGCTGCTCCTGCTCATGGAGATGTTCCCGGCGCGCGTTCGCGCGAGCGGATTGTCCGTGATTTACAGCATCGCCGTGGCCTTGTTCGGCGGTACGGCGCAACTGATCGTGACCTGGCTGCTTGCCAAAACCGGCAACCCGATGTCGCTCGCGCTCTATATGGTGGTTTGCGGTTTTATCACCGTCTGCGCCATTTCCAGCCTGCCCGAGACGCGTACACGCGCTTCATGACACTCCGCGCGGCGCGCTGATGCCAGCGAAACGCCGCGCTTTCCGCTGCACTGACGATTCCTGAACGTCGCTGTGTCGCGCGCTCGCGAAATGCGGGCGGCGTGACACCGCTCGTCCCGACATTCGAATTTTTAACGACCCCACGCCAGCGGAGCTTCCGAATGAAATGCACTTTGCGCGCGCTTGTTGCCGCGCTTTCCACGGGCACCTGCCTGCACGCACTCGCCGAAGTCTCGCCGGGTGCGCCTTCCGACGCTGCCTCCACCACAGCCAGCACGGCCGGATCGCAGATGCAATCGACTTTTGCGTTCTGGGGATCGGGACTCGGGCCGCAGACACTCGGCGTCGCGCCGCAACGCACTTTCGTGACGCTCTACGGCACCGTGGATGAAGGCCTCAACTACACGCGCGGCGGCTCGCAGGGCGTCGTGCGCGTGCAGTCGGGCGGGGCGCTGACGTCGAAATTCGGCCTCTACGGCCAGGAATATCTGGGCAATAACTGGAGCGCGTTATTCCGGCTTGAAAATGGTTTTATGGCGAACACGGGCACGACGCAGGATTCGACGTCGATGTTCAATCGCGCATCGTATGTGGGTATGCAGAATCCGTTCTATGGACAACTCACGTTTGGCCGCCAATACACCTCGGGCGGCGCGGCGGCATTGGGCGCCGACCCGTTTCTCGGCCCGGCGCACGAATCCGCCTATACGTATTTGCTGGCCACTTCCGATCTGGGCACCGGCGCGAACAGCGATGCACTCGGTCGTCTGCCGAACACGATTCGTTATATCTCGCCACGTGTCGGCCACTTCGGTATCGACCTGAGCTACTCGTTCAAGCAGGACCAGGAAGTGGGACCGGCCGTGCATCAGCGCTCGGCGATGGTCTCCTATTCCGGGCGTCGCGTGATTATTTCGGCGGCGTTCGGGCAGGGCTGGTGCGATCCGGGCATGTCGGGCGATTGCAGCAGCACGGCCAACGATGCGCCGGGCAAACGCACCGACACCTATCTCGCGAGCGTGATGTTCGATGTCGGGCCGTTTATCGCGCAGGGTGCGTACATCCGCTACGTGCCGCAGGCGCAAACGAGTGCGATTGCAAATCTTTATCTGCTGGGCGTGCAGAAGTGGTGGGGCGTCGATCTCGTGCGCGCTTCCGCTGCGATGCGCGATACGACGATTTCGGGCGACTACGCTTACGGCGGCACCGTCGGTATCGATCATTTTCTTTCGAAGCGCACTTCGCTTTACGGCCGCGTGGGCGTGATGCGAAACGGTCCGCATTCGAGCATCACTTACAACTACGACAGCGGCTCGCCATCCGCAGCACCGGGCCGCACGTTCTCGAGCATCACGCTGGGCATGACGCATACGTTCTGAAAAAGAACGCGTAGCACAACCAGGCATCAATAAATCAATCTTCACTATCAGGAGCGCACCATGTCGATTGAGCTTGTCGACGATTTCATCGAAAGCAGCAAGCAACGCTACGTCACGCTATCCGACGATATCTGGCAATACGCGGAACTTGGCTATCACGAGCAGCAATCGGCGGCCGCACACATTGCCTTGCTGAAAAGCGAGGGCTTTCGCGTGCGCGAAGGCGTGGCCGGCATTCCGACTGCGTTTGTCGCGGAAGCGGGCTCGGGCGGCCCGGTGATTGCCATTCTCGGCGAATTCGATGCGCTTTCCGGGCTGAGCCAGGAAAGCCTTGCGCTGTCGTGCTGCCCATCGAGCGAGATTGCCAATGGCAACGGTCATGGCTGCGGCCATCATCTGCTGGGCACGGCCGCGCATCTTGCGGCGGTTGCGGTCAAGGACGCGCTCGCGCGTGCCGGTATCGAAGGCACGGTGCGTTTCTATGGCTGTCCCGCGGAAGAAGGCGGCTGGGGCAAAACCTATATGACGCGCGCGGGGCTGTTCGACGATGTATCTGCCGCCATCACATGGCATCCCGGCGTGGCCAATTCGATCATGAATCTGGAAAGCCTGGCCGTCAAACAGGCGTATTTCCGCTTCAAGGGCGTGGCTGCTCATGCGGGCGCGTCGCCGCATCTCGGTCGCAGTGCGCTCGATGCGCTCGAACTCATGAATATCGGCACGAATTTCCTGCGCGAACATATGTTGCCCGACGCGCGCGTGCATTACGCGATCACGGATTCAGGCGGTATCGCGCCCAATGTCGTGCAGCCCAATGCGAGCGCGCTCTATATGATTCGCGCGCCGCGCAATCGCGACGTCAAGGAGCTTTACGAGCGCGTGTGCAACATCGCGCGCGGCGCTGCGTTGATGACCGATTGCCAGCTTGAAATCGAGGTGCATTCCGCGTGCTCGAACCTGCTGCGCAATCACACGCTCAATGAGTTGATGCAGGCGAAACTCGCGGAATTGGGCGCGCCGGCTTATACGCGCCAGGAACGCGATTTCGCCGATTCGATGCATCGCACCACGCGTCCCGACGAGATCGAAATGGCGGGCCGCATGCTGCAAGCCGCGTGGCGAGAGCCCAAAGCGCTATTCGACCGCATCGACTCGCTCGATAACGATCGTCCCTCGCAGATGCACGGATCGACCGATGTCGGCGATGTGAGCTGGGTGACGCCCACCGTGCAGTGCATGACCGCGTGCTTTGCATTCGGCACCTCGCCGCATTCATGGCAGTGGGTCGCGCAGGGCAAGAGCGCGATTGCGCACAAGGGCATGGTGCTGGCATCGAAAACCATGGCGGCGACGGCGCTCGAACTGTTCTCGAATCCGCTGCTGCTGGCGGCCGCGCGCACGGAACTGAGCGAGCGTCTCGCGACCGAGCCCTACGTGTGCCCGATTCCGCAAGGTGTCGAGCCGCCGTTGCCGCGTGCGGCCTGACGCGAACCGAAGCGAACTAAAGCAAACTGAGCGCAACGGCTTTATGGCTTGTTATGCTGCCCCGTAACCGATCATCGAGCGGGGTTTCCTTGAAGCTGCGACAACTCGAGGCGCTGCGCGCCATCGCCGAGGCGAAAAGCCTCCACGAAGCGGCGCGCCGCCTGTTCCTCACCCAGCCCGCGATCAGCCGGTCGATTCGCGAGCTGGAAATCGAACTGGGCCTGCCGCTGCTCACGCGTTCGGCGCGCGGCGCAAGCCTCACGCCGTTCGCGCATCAGGTGCTCAAGCGCAGCCAGGTCGTGCAGCGCGAAGTGGGCCGTATTCTCGAAGATGCCGCTGCCGCGCGCGGCGAACTGGCGGGACAGTTGCGGATCGCCGTGACGCCGCCCGCCTCGACGCGCGCGCTGGCCGATACGCTGCTGGAACTGGTGGCGGCGCGGCCCGGCGTGCGGCCCGAAGTCATCGAATGGCGTGCGGAAAATATCGCCGATGGTCTCGACGACGGCACGATCGACGTCGGCGTTTTCACGCAGTATCGCGAGCCGCGCACGACGGCGTTCGAATGGGTTCGGCTCTATGAACTCGATGTGGTGCTGTCGATTCCCGCGAGCTGGCGCGGCAAGCGCACCATGAACGTGACGGAGATTCATGCGCTGCCCTGGATCGTGCTCGATGCGCCTGAAGACGACGCGGGTTTTGTCGCCACGTTCTTCGGCCGCTATGGACTGCCGTTGCCGAAACAGACGCTGCGCTGCAGCTCGATGAATCTTTATCTGGATCTGGCGATGCGCATGGAAGCGGTCGCCGTGTGGACTTCGCTCGCGCGGCCTTATCTGGCTGAACGCGAACGCGCGGGGAGCGTGATTCTGCTCGACGTCGACGAACCCTTGCCGCGCTCCGGCGTGTATCTGGCGTATTCGAGCGAGGATCTGCTGACGGCCACGGCGCAGGATTTTATCCAGCGATTGAGCGGCAAACTGATGGCCGACGAGCGCTCGCGCGCGCCAGCAGGTCTTATCTACGACGAATTCGTCTGACCGTATTTGTCTGACCGTATTTGCCTGACTACTGGCCGCGCCCGGCTGTCACATTCTTCATGCGCGTTTTTCAAGGCGCGCCTTTTAAAACAAATTTGTGCGGGCGTCTGCAATCGCCTTGCATCCCCATTGCGGCTTTCTACAATATAAGGCGATACGCAATTTTTGCCTTGCCGCGCGCTCACGCCCGCTTCAGCGATTCAATCAGTTCTCCGTCTACATTTTCTCTTTTTGTCGCGCCATTTCCTTTTTCGACTGCTACCGGCCATTGGCTACGAGCGATGGGCTACCGGCGGCCGTCCGTCCTGTCGACAGTGCCCAACGGAGGCAACCATGAGCTATCACCTTGAAGGCCGTCTGCTGGAGGTTTGCAACTGTCGCGTGCTGTGTCCGTGCTGGATTGGCGAAGATCCCGATTTCGGAACCTGCCAGTCGATCGTGGCCTGGCATTTCGATCAGGGTGCGATCGAAGGCGTCGATGTCGCGGGCTGCACGCTGGCCGCCGTGTGCAATATTCCGGGCAACGTATTGCAGGGCAACTGGGCCGTCGCGATCTATCTCAACGACGATGCCACGAAGGAACAGGAAGACGCATTGCTCGAGGTCTACACGGGCAAGGCGGGCGGCCCGATTGCCGATCTCGCGAAGCTGATCGGCACGGTGGTGTCCGTCGAGCGCGCGCCGATCCAGTTCGATGTGGTGGGCGGCAAGGGCACGCTCAAGATCGGCCAGGATTATCACGCGGATCTGGAGCCCTACATGGGGCCCTCGGGTGCAAAGACGACCTTGTCGGATACGGTGTTTTCCACGGTTCCGGGTGCGCCGGTATTCGTCGGCAAGGCGCCGCTTTATCGTTCGAAGAATGCGGCGCTGGGCATCGATATGAGTCTGAAGGACCATAACGCATTGCAAAGCACGTTCCGTTTCGATTCTTGATGAGCGTGTGATTCGCGCGCATCGCGCGGGTCGACCATGCCCGGCACTGCGCGACATCGGCGCATTTTCGTGCCCGTGCTCGGCGCGATGGTGCTGCTCGCGTGGCTGACCTTGTGGCTCTGGGCGCGCAGTCCGTACGGACGTTATCTTGAGCATGGCGAGCCGCTTGCCGCCGGGCCCGCTGCCGCGCTATGCCGCGCCATTCCGGGCGGCTCGCCGGTCCTGCAAGCCGTGCTCTACGCGCTCTCGTGGACGCTGATGATCATGGCCATGATGCTGCCGACCACGCTGGCGCTGTTCAACGCGGTCGAGCGTATCGTCGCGGGGCGGCCTGACCGCTCGCGTGTGCTGTCGATGCTTTACCTCGGCTATATCGCGGCGTGGAGCGCCTTCGGGCTGCTGGCGCATGGATTGCACGCGCTGCTGTTGGAAGGCGTCGCGCGCGTCCCGGCGATGATCGGCAACGGCTGGGTGATCGGTGCAGTGACGCTCGCGTGTGCCGGTGCGTTTCAGTTCAGCCAACTTAAACATCGGTGTCTGGAGAAGTGCCGCATGCCGCTCGGTTTCGTGATCGGTCATTGGCATGGCGCAGCGCCTGGTCGCGAGGCGCTTTCGTTAGGCTGGCATCACGGGCTGTTTTGCGTCGGGTGCTGCTGGGCGTTGATGTTGCTGATGTTCGTGGTCGGCACCGGCAGTCTCGGCTGGATGCTGGTGCTCGCGTGCGTCATGGCGATCGAGAAGAACTTCGCCTGGGGACAGCGGCTTGGCGCACCGCTGGGAGCCGTGCTGCTGATCTGGGCGGCATGCATTGTCGCGAGCCATGCCTGACGCGTTTCTATTCACTCTTCGATGTCTGAGTGCGGATATGGACCCTCTTCAACCCGCCGCGCGCACCGCGTTGCTCACCAGCGTCACGATGGTGGCATTCGCTTCCAACTCGCTGTTGTGCCGGCTGGCTTTGCAGCACGGCAGCATCGACGCCGCCAGTTTTTCCAGTATCCGGCTGGTTTCCGGCGCAGTCATGCTGCTGATACTCGCGCGCACGAACGCGGCCCGCACGCCGCCCGCGAAAGGCGACTGGCTCGCCGCTGTCATGTTGTTTGGCTACGTGGCATTTTTCTCGTTTGCGTATGTGACGGTGAGCGCGAGCACGGGCGCTTTGATTCTGTTCGGCGCGGTGCAATTGACGATGTTCGCGGCCGGTCTGCATGCGGGCGAGCAGTTCGCGCCACCCGCGTGGCTGGGTCTCGCGCTCGCGCTTGCGGGTCTCATCTATCTGGTTTCGCCGGGCATTACCGCGCCCACTCCGGTGGGCGCCGCGCTGATGAGCGTGGCGGGCGTGTGCTGGGGCGTGTATTCGTTGCGCGGCCGTGGCGTGGCGAATCCGCTGGCGGCCACGGCGGCTAATTTCTTGCGCGCGGCGCCGTTGGCGCTGGTGCTGAGCCTGTTTTTACTGGGCCGTTCTCACGCCACGCCTGCCGGTATCGCGCTGGCGATCACTTCCGGCGCGGTGACATCGGGGATCGGTTACGTGATCTGGTATGCCGCGCTCAAAGGCCTCTCGGCCATGCGCGCCGCAACAGTGCAGCTTTCCGTACCGCCGATTGCCGCGTTTGGCGCGGTATTTCTGCTTTCGGAGGCGATCACGATGCGCCTCGTTTTGGCATCGGCGGCAATTCTTGGCGGCATTGCCATGGCGATGACGAGCCGCACGCAAAGCCAGCGCCCGGCACCGTTGCTCGATGAGCGTCAAAAACAGCCGCGCCGTAATGGATAGGACATGTAAAGCGGGATCGTTTAATAACGATTCAAATTCCAATTTAAATGATAAACGTTACTGTTCTGATTCAGGCTCAAAGTATTGCTTAACGGCCCGGATACAAACTGTTTCAATTACGCTAACCCGCGCTCCACGCGTCTTTCACGGAATCCTAAAAGGAAATCGAAAGTAACGCTTCACGGCATTTTCTTATTCGGCTCCTTATCTCCTCTGGGGCACATTCGTGCCTCACTCAGAATTCCAATCAAGAGGTGAAGAATGAGCGAATCGAGAAAGTGGTTTGGAGCCAGGGCGATTTTCGGTGCGAGCATGCTGGCATTCGCGAGCATGAGCGCGATAGCGCAGGATCAGGATGGCGATCGCCATCGGCAATACACGCATGTGTTGTTGATCAGCGTGGATGGCATGCACGAGGCCGATCTGGAAAACTACATCAGGTCGCATCCGCAATCCACGTTCGCAAAGCTCGTCAAACACGGTGTCGAATACACGCACGCCTCCACGTCCAGACCTTCGGATTCGTTTCCAGGGCTTCTGGCGTTCGCAACGGGCGGCAGTCCGCTCAGCCACGGCGTTTTTTATGACGATACTTACGACGCCACGCTTTATCCGCCGGGCAGCAATTGCACCGGCACGCCCGGTACGGAAGTCAGCAATTTTGAAGCCCTAGACTGGGATCTGAGCCAACTCGACGGCGGCTCGCCGCCCGCGGGCGCAACGTATGATCCGCGCAATCCGCACATTAATCCGGCGAAGCTGGCGCTGCGCAAAACGTCCAGCGGATGCGAACCGGTCTGGCCGCATCGATATATGAAGAACGGCACGAATACGATTTTCGAAGTCATTCATCAGGCGGGTCTGCGCACGGCCTGGTCGGACAAACATCCGGCTTACGAAATCATCAATGGACCTTCGGGTGTGGGGCTGGACGAACTCTATGCGCCCGAAATCAATTCGACTTCACTGCAGACCAATGGCTTTCCGGCTGCGCCCGCCGGCGACGACTGGACTTCCGATCCGCTCTATACGCGCACTTATGACGGCTTCAAGGTCAAGGTCGTGCTGAACTGGATTCACGGGCTCGATCAGACCGGCACGAAACAGGTAGGCGTGCCAGCCATCTTCGGCATGAACTTTCAGGCGGTGAGCGTGGCCCAGAAGGTCACGGTGGCGATGGAGGGCGCTTCCACGAACCGCGGCGGTTATCTGGATGCCGCCGCCACGCCGACACTGCCGGTCACGCAATCGCTCGATTATGTCGATGGCGCATTGGGGCAAATGTACGACGCGCTGAAAGCGAGCCATCTGCTGCATTCGACCTTGTTTATCGTCGGCGCCAAACACGGGCAGTCGCCAATCGACGTCAGCAAACTTCAGATGCTGAGCGGCTCGAAGAATACCTATGCGAAGGCCGACGTCAGCGATGTGGCCGATCTCTTGACCAATGGCGGCGTGCCGGTTGCGCAGGAAACAGCGGACGATGTCTCGCTCATCTGGCTCAAGAATCACGGCGATGCGGCCAAGGCGGTGTCGATCCTGAGCGCCGATCAGGCAGGCAGCAATACCACCCATATCCAGACGCTCTATCACGACGCAACCTTGAAAACGATCTGGGGCAATCCCGCCGGCGGGCGCGTGCCCGATCTCATCGTTCAACCGATACCGGGCACGATTTACAGCAAGAGCGCGGCCAAACTGGCGGAACACGGCGGCCTGGCGGCGGACGATACGAACACCTTGCTGGTGCTCTCCAATCCGCATCTGAAGAAGAATGTCGTCAATGCGCCGGTCACCAATATGCAGGTGGCGCCGACCATTCTCAGGGCGCTTGGGCTCGATCCGCGCAGGCTGGTGGCCGTTCAGCGCGAAGGGACGCAGACGCTGCCGGGACTCGAAACGTCGGGTGACGAAGATACCGACGATTAAACTGTGAAATGGAATTGATGCAATAGAAAAAGCGCCGACGGTAAGGTTCGATTTAAAACCGTCGGCGCTTTTTTCTTATGGCGTGTTGCTTGCTGTTTAACGCGCCATCAGATCCGCGCCTTTGCAACCCGGATCGGGTTTCTCGCCGAGCGAAAGCATCGTGAAGCCATTACGTTCCTGGCGCACGACGCCATATTGCGTATCGGCTTCGCCGGGCTTCTTTGTCTGCAAGCCGATCTCCACCTGATAGCGGTCTTTGCCGCTGGCACACGCACGCACGGGGCCATAGTTGAGCAACTTGCTGTGGTCCTTGATGCTGGCCATCAGCGATTGGCGCGCCGCCAGTAGCGCGTCCGCAGCGTGCGGGTCGCTCCAGTTGCGTGCGCTGGCGTCATCCACGGTCAGCCATGCGTCGACGAAATCGCGCCCGTTGATGGCGGCCGGTTGAATGCGCTCGACCGTATCGCCCTTGACGCGGTAACGATAAACCGCCTTGCGCGTAATGAGTTCGGCGTCGAGCGGCGAGATGCTGGTGCGCAGTTCGAAACCATCCGGGCGAGCCTTCAGCGTCAGTCCGCCGCCGGTGACGTCCAGATCTTCGGCATAGGCATGATCGAGATGAAAGAGGCTGCGCTGCGCCTGCTTGTCGTCCGCGGGCGCGAGTACATCCAGGCCGAAGTTATGCCAGCGCGACGAACACCACGGCCCGCCATGCGCCACCGCAATTTGCCCGCCGGGCAGCACGGCGTACTGGAACGTATCGCCGAAAGCGCCCGAAATGCTGTCGTAATTGTCGCTCTGCCAACGCAGCACGCGACGCCATGTAGCGCCGTCCCATGCGTACGCAACGAGCAGATTGTCGTCGCCGCACGGAATGCCGAAGCCCGCACGTACGAGCATGAGCGGCTTGCTAGCCGCATTGCGCGTGACGCTCACATTGATCGCGCCGCCGATTGTGCCGCTGCTATCGGCGGCAGGCGGTGTTTTCACTACGCCGAACGACGCTTCTAACGCGCGCTGCAAGGCGTCGGGTTCCGCGTGCGCATCGCTGCACGAGAGGCGCGCGTCGATAGCATTGACGAGCGCATCCTTGAACGCCCGCATTTCGGTGCGCTGCTGCGCCGATACCGATTCGCCGTCCGGGTCCGATTTGTCAGCCGGGGCGTTCTGCAGCCGATGCTGTGCTTCGATTGCGAGGCGGCCAGCCGCTTCCGCATCGACGCAACTGGTGGACGCCCAGGCGAAGGAGGGCGCGGCAATCAGCGCAAGCAGCGCAGCCCGCAGCGAAATCCATCTCATCCCTGCATATAACGAATGCGTTTTTGAATTCATATCGACTCGAAGTGAAAGGATGCGCGAGCGGGCGCTGATTTTAAAAACGGCGGCTATTTTATGCCAATGCGGCGTACCAGGTCGTTTTTGCGTCATCAATTCATTCATGACGCATCGGAGTCACGCGTTTTCTACATCATAATGATGGCCCGTTTGGTGGTCCATTTAACTTGCTCATTCCCGATGAAACGTCGCGCATCGTTGTACCATTCCCGCCGGTTGATCGCTGGCCTTGCCACGTGCCTTAGCCTTGCGCACGGCCCGCTCGCGCAGGCCGACGAAACCGTGCACTCGATCGACGGCGTGCGCGGTGCGTTACATTCGAGCGATACCCGCCAGATGTTCGACGCGTCGATGAGCGGCAAGCAGAACGACGGGTTCGGCACGAGGCTGCCGGCCGGTTTTACGACGGCGTTTCTGGTCGCACAGATGGCGCCGGGGGAAGAAGCAGGTAGCGTTGTGATGGCGGGCGCGAAGCCTTGGCCGCTGCGCCCGCATAGCTACGTCGCGATGCTTTGCCTCGCCGATAATCCCGCCGATGCCGCCGAGGCCCGAAAGTATGGCGCACCTCCATGCGATATTTTGGGCGATGACGCCAGGGACGCGCGGCGTGTCTGGTTCGGCGTTTTTGAAAGTACGGAGGCGGGCGCACCGCGACTGGTGGCGCGCACCGAATCGCCGGTCGCAACACCGACCGACTGGAACGACACGAATATCGAACTGCCCGATAGCCTTGAAGAAGGCGCTGCGGGAAGCGACATGAAGGCCATGCCCACAAGCTGGTCGCGTTTCGATCTCGCCGCTTATCAACTGCGCACGGGCGAATACGCATTCGGTGTGCGTGCCGGCTGGAGCGTGGGTTACGCGGGCGGCGGAGCCGATTTCGAAGCGCTCTATCTTTTCGCCATCGACGGAAACACACTGCATGTCGTCTTCGCGCAGCCAATGGCCTTCGACAAGATGATCGCTGGCGACTGGCACAAGGACGGCACGCGCAGCCACGACGTCGACGACGGAGCCAATGCGCTGACCGTGCTTCCTTCGACAACGGCGGGCTATCACGATCTCCAGCTGCGGGAGAAAGCGGGCGGCAAATGGCGTCGCACCTTTAAATGGTCGAGCGCGGACCATCGCTATCAATAAGCCGGCGGCCAGGGCAAAGCCGAGAGGAGGGCCGCAAGCCTTTCCGATGAGTTTTCGCGAACGCAGGCATCGGAATATGTCACTTGTCGCCCCAATTGTGGCTACTTAGGATCAATCCGACTAGTCGCGGTGGGAGCGCTCGGCACAGCCGACGCGGGCCCGGTCTTCACTCTCTCGTCGGATGCCCAGCATGATCGACCCCAATAAAAGCAGACGCGCCAGCCTCGCGGTATTCGCGCTGCTCTATCTCGGCTACTGCATTTCGTATATCGATCGCTCGGCGATTGCCTTGTCGCTGGTGGCGATCGGCAAGGAGTTTCACGTAGGCTCGGCGGCGCTCGGCGTGGTCATGAGCACCTTTTACATCAGCTACGCCGCCATGCAGATTCCCGGCGGCTGGATTGCCGACCGTTGGGGCAGCAAGAAAGTCATTGTCGTTTCGGTGGCGTTCTGGTCCGTGTTCACGCTGATGACCGGCCTCGCGTGGTCGCTCGCCTCGCTGATCGCGATCCGCTTTATCTTCGGTCTGGGCGAAGGCGGCTATCCTGGCGCTGCGGTCAAGGGCGTGACGGAATCCTGCGCGCGCGCCGATCGTCCGAAGATGTCCGCGTTGTTGATGTCGTCGAATTACGTGGGGAGTTTTATTGCGCCGCTCGCCATTGCGCCCCTCATTTTGCTGCTGGGCTGGCGTCATGCGTTTGTCGTGGCGGGCTGCGCCGGTCTGGTGTTCGCGCTTTTTTATCTGTTCGCGGTAAAAGATACGCATCAGAAACGCGATTCGACGGGCCGCACCGCGCGCATCGACGGCGCCGCCACGCGTGCGCTCCTCAAAATGCCGCTGATGTGGAAGATTTTGCTGACCTGGTTCGGCATGGGCATCGTCAACAAGGGACTCGATGCCTGGATGCCCGCCTATCTGCTGACCGAGCGCCATCTCGATCTCAAGGCGGTCGGTATGCTCACGCCCTTGCCATTCGTGGCGGCGAGTATTTCGACGGCGCTGGGCGGCTGGATTCTCACGCGCTGGTTCGATGGCCGCGAGAAGTGGTTGATGGCGGCCTGCTGCGCGATTTCAGGCTTCTTTCTCTATGAGATGTATACGGCTGAAACGGTGACGGGCGTGATTGCGTTTCAATCGATCGTCTACTTCTTCAAGTCGTTCGTGTTTGCAGGCGTATTCGCGCTGCCGGCTAAATTCCTGCCGCAAAAACTCATTGGCACGGGCGCGGGTATGGTGAATTTCGGCGGACAGGTCGCGGGATTCGTTGCGCCCGCGGTGATTGGCCTGCTGGTCTCCGTTACCGGCAACTACAACGCCGTATTTGGTTTCCTGATCGTGGCGACGGCGTTTGCGCTCGTGACCAGTCTGTCGATCCGCCTCTCGCCCGAAGCCGATGCACGACTGGGCGCGCCCGGCGAGGCCTGAGCGCATTGGCGGACAATGAGGCGCTATGATGGAGCATTCCGCGTATTCCCATCGATCCATCATGAGCGCCCGTATTCTTCAGGAAGCCGCTGTTCGCTACTTCCTCGAAGTGGTCAACACCGGTTCCGTTGCCGATGCCGCCAGCCGGCTCAATGTCGTGCCGTCGGCGGTCAGCCGCCAGATTGCGCGGCTCGAAAGCGAACTCGGTACGCCGCTTTTCGTGCGTCAATCGCGCGGCATGGTGCCGAGCAAGGCGGGTGAAATGCTCGCCGCCTACGCGCGCCGCTCGCAACTGGACGCCGAACAGATTTCCCTTGAAATCGACGCCTTGCGCGGCGAAGCGGAACGCACGATCCGTATTGCCTGCACAGAAGGTTTCTCGGCCGCATTTTTGCCGCGTGCAATGGCGGAGTTTCGCCGCACGGTTGCGCCCGCTTCGTTTGAAGTCGTGCTCGATACGGCGGCAGGCGTCACGCAGCGCGTGCGCGAAGCCGAATGTGATATTGGCCTCACATTCAGTTTCGGGCCGGAAAAAGATATTCACGTGGCGTTTGCCGCGCCTTCGCCGATCTTCGCAATCGTGGCGGCCTCGCATCCGCTTGCGCAATCGGCGCAGGTGTCGTTTCGGGAATTGCTGGCTTATCCGCTTGCCTTGCCGGGCGTTCAATCCACATTGCACAAGCTGATCGATATCTATTGCAGCCGCGAAGGCGTGGCGTGCAAAAGCGTGCTGAGCAGCGCCACGCTAGAAACGCTGCTGGGTTTTACGCTTGCCAGCGACGCCGTCACTTTCAGCGGCGAACTGTTCGTGCGCCCGCGTCTCGCGAGCGGGGAACTGGTGGCGTTGCCCGTGCCGGAACTGACTGCGAGCGAGCGCACGGTGGAAATACAGACGCTTGCGCGGCGCGCATTGCCGCCCTTGCTGCAAGCGTTTATCGAACGTTTGAGCGGCGAACTATCGTCGCATGTCGATTGAAAAAAGCAGTGAGCAAAAGTGAATTGACCTTTCGATAAACATCACTGGCGGTGGTATTGGTCGTCGTCTACATTGGGCGAACTCCTGCTTGCCGCTAAATGGACTGTCCGATGAACGATCGCCACGAACTCACCCGTCATAGCGCTGTCGCGCTGCGCACGCTGTTGCAGACGCGCGAAATCTCCGCCGTTGAATTGCTCGAAGCCTGTATCGCGCGAATCGAAACGCTCAATCCTTATGTGAACGCCATTACGGCCACGAGTTTCGAGCGCGCGCGCATCGAAGCCCGCGCAGCCGATGCGGCACTCGCGCGTGGCGAATCCGTCGGCGCCTTGCACGGTTTGCCGATCGGTATCAAGGATCTCGAAGAGACCGAAGGCCTTCTCACAACGTACGGCTCGCCGATCTATCGCGCCAACGTGCCGGCGCAGGACAACACGCTGGTGCGCCGTCTGCGTGCAGCCGGGGCGATCGTCGTCGGCAAGACCAACGTGCCGGAAATGGGTGCGGGCGCAAACAGTTTCAATCCGGTCTGGGGCGCGACGGGTAATCCCTTCGATCCGCGCCTGAATGCGGGCGGCTCCTCGGGCGGTTCGGCCGCGGCGCTCGCGCTCGATCTGGTGCCGCTCGCCAGCGGCTCCGACACGGGCGGCTCGCTGCGCATTCCTGCTGCGAAATGCGGCGTCGTCGGTCTGCGCACCTCGCCGGGACTCGTGCCGAGCGATCGCAAACCGGTCGGCTGGACGCCGATTGCGGTCGTGGGCCCGATGGGCCGCAATGTCGAGGATACCTGGCTGCAACTCGCGGCGACAGTCGGCCAGTCGGGCAGCGATCCGCTCGGCTATCCGTTTGCCATGAATCCGACCATGGAGGGCCGCGCGCTCACGGATGTATCGAAACTGCGTATCGGTTACACGGAAGATTTCGGCGTGTGCGAAGTCGATAACGATATTCGCGCCGTGTTTCGCCGCAAGATCGAATACCTGCGCCGCGAGGTGGCGGTATGCGAGCCAATCGACGTGGATTTCGACGGCGCGCATCGCTGCTTCGACGTGCTGCGCGCCGAAGCCTTTGTCGCGGGCCTGCAAAAAGCCTATGAAGCCGACCCGGATTCGCTCGGGCCCAATCCGCGCGCGAACTATGAAATGGGTATCAACCTCGGACTCGCGGATTGCGTGCGCGCGCATGGCGATCAGACGCGCCTGTTCCGCCGTTTCCAGACGCTATTCGATCGCTACGATGTGATTCTTTCGCCCACCACGCCGGTTTCGCCGTTCCCGTGGGTGCAGCCGTATCTGAAATCGGTGAATGGCGTCGAGTTGGAGAATTACTATCGCTGGCTCTCGCTCACTTATGTGGTGACGCTCGCGACCAATCCGGCCTTGTCGCTGCCGTGCGGTGTCGATCATCGCGGCATGCCATTCGGCTTGCAGATGATTGGCGCATTTCGCGGCGATCTCGCGCTGCTCGATGCCGCGCGTGCCTTTGAAACGCTGTTCGAAACTTCCGAAGAAACGCGACGTCCTATTCCCGACGCCGCGAAACTGCGCGCATCGAAAGTGGACCTGAAGTCCATCGTCACGCATCCGCCCGTGCTCGATGCTGTCGCGTCTTCCCATAACTCCGCCTCCGCTGTCTGAATTCAAAATGATCGAATCGATTTACGGCAAGCTGCTCGACACCTGGCTGGACGAATACCCGCTCCTGCGCGAACTCATGGCGCTCGAACCCGTCGAGTGGTTCAATCCGGCCGTCGCGCCGCTCGTTGAAGCGATTCACGATATTCCGCTCGACGCCGCCCATATCGCCGACGCGAGCGCGCGTCTGCAGCGATTCGCGCCGTTCCTCGCCGAGGCTTTCGACGATGTGCGCGCGGCGGGCGGCATCATCGAATCGCCGTTGACGGAAGTGCCCGCATTTGCGCAGGCACTGAGCCAGCGCTACGACGTCGAAACGCCTGCACGCCTGCTGCTGAAACAGGACAGCCATCTGCCGATTTCCGGTTCGATCAAGGCGCGCGGCGGTATTTACGAAGTGCTCTTTCACGCCGAGCAACTCGCTATCCGTCACGGCCTGCTCAAAGAAGACGACGATTACCGCGTGCTCGCGGGCGACGCATGCCGTGCGCTGTTTCGCCAGCACAGTATCGCGGTGGGGTCGACGGGTAATCTGGGTATGTCGATCGGCATTGCCAGCGCAACGCTGGGCTTCGCGACGACCGTGCATATGTCCGCCGATGCGCGGCAGTGGAAAAAGGACCGTTTGCGCGCGCATGGCGTCACGGTGGTGGAATACGCGGGCGATTATGGCGAGGCAATCGAAAGCGGGCGGCGTCTCGCGGAAAACGATCCGATGTGCCATTTCGTCGACGACGAAAACTCGACGACGCTGTTCCTCGGTTATGCCGTCGCGGGCGAGCGTTTGAAGCGTCAGCTCGACGCCGCGAACGTGCGCGTGGATGCGGCGCATCCGCTCTTTGTATATCTGCCGTGCGGTGTCGGCGGCGGTCCTGGCGGCGTGGCGTTCGGTCTGAAACTCGCGTTCGGCGATGCCGTGCATTGCGTCTTTGCGGAACCGACGCATTCTCCCTGTATGTTGATGGGCGTGCTCACCGGGCTGCACGAAGCGCTTGCCGTGCAGGACTTTGGCATCGACAACGTGACGGCCGCCGACGGTCTTGCGGTGGGGCGTCCGTCCGGTTTCGTGGGCCGCGCGATGCAGCGCATGATCGACGGCTATTACACGGTCGATGACCGCGAACTCTATGCGCTGCTCGCGCTGATGGCGCAAACGCAGGATATTCGTCTGGAGCCGTCTGCGCTGGCGGGCGCGCCGGGTTTCGCGCGCGTTTCGAAGGCGCCGCAGGACTATCGCGCGCGCATGCAACTCGACAATGCGGCCATGCACAATGCCACGCATGTGATCTGGGCGACGGGCGGCGGCATGGTGCCGCCCGCGGAAATGAACGCGTATCTCGAGACGGGGCGCCAGGCGCTGGCCTAGAAAATGCGCTCGGGTTTGGTGGGCTTGACCGCTTCCAGCAGCGGTTTGCCGGTAGCGATCTCGCTGCCAACCCGCACAATCACGGCAGGCACGGCGATGATCGCGTGAATCACCATCGCGATCGCGAGATACACACCAAACTCCAGCCGCCGCAGCATACCGAGAGCACGGCCTTCCTTGTCGCCGAGGAAGGCCGCCTGCAACGACGCCACGTTTTTCCATTGCGCACGGTCGATTTCATCGCGCGTCGTGCGGCGATAGAGATTGCGGCTACGGCAACCCAGTGAAAATGCCCGCCACATTCTCCGTGGCTGCAAAATCCATCCTGTCGACAAGGCAATCAGATTCATGATGCCGAGTATCGGCGACGCCAGCATCGATCCAGTGCCCAGTTCCCACGCGCTGACTTCTCCTTCGCCAATTCGCCCCACGCTGTAACCCGTGATCATGTGGTGCAGATCGTGATATTTCAGGTAGCGATGCCGGGTTTCGATATTCGGCAATGGCACCAGCAGGCAACCGGTAAATACCGGCACTGTGCGCGGATGCGGGCCTTTCGAGGACGGCGCAAAACCGCAGCGTCGATAAAACTCGTCGAGTTCTTCCTGTAGCGTCATGGTCTCTATTCGATAAGCGTCGCGCTGATATTCATTTTAAATAGCGCGTGATTTGCGCGTCATTGGCGTGTTTTGCGCGCGTTCATGCTTATACACCACACCGCTGGGATAGCGGTCCACTAACGCGCAAGCGTCCAGATCAGCGAACCGGAAAAGAGCGCGACCACGATCGACGCGCATCGCTGGATCATGGCGGGGCGCACACGCGGCAGCCGACCTTCGCGCGGCGCGGCGCCAATTGCGATCCAGATGCAGCCGATGGGAATCAGCAGCAGCGCGAAGATCGCCATGGCTTCCAGCCATGTTTCGAATGTCGTGAATGCTCCGGGCGGAAAAATCGATCCTGCAAACAGAATGGCTTTGGGATTGAGCACGGTTGCGCTGAACAGCGTGCGCGCGCCAATAACCCTGGCTGCGGACGTTTCGATCGAATTAGCCGTGAGCCACAGGCGGATGGCGAGCCATGCAAGGTAGAGCGCGCTGGCGAGGCGCAAGGTCCTGGGCAGCCATGCCAGCGACTGTGACGCGTGTGTGAAGCAGAGACCCCACAACGAAATCGATACCAGATAGCCCGCCAGTTCCGCGACGCTCAGATGAGCGGAACGCCGGAATCCCTGACCGAGGCCGGCGGCGGCGAGCAGGGTGTTGGTCGGTCCTGGCATGAGCAGCACGATCGCGCTGCCCGACGCCATCAGCGCGGCGGTGGAAAAGGAGAGCATGAGAGGATAAGTGGGGTCAAACAAAAACCGGACAGGAATCAAAGAGCATTCAGACTGGATCGGTGCGCCATCACAGCCGTCGGGCGACATTTTAAGGCTTTCGCACCCGCGGCCGCATTCAGTCATATTCAGCGGAATTCAGGCGGAGCGGCACATCTCATTAACGCGCGAGTGCGTTGAACATGAACGTTGCAATCACAACGTTATCGATTTGTCTATCTAGATTCACCCCAGGTTATACGTATGCGATATGAATCGATAAAGCGGCAAGTGTCACACTCCTGAGAATTCTTTCGGAACTTTAAATCATTGATTTAAAAGTGAGTTATTGATGCTAGTCAGATGATTCTAATTTATTTCGGCGTTATCCCTAAATAAAGCGCATTGCATGCCGTTAAAGTAGGCGCGAGAACTCGAGCCTGGAATTGAATGGGCCGGGAATAATAGACCAACACCGTTCGGGGCGCGGCGCATGCACAGTGAGCCGCCGACCTTCACTCTGCCATGCCCGATTTATCCTGGACCTTGCCCGTCGCGCGTTGGTCCTTCTGGTCTTCTGCTGCGCAAAGCCAGCCTGACGTCGCCTTTGTCGATCCGATGATGCGCCGCCGGCTGAGTTCGCTCTCGCGGATGGCGTTGAAGGTCGCGGGCGATTGCGTCGATGCACAGACCCACGCGCGCGTGGTGTTCGCGTCGAGGCATGGCGAACTGCGCCGCACGACCGAGATCCTGCGCGACATCGAAGCGGGCAAACCGGTTTCGCCGAACGCATTTAGCCTTTCGGTACTCAATGCGATGTCGGGTCTGTTCGGTATCGCGCGGCGCGATCGCTCGGCGGCAACGGCCTTGTCGGCGGGGGCGCAAACGCTCGGCTATGCGCTGCTGGAAGCGCACGCGCAGCGCACGGACGATGCCGGCTCGCCAGTGCTGGTGATCTACACCGACGAGCCCGCCGACGCGTGCTACGGCGCCATCGAACAGGAAGTGCAGGGCGGCGCATTCGCCTTGCTGCTGGATACGGACGACACCGCACAAGGCCTGCTCACCTGTACGGTCGCGCCGTCCGCCCGCGGCGAAGCGCCCCCGGCAAGCATCGCGCAAGTCCATCAAGTCCATCAATTCGCCACCCAAAGCGAAGCGCTTCATCACTGCCTGAGCACCGGCGAATGCGCGGCATGGGACGGCGGCGGCAACCGTTGGCAATGGAGCTGGCATGCCGTCACGCCTTGATTACGCCTGGCGTCTTTTCGCCACGGCGTTCAGCTTCGTGGTGTTCGGCGTGTGCGGGTTGCTGTTTTCGCTGATCGCGTTTCCGCTCGCGTCGATCTGGCCGCATCGCGCGTCGCGCCAGCGCGCCGTCACGACCATCATCCACTGGTTTTTCCGCGCGCTGGTGGCCGCCTTGCAGCGTGCGGGCGTGATGGAACTCGATCTGGCCGGTGTCGCCGCGCTGCGCTCGGGCACGCCCGCCATTGTGGTCGCGAACCATCCCACCTATCTCGATGTGGTGGTGTTGCTCTCGCTCACGCCTTCGGCCTGCTGCGTGGTGAAGAACGCGCACTGGAGCAATCCCTGCCTGTGGGGCATCGTGCGGGCGGCCCAGTACGTGAGTAACGCCGATCCCGCCGGCTTCGTGGAAGACTGCGCGCGCCAGCTTCAGAACGGCTACACCATGATCATCTTCCCGGAAGGCTCGCGCAGCCCGGCGCCCAATCGGCTGCATGCTTTCTCGCGTGGTTTTGCGCACACCGCGCTCGAAGCCGGCGTGCCCATTCAGCCTTTGCTCATGCATTGCGACCCGCCTGCTTTCACCAAGCAGATGCGCTGGTATCACGTGCCGGAGCGTGCGTTTCGCATCACCGTGAACGTGCTGGCGCCTATCGGCGTCGAGCAGCTTGCGCCGCGCGAAATGCCGCCAGCACTCGCCGCCCGCAATGTCACACGCGCCGTCGAGGCGCATATCACCCAGTACCTGTTCGACTATGGATTCTTTAAAACTGGAAATTAAGCAGCTCCTGATCGAGGCGCTCGATCTGGAGCATCTCACGCCCGCCGATATCGACGACGACGCAGCACTGTTCGATACCGACGGCGTGGGCCTCGATTCGATCGACGCACTGGAGATCGGAATCGTGCTGCGCCAACACTATCAACTGACGATCGCCGCCGACGATGAAAACGTGCGTGGCCATTTTCGTTCGATCAACACGCTCGCCGCGCTCGTTGCAGGTCATCGCAACGACAGCGAAGCGCTGGAAGCAACTGCAGGCAAGGGGGACTGAAACATGAACGACGTAGAAATTCTCGAGCGTATCCGCGAGATCTTTCAGGAAAACTTCGATATCGAGCCGTCGCGCGTCACGCCCGATGCGCATCTGTTCGAAGAACTCGATCTGGACAGCATCGACGCCGTCGATCTCGCCATCAAGCTCCAGGAGATGACGGGCCGCCGCATCAAGCCGGAAGAGTTCAAGTCGGTGCGCACGGTGGGCGACGTGATCGCCGCGGTGGAGTCGCTGCTCGCGACCCAGGCCTGAAGGATTTCGTGATGGTTCGTTCCGGGCATGGCGCCCAGGCCGCATCAGCATCGGGCGTCGCGCGCGCGCAGGGCATGCTGAGACTGCTCGCGAAGCTCGCGTATCCGGTCGTGATTCTCTGCGCGTGGCGCTGGGATTCGCCGCGTCTCGTCGGCGTGATGCTGCTGGTGCTGCTCTGGCTGCAGCGCGTGGCGGGCACGGGCGCGATTGCGGCGCAGTTGCGCAAGCTCACGCCGGTGGACTGGGGCGTAGCCATCACCCTTAACCTCGCTTCGGTGGCGATTGTGTTCACCAATAGCGAACTGATCATGCGTTTGTATCCTGCATTTGTGAATCTCGGGTTGCTCGTGGCGTTCGGCGCGACGCTTGTCAAAGGACCGTCGATGATCGAGAAGTTCGCCCAGCGGAATTTCCCCGAACCGCCCGCGCATATCGTGCGCTACACGCGCCGCGTCACGCAGGTCTGGTGCGCGTTTTTCGCCGTCAACGGCGTGTTTTCCGCATGGACCGCGCTCGACTGGCCGGTTCGGCTGTGGTCGCTCTATAACGGCGCGATTGCCTATGGCCTGATCGGCGTGCTGATCGTGGGCGAGATCGCCTGGCGCAAATGGATCGTGCTGCCGCGCGCGGCCCGGCTGGAGGTTCTGTGATCGCGTTGCACGAATTGCTCGCGGTGCCGTGCCGCGAGCCGCAGGCCGTGGTGAGCATCGACGGCGCGAACCTTACGCGCTTCGGCGCGTTCCGCGCGCAGGCCTCGGGTATTGCTGCGCGGCTGCGCGAACGCACGGGCCAGCGCGTCGCACTCTGGAGCGACGATCCCTACCATTTCGCCTGCGCGCTGTATGGCGTGCTGGCGGCGGGCAAGGTGCCGGTGATCCCCGCGAATGCCACGCCGGGCTATCTCGCCGATCTGCGCGACGCCTACGATTTTCTGCTCGACGACAGCGAGATCGCGCCGTGGTGCGCCGATACGGCGGCCGCTCCGCAAGCGTCTTGCGACGCAATCGACTCAATCGACGCGAGCGCGCCGCTGATTCTCTTCACCTCCGGCAGCAGCGGCACGCCCAAGCCGGTGCACAAGACGCTCGCGCAATTCGATGCCGAAGTCTGCACGCTCGAAGCCGAATGGGGCGCGCTCGCCGCCGGGGCAACGGTGCTGGCCAGCGTGCCGCATCACCATATCTACGGGCTGCTGTTCCGGGTGTTCTGGCCGCTGGCGGCCGGGCGGCCGTTCGATCGCGCGACCTGTGCAGAGCCGCGGCAACTGCAGGCGCGCATGACCCAATGCGGCGAAAGCGTCGTAGTGTCCACGCCCGCGCAACTGTCGCGCTGGCCCGATCTGCCGGGTTTCGCCGCGCTGGCACCGCAGCCGCGTGCGTTTTTCTCATCGGGTGGCCCGCTTGCGCTCGACGCTGCGCAACGCTATGCCGAAACGTTCGGCGCAGCGCCGCTGGAGATTTACGGCAGCACGGAAACCGGCGGCATTGCATGGCGACGTCAGAGCGAAACCGATGCCTGGACGCCGATGCAAGGCATCCGCGTGCGTGCGGCCGCCGCGCAAGAGGGCGGCGCGCTCGAAGTGTGTTCGGCGCATCTGGGCCACGCTGCCTGGCATCGCACCGACGATAAAGCCGCCTTCGACGATCAGGGACGGTTCCGCCTGCAAGGCCGCCTCGACCGCGTGGTCAAGCTCGACGGCAAGCGCGTATCGCTCGGCGAAATGGAAAGCCGTCTGCTGCTGCATCCCGATATCGCCGAGGTGAGAACCGTGCCGCTCGCAGGCGCCGCGCGCCAGCGCATCGGCGCGTTGATCGTGCTGTCCGCGCAGGGCCGCGAGCGCTTGCAGCGCGACGGCCGCGTCGCGCTCGTGAAGGCCTTGCGCCGCCATCTCGCCGCGTGGTTCGATGCGGTCGTGCTGCCGCGTCACTGGCGCATTCGCCGCGCGCTGCCGCTCGATGCGCGCGGCAAGGTGCAGGCGCAGGCTGTCGCGCAGGCATTCACCGCTCGCGAAGAAGGGTTCGAGTTGCTGGCGGAATGGGACGATGCGCAGGCGCGCGTGTTCGAACTGCGCGTGCCCCACACGCTCGTGCATTTCGCCGGCCACTTTCCGGGCTTGCCGATCCTGCCGGGCGTGGTTCAGGTGGACTGGGCGCTGCGGCTTGCCGATGAATGGCTGCCAGGCGTGCGCACGCTCGCCTCGGTCGATCAACTGAAATTCATGGCGCCGGTGCCGCCCGGCGTGCTGCTCACACTCAAGCTGACGCACGACGCCGCGCGTCGGCGCGTCGCGTTCGTGTGGCGCTTCGGCGAGCGCGATTGCGCCTCGGGCGCCATCGTGTACCGGGAGCCCGCATGAGCCTCGCGGCCTGTATCGTTATTCCGATCTACAACCACAAGGACGCCATCGGCGACACCGTGGCGAACCTGATCGTTCACGGCCTGCCGCTGTTCGTCGTCGACGATGGCAGCGACGAAGCCACCCAGCAGGTGCTCGCCGGTCTCGCGCTGCGTTATGGCAGCCAGCTCACGCTGCTGCGCCTGCCCGTCAACGGCGGCAAAGGCGCGGCGGTGATGGCGGGACTGCGCGCGGCGCGCAACGCGGGCTATACGCACGCCTTGCAGATCGATGCCGATGGCCAGCACGACGCCGCCGACGTGCCGCGTTTTCTCGCCGCCGCCCAGGCGAAACCGCACGCGGTCGTGCTCGGCCGGCCCGTGTACGACGAGAGCGTGCCAAAGGCGCGCCTCTATGGCCGCTATCTCACGCATGTCTGGGTGTGGATCGAGACGCTGTCCCTGAGGATCCGCGATTCGATGTGCGGCTTCCGGCTTTATCCGCTCGATCTCGCCTGCGCGCTGATCGACCGCGTGAAGCTGCCCGAGCGCATGGATTTCGATATCGAGATTCTCGTGCGTCTGCACTGGCGCGGCGTCGAATTCGTGTCGATTCCCACCGCCGTCACCTATGCCGCCGATGGCGTCTCGCACTTCGACGTGCTGTGGGACAACGTACGCATCAGCCGCAGCCATACGCGGCTCGTCGCGGGCATGCTCGTGCGGCTGCCGTTGCTGCTCGCGCACAAGGTTCTGCCGCGCCGCGTGCGCGGCGACGGCACGCAGGCGCCGTGGTGGCGCCGGGCGGAGCGCGGCAGCCGTCTGGGCATGCGTCTGCTGGCGTTGAGTTGTCGTCTGTTCGGGCGGCGCTTCACGTCGCTCTGGCTGCATCCGATCGTCGCGTACTTTCTGCTCACGGGTCGTCCGGCGCGCGAGGCGTCGCGGCGCTATTTCGATCGACTCGCGCAGTACGCGCAATCCGCGCAAGCCGCACCGTTGCAGCACGACACGCCGCGTCCGGGCTGGCTCACGTCGTACCGCCATATGCTCGCGTTCGCGCAATCGGGTTTCGACAAGCTTGCCGCCTGGAGCGGCCGGGTCGATCTCGCCGATGTGCCGGTCGACGACGCCGGCGCGCTCGACGCGCTGCTCGCGAGCGGGCGCGGCGCGCTCGTGATCGGCTCGCATCAGGGCAATCTGGAGATGGCGCGCGCGCTTGCCGTGCGCGGCGCGCAGACGAAGGTGACGGCGATCGTCTACACGGAGCACGCGAAGCGTTTCAACAGCGTGCTGGCGGGCGCGCATCGCGATTTCGCGCAGCATCTCGTGCCGGTGAGCGACTTCGGTCCGCAGACCGCGCTGATGATGCAGGAGCGTATCGAGCGCGGCGAATTGCTGGTGATCGTCGGCGACCGCACGCCCGCGCACGAAAGCGGACGCACGACCGAGGCGCAGTTCCTCGGCGAGAAGGCGCCGTTCGCGCAAGGGCCCTACGTGCTCGCGCATGCGCTCGGATGTCCCGTCTATCTGCTGTTCTGCCTGAAAGAGCGCGGTGGCTACCGGATCTATTTCGAGCCGTTCGCGGAGCGCATCGATTTGCCGCGCCGCGGTCGTGCCGAACATATCGCGGCCTGGGCGCAGCGCTTTGCGAACCGCCTCGAACACTATTGCCGCAAGGCGCCTTATCAATGGTTCAATTTTTACGATTTCTGGGCGCGGCCCAACGGGAAAACCCATGGCCGACCATGACCTGAACGATGCGGCGCTTGCAGACGCAACGGCACGCCGGACCGCAACCGTGATCATTGGCGCTCGCCGTCTGACGATCGAGGACGTCGTGGCGGTGGCGCGCGAAGGCGCTGCCGTGCAACTGAGCGACGACCCGGCCTGGCGCGCACGCATCGCGCGCGGCGCGGAATTTCTGCGCCGTCATCTGGACGCGGGCGCCACGGTCTACGGCGTCAACACCGGCTATGGCGACGCCTGCGTGGTCGATGTGCCGATGGCGCTCGTCGAGGCTTTGCCGCTGCAGCTCACGCGTTATCACGGCTGCGGCATGGGCGAGTATCTGGACGATGCGTCCGCGCTGGCCGTGATCGCCGCGCGCCTGAATTCGCTGGCTTATGGGCTCTCGGGCGTGCGTCCGGTGCTGCTCGAACGGCTGGCCGATCTGATCAATCATCGCGTGCTGCCGCGCATTCCCGCCGAGGGTTCGGTGGGCGCGAGCGGCGACCTCACGCCGCTGTCGTATGTGGCGGCGGCGCTGGCCGGCGAGCGCGACGTGCAGTTTCGCGGCGCATCCTGCGCGGCGCGCGACGCATGGCAGGCGCTCGGCCACTCGCCGCTTACGCTGGCGCCCAAGGAAGGTCTCGCGCTCATGAACGGCACGGCCGTGATGACCGGGCTCGCGTGTCTCGCGTTCGCGCGGGCGGCGCAACTGGCCCGCCTGTGCGCGCGTCTCACCGCGCTCGCGACGGTGGCGCTCGACGGCCGCGCGGCGCATTTCGACGCCCTGATCTTCGAAGCCAAGCCGCACGCCGGGCAGGGCGAGGCTGCGGCGTGGATTCGCGCGGATCTGGCCGGGCGTCCCGATACACCGGGCCATCGGTTGCAGGACCGCTATTCGATCCGCTGCGCGCCGCATGTGATTGGCGTGCTGGGCGATGCGCTGACGTGGATGCGCCGCGACATCGAAAACGAACTCAACAGCGCCAACGACAACCCGCTGATCGATCCCGACGGCGAGCGCGTGCTGCACGGCGGCAACTTCTACGGCGGTCATATCGCGTTCGCGATGGACGGGCTGAAAACCGCCGTGGCCAATCTCGCCGACTTGATGGACCGCCAGCTTGCGCTGCTCGTCGACGACAAGTTCAACAACGGCCTGCCGCGCAACCTGACCGGCGCGAGCGCGGCGCGTGCGGCGATCAATCACGGCTTCAAGGCGGTGCAGATTTCGTCGTCGGCGTGGACGGCGGAGGCGCTCAAGCACACGATGCCCGCCAGCGTGTTCTCGCGCTCCACCGAAGCGCACAACCAGGACAAGGTGAGCATGGGGACGATCGCGGCGCGCGACTGTCTGCGCGTGTTGCAGTTGACCGAGCAGGTCGCGGCGGCGCATGCGCTCGCCACGGTGCAGGCAGCGCGCCTGCGTCTGCGAGGCAACGCGGCCACGGTCATTCCCGAACCGCTGCGCGTTTTCATGGACGCGGTCGAGGCAAGCTCGCCGTTCGTCGACGAAGACCGCGCGCTCGAACACGAACTGCGGGCCATGACGGAGCGCATCGCCGCTGGAGATTTCATCGGCGATATGAATGGCAGCAGAGTTAGCGGAGAACCTGTATGAGCGTGGCAGACAAAGCGGTACTCAGCGCGAGTACGACGTTCGAAGTGCCGTTTCATGACGTCGATGCCATGCACGTCTGCTGGCACGGACACTATCTGAAGTACTTCGAATTCGGCCGCGCGGCGCTGCTGCGCAAATTCGATTACGACTATCGCGAGATGGAAGCTTCGGGCTATGTCTGGCCCGTGGTCGAAGCGCATCTGAAGTTTGTGCGGCCTGCGGTCTATGGGCAGCAACTCGAGGTGTGCGCGCATCTGGTCGAGTACGCGAATCGCCTGAAAATCAGCTACGAGATTTTCGATTGCGTCTCGCGCGAGCGGCTTACCAAGGGCTTCACGATTCAGGTCGCGGTGCACGCCGGCACGAAGGAGTTGCAGTTCGTATCGCCGCCTGTGGTGACGGAAAAACTGGAGCGCGCATGGGCAAGCTGAAGCAGGGTCTCGCGCTTGCGGCGCTGCTCGCGCTACAGGCGGCGTGGGCACCGGCCTATGCTGCAACCGCTGCGCCGGCTGCCGCCACTAACGACGCCGATGCCGCCCTCGTCGCGCAGATCGCCGCGCGTCTTGCGCATGCGAAGGGCGTGCGCGCGCGCTTCACGCAGACGCAGACGCTCGCCGCCATGAAGGCGCCGCTCGTGAGCACCGGTTCGATGCTGTTTTTCCGCGACCGCGGGTTGATCTGGCAGATCGACACGCCTTACCGGAAAACCTGGGTCATGCGCGATGGCGGCCTGACGGTGCTCGATGCGTCGGGCAAGCGCGTCGCTGGCGGCTCGCAGCAGGGTGCGCGCGGCGCGACCGAGATCGGCAAGATGATGCGCTCGATGCTGGGCGGCGATCTGAGCGCGTTGTATTCGCAATTCGATGTGCAGGCGCGCGGCACGCCCGCGCGCTGGGAGATGCGGCTCGTGCCGCGTCAGCCGCAGATCGCGCAGGCGCTGCGCGGCATCGACATGCAAGGCGGCGATTTCCTGCAAAGCCTGCGCATCACGCTCGCCAATGGCGACCTCACGCAGTTCGACTTCAGCGGCAGCGCCGAAGTAATCGAACTCGCGCCCGCCGACCAGACGCTGTTCGGAACGCCATAGTGGATTCGCCCGAGATTCGTATCGCAAATGCTGCCTGGCGGCAATGGACGTTGCGCGCGGCGTGGCTGCTGCTCGCGGTGGCCGCCGCGCTTTACTGCGGCTGGCGCTTCGCCGGGCCGTCGCCGTTGCAGACCAATCTGCTCGCCCTGTTGCCCGCGACCGAAGCCGATCCGGTGGCCGAAGAGGCCGTCGATCAGCTTGCCGGCGTACTCGGCAATCGCGCCGTGCTGCTCGTGTCCAGCGACGATGACGCGCACGCCAAAGCCGCGGCGCTGCAACTGGGCGCGTCACTGACGGCGAGCCACGCGTTCGCCTCGGTCACGGCGCGCATTCCGCCGTTCGACCTCGGTCGCATCGCGCGCTTCTATATGCCGTACCGCTTCGGCCTGCTTACTCCGGACGACCGCGCGAACCTTGCGCAGGCCGGCGGCCCGCAGGCGCTGGGCGGCGCGCTGACCGAACGTCTCTACGGCATGCCGGGCGCGGGCCTCGCGACGCCGCTTGCCGACGATCCGTTCGGCTGGCTCCAGCACTGGCTGGCGGGCCTGCCGCTCGCGGCATCGAATCTCACCGTCGAAGATGGCTTGCTGGTCGCGCATCGCGGCGCTGCGACGAGCGTGCTCGTGGTGGGCACGCTGCCGGGCTCGGCCTACGAGTCGAGCGTCCAGCAAGGCGTGCTGCACGCCGTCACGCAGGGCGAAAGCGCGCTCAAGTCCGCGTGGCCCGACGTTTCGGTCGCGCGCACGGGGGCGGTGTTCTACGCCGAATCCGCGCGCCGGGCTTCCGAGCGCGACGTGCACGTGATCGGCATTGTTTCGGCGGTGGGCATCGCGTTGCTGATGCTGTGGATTTTCCGCTCGCCGCGCCTGCTCCTGCTGGGTTTCGTGTCGACGGCGCTGGGCATTCTGTGCGCGCTCGCCGCCACCATGCTGATTTTCGGCAAGCTGCATCTGCTGACGCTGGTGTTCGGCGCGAGCCTGATCGGCGAAGCGGTCGATTATTCGATTCAGTATTTCGTCGTCTATCTGGGCGCGCGACAGGGCTGGAACGCCAAGCGCGGCGCGCGCGAGGTGTTGCCCGCGCTGGGCGTGGCGCTGGCCACGAGTCTGCTGGGCTACGCGATCCTGACTTTCGCGCCGTTTCCGGCGCTCAAGCAGATCGCCTGCTTTGCGATCGTCGGCATCTTTACGGCTTTTGCTTCGGTGCTCGGTCTGTTGCCGAGCCTGATGACGCGTCCCGCGCGCCGCAGTCCGCAGACGCTGTTCGCCGTGGCGGCGACGCTGCTCGCGAAGTGGCATGCGCTGATCGGCGGCCGGCGCGCTTTCGTGCTGGCGCTGGCGATCGTGATCGTCGCGGTGCCGGGCTGGCTGCAACTGCGCAGCGACGACGATATCCATCTGCTGATCCAGCGCGATGCGTCGCTGGTGGCGCAGGAGCGCGTGGTGAGCGCCGCAGTGGGCGTCGATAACAGCGCGCAGTTCTTTGTGGTGCGCGGCGCCTCGCCGGAAGCGGTGCTCGAACGCGCCGAAGCGCTGTGCGCGCGTCTGGGCGCGCTCCCGGGCGATGTGGCGCTGCGCGGCTGGCAGTCGGTTACGTCCTTCGTGCCTTCGGCGCAGCAGCAGCGCGCCGATCGCGCCTTGCTGGGCGCGCACGTATTCGCCGATCGGACCGCGTTGCGCGCGATGTTGAGCGCCGCCGGATTTCGCGACGATATCGCCCAGAGCTGGCCCGAAGCGTGGTCCCAGTCGGGTACGAAGACGCTCGGTGTGAACGACTGGCTGGCCGAGCCGTGGTCGCAGCCGTTCCGGCATCTGTGGCTCGGCCGCCCGGCCAGCACGCCGGATGCGTTCGCGGCGGTGGTGATACCGCAAGGGGTGTCGACGACGAACGAACCCGCGCTGCGCGCGCTGGCGCAGACCCTGCCCGGCGTGAGTTTCGTCGATAAGGCCGCGAGCGTGTCGCATCTCTTCGGGGTCTACCGGCAGGACGGCGCGCTCTGGCTCGCAGGCGCGCTGGTGCTCGTGCTGGCGTTGCTGATGCTGCGCTACGGCTGGCGCGCGGCGTTCGCGGTTGCGCTGCCCGTGTGGCTCGCGATCGGCGTGACGCTGGCGGCGTTCGGCTACGCGCATATCCGCATCAATCTCTTCAACCTGCTGGCGCTGATGCTGGTGCTCGGCGTGGGCGCGAACTACGCGGTGTTTCTGCGCGAAGGCGCGATGCGCGCCGGTGCCGATATCGGCGCGGTCTGGACCGGCGTGCTGCTGTCGGCGGCGACCACCTTGCTGTCCTTCGGCATGCTCGCGATGACGTCGATGCCCGCGCTCAAGAGCTTCGGCGCGACCTTGTCGCTCGGCATCATGGTGTCGGTGCTGCTTGCGCCGGTCGGCATGGCCTCGATTCCAAGGAGAAACACGTAATGGCGCTGTCAGCCTCCCGGTCGGCTTTGCGGCCCGCTTCCAAGCCCGCTTATCTGCATGCGCTCGGCATGGTCAACGCACTGGGCGACGACGTCGCGGCGATCGTCGATGCGCTCGCACGCGGCGAAGCGCCCGGTATGGGGCCGATCGCGACGCGCATCGGCACGGCGTTCGCGGGCAGCGTGAAGACGCCGCTCGATGTCGCGCCGCCCGCGGCGCTCGCGCAGTACGACTGCCGCAACAATCGTCTGCTGCTGGCCGCGCTCGCCCAGATCGCGCCCGCCATCGACGCGGCGCGCGAGCGCTACGGCTCGGGGCGCATCGGCGTCGTGCTCGGTACGAGCACCTCGGGCATCAGCGCGGCGGAAGCGGTGTTCACGCAAGCCGGCGCAGCGCCTGCCGCCGCCTTCGACTATCGGCAGATGGAAATCGGCACGGCCGCGCCGTTTGCCGCCGCCGCGCTGGGGCTGGGCGGCCCGGCGTTCACGATCTCCACGGCCTGCACGTCGAGCGCCAAGGCCTTCGTCGCGGCGCGCCGCCTGCTGCGCGCGAATCTGTGCGACGCAGTCGTGGTCGGTGGCGTCGACACGCTTTGCGAACTCACGCTGCAAGGGTTCGCCGCGCTCGAATCGACCAGCGCCGTGCGCACCAATCCGATGAGCGCGAACCGTTGCGGCATCAACATCGGCGAAGGTGCGGCGGTGTTTCTGATGAGCCGCGAAGAAGGCGCGGTGCGGCTCGCGGGCGCGGGCGAATCGAGCGATGCGCACCATATTTCGGCACCCGATCCGCAGGGCACGGGCGGCGAAATCGCGCTGCGCGCGGCGCTGGCGGATGCGGGTATCGGCGCCGATGTGATCGGCTACGTCAATCTGCACGCCACCGCGACGATCAAGAACGACCAGATGGAAGCGCAGCTGATGGCGCGCGTCTTTCCCGATGGCGTGGCCGCGAGCGGCACGAAGCCCTTGACGGGCCACACGCTGGGTGCAGCGGGCGCGACCGAAGCCGCTCTCGCCTGGCTCACGCTCGCGCGCGCCGACGTCGCGCTGCCGCGCCACGTGTGGGACGGGCACGCCGATCCCAGCTTGCCGCCGCTCGATTTCGTCGAGTCGGTGCGCTACTTGCCGCCGGGATGCCAGTACGTCATGAGCAATTCGTTCGCGTTCGGCGGCAGCAACGTCTCACTGGTGCTTGCACGATGACCACAGAACTGTTCCCGCCGATCGAATCGATCATTCCGCACCGCGGCACGATGCTGCTGCTCGACGCCGTGTGCGCGTGCAGCGACGAATCGCTCACGGCACAGGCGAGCGTGCGCGCCGACGCCTGGTACGCCGATGGCGCGGGCGCGATGCCCGCGTGGATCGGCATCGAATTGATGGCGCAGGCGATTGCGGCGCACGTGGGCCTGTTGTCGATGCGCGAAGGCAAAGCGGCGCGCCCGGGCGTGCTGCTCGGCACGCGCCGCTATACGGCGATGCGCCCGGCGTTCGCCAGCGGCGCATTGCTGCGCGTGAGCGTCAACGAACTGCTGCGCAGCGCCGAAGGCCACGGCGCCTACGGCTGCACCATCGAACAGCATGGCGAGCTGTGCGCCGAGGCTACGGTCAAGGTGTATCAGCCGCACGATTTTCAGACTTTCATCGAGGAAAATTCCCGACCATGAACCGGCGTGTTCTCGTTACCGGCGCCAGCCGCGGCATTGGCCGCGCGATTGCGTATCAACTGGCCGCGGACGGCTTCGCCGTTACCGTGCATTGCCGCACGGGCCTCAATGAAGCGCAGGCCGTCACGGCCGGCATTACTGCGCAAGGCGGCACGGCGAGCGTCCTGCAATTCGACGTGCGCGATCGCGCCGCGTGCCGCGGCGCGCTCGAAGCGGATGTCGACGCGCACGGCGCGTATTACGGCATCGTCTGTTGCGCGGGCGTGACGCGCGACGCCGCCTTTCCGGCGCTGACCGAGGAAGACTGGGACATCGTGCTGGAAACCGGGCTCGACGCGTTCTACAACGTCGTGCATCCGCTTGTCATGCCGATGGTGCGTGCGCGCAAAGGCGGGCGCATCGTCACGGTGGCGTCGGTGTCGGGCGTGACCGGCAATCGCGGCCAGGTGAACTACAGCGCCGCGAAAGCCGGCCTGATCGGCGCGACCAAGGCGCTTGCGGTCGAACTGGCCACGCGCAATATCACGGTCAACAGCGTCGCGCCCGGGCTCGTGGACACCGGCATGCTCGACGAAGTGCCGCTCGATCACGCGCTCAAGGCCGTGCCGATGAACCGCGTGGGACAGCCCGCCGAAGTCGCCGCCGTGGTGGGCTTCCTGATGTCCGATGCGGCGTCTTACGTCACGCGTCAGGTGATCGGCGTGAACGGAGGGATGGTCTGATGCGGCGCGTCGTCGTGACCGGCATGGGCGGCGTCACCGCGCTCGGCGACCGGTGGGAGCAGGTGGAAGCGGCGCTCGAACGCGGCGTCAATGCCGTGCGGCGGGTGCACGACTGGGATTACATCGAGCAGCTGCATACGCGCCTCGCGTGCCCGCTGCCGAAGTTCGAGATGCCGGTGCACTATCCGCGCAAGAAGACGCGCTCGATGGGGCCGGTGTCGCTCTACGCGGTGCGGGCGAGCGAATACGCACTCGCCGATGCCGGTCTGCTCGACGATGCGTCGATCAAGGACGGCCGCATGGGCGTGGCGTATGGTTCTTCGTCCGGTTCGGTCGAGCCGATCCGTGCGTTCGGCAAGATGCTCGAAACCGGCTCGATGAGCGACGTGACCTCGAACAGCTACGTGCAGATGATGCCGCATACGACCGCGGTGAACGTGAGCCTGTTCTGGGATCTGAAGGGCCGCGTCGTGCCCACTTCCTGCGCCTGCGCGTCGGGCAGCCAGGCGATTGGCTACGCGTACGAAATGATCGCCAGCGGCAAGCAGACGCTGATGCTGGCGGGCGGCGCCGAGGAGCTTTCGGGCCCGGCCGTAGCGGTGTTCGACATGCTCTACGCCACCAGCACGCGCAACGACGAGCCGCAGCAGACGCCGCGTCCGTTCGATGCCGCGCGTGACGGCCTGGTGGTGGGCGAAGGCGCCGCGACGCTCGTGCTCGAGGAATACGAGCATGCCGTGGCGCGTGGCGCGCGCATTCACGCGGAAGTCGTGGGCTTCGGCTGCAATTCCGATGGCGCGCATATCACGCAGCCCACGGCGGCGACGATGGCCGTGGCGATGCGCCAGGCGCTCGCCGACGCGAAACTCGCGCCCGAGGCGATCGCCTACGTGAACGCGCACGGCACCTCGACCGATCGCGGCGACATCGCCGAAAGTCACGCTACCGCCGAAACCTTCGGCGCGCGGGTGCCGATCAGCTCGCTCAAGAGCTACATCGGCCATACGCTGGGCGCGTGCGGCGCAATCGAGGCGTGGTGGACGATCGAAATGATGAAGCGCAATCGCTACGCGCCCACGCTCAATCTGAACGAAGTCGATCCGGCCTGCGCGCCGCTCGACTACATCAAGGGCGCAGCGCGCGAGATCGACGCCGATTACGTGATGAGCAATAACTTCGCGTTTGGCGGCGTGAACACTTCGCTGATTTTTGCGCGCGTGCGGTGAGCATGCAGGAATCCTCGATATTCGCTGGATCGACCGGATCGGCTGGATTGCAGCGGGTGGTCGTCACCGGCATGGGGATCGTCTCGTGCCTGGGCAATACGCTGGACGGCGTAGCCGCGCGCCTGCGCGAAGGGCGCGGCGGCATCACGCGCGTGGAGGCCTGGCGCGAGCGCGGCTTCGCGAGTCAGGTGGCGGCGGTCGCAACCGTGGAGGGCGAAACGCCGTTTGCGCGCAAGGCCGAACGCTTTATGGGCGATACCGCGCGCTTTGCTTGCCACGCCGCGCGCAGCGCCATCGCCGATGCGGGTATCGACGAAGCGGCTTTGCGGCATCCGCGTGTTGGCGCGGTGGTCGGCTCGGGCGTCGGCACGATGTCGGCGTATGACGCGGCCATGGCCTGCGCGCAGGCGCGCGGCGTGGACCGCGTGCCGCCCTATACCGTGCCGCAGGCCATGAGCAGTACCGCATCGGCGAATCTCGCGCATGTGTTCGGCATGGAAGGCGTGACGTATTCGCCGTCCTCGGCCTGCACGACATCGGCGCTGGCGATCGGTCAGGCGATGCAGTTGATCCAGACCGGCCGTCAGGATGTGGTGCTGGCGGGCGGCAGCGAGGCGCTGCACGACAACATGACGTTGATGTTCGACGCCATGGGTGCGCTGTCACGCGGCTTCAACGACACGCCTGGGCAGGCGTCGCGGCCCTACGACGTGCGCCGCGATGGCTTCGTGATCGGCTCCGGCGCGGGGGTGCTGGTGCTCGAATCGCTTGCCCACGCGCAGTCGCGCGGCGCGCGTATCTACGCCGAACTGACGGGCTTCGGCCATTGCACGGACGGCGTGCAACTGGTCGCGCCGCAGGCGGGCGGGATTGCGCGCGCGATGCGTGCATCGCTCGACGAAGCGGCCTCATGGCCCGACTACATCAACACGCACGCGCCTTCGACGCCGTCGGGCGATGTCGAGGAACTGCTCGCGCTGCGCGCCGTGTTTGGCGCGGCAGTGCCGGCGTTTTCGTCGACCAAGGCCTTGAGCGGCCATCCGCTTGGCGCCTGCGGGGCGCACGAAGCGATCTACACCTTGCTGATGATGCGCGACGGCTTTATCGCGGGCGCCGTGGGTATCGACGATCTCGATGCGGGCGCGGCGGAAATGCCGCTCGTGCGGGCGACGCGGGAGGCGCGCATGGCTTCGGCGATGTCGGTTTCGTTTGGGTTCGGCGGGAGTTGCGCGAGCCTGATGTTTCGCGCCTGGAACGACAAGTGACGTTACAGGCAACCCTGAAAATGACGAGGAAAACCATGAGAACACCGAGCCTGACACTGAGTGCAGCCGCGCTGATCAGCCTGACGCTGGCCGCTTGCGGCACGGAGCTGAAAACGCTGCCGTTGCAGGGCGCGTTGCATCCCGTTACGTCTGTTACGAATGCCGCGAATGCCGCACCGGCTACGCCGAATGCGGCCTCCGATGTGGCGGTGTACTTCGGTGCGCAGCCGCATGCCGATGTCGTGCACCGTATCGGCGATGCGTCGCACGCTATCCGTGTCGCGCGCGCGACCGACGACGGCGATGTCGCCTGCAACAAGGCGCTCGCGGAAGGACTCGACAAGCTGCGCAACGACGCCCGCGAGAAGAAGGCGAACGCCGTTATCAACGTGACCACGCGCTTTCATGGCAGCCACTCGGAATCGTCCACCGAATTCAACTGCGGTCTGAGCCGCAGCGCCGCGGCGATCGTCGTGAAGGGCGATCTTGTCGTGCTGCAAGCCAATTGATTCATTGACCCAACGGAGAGCAAAAAAGATGAAGAAGCAGATGAAGAAGCTTTGGATGCTGAGCGCGCTGTGCGCCGCTTTCGCGACGTCGCACGTCTACGCGCGCGATTCGGTGAGCACCTATGCAGTGGACGCCGCGCTCAAGAGCGAGCCGGGCAAGGTGAGCGACGATATCGGCCTGTATTTTGCGGGCCAGTCGCATCCGGCCGTGCAGAAAACCATCGGCGAGTTTGCGACCAACAAGAAGACCAATGCGTTCGGCAAGAGCGATGAAGCGGCCTGCCAGCACGTGTTTCTTTCGGCCGTGCTGGAACTGCAGGAACGCGCGCGCAAGGAAGGCGGCAACGCGGTCATCAACATCAAGAGCAATTACAAGAAAGACCTGCGCGCAAGCGCCACGGAATTCACCTGCGGCGCGGGCGCCGTGGTGGCGGGCGTCGCGCTGGTGGGCGACGTCGTGACGCTGAAAGCGAAGTAAGCGCGGAAACGCGCGGCCTGAGATGTTGAAGCGGCGGCGCATGCCAGCACGGGCTGCCGCTTCAATCGGCCTGATCGCTATTTGTCAGACCGTTGCGTCCGCTTTCACGGCTGCCACGTTGACAAGCGTTTCGCGCCGCTTGCCGGGCTTCGGACGATGCAGACCCAGGCGCTCGAACAGCCCGAAGTCGGCGGCACGGCTCCACCACAAATAGGGGAGCGAGACATTGCGCTTTGTGAAGCGGAATCCGCCATGGCGTATCATTTCGAGATACTCGTCGGCGCTTTTCTGCACTTCCATCGGATGGCGGAACAGCAGGCGGATCACCCATGAACGAATGTAGGCCTCGGTGGACTCGGCGAATAACAGGATGCCGCCGGGTTTGAGCACACGATGGAATTCCGCGAGCGCGCGTTCCTGTTCGACCAGGTGATGAAAGGTCTGGTGACAGAACACGATGTCCGCGCTGGCCGAGGGTAGCGGCAGGTTCGCGCAGTCGCCATGCAGTACGTCGAATGCGATTTGCGATGGATTCGGACAGGCACGCGCGGCCTGCCTCGCGAGCTCGAGCGAATCTTCGTGATAGTCGATACCGACGATGCGACGCGGGTGAAACGCCTCTGCGAGCAGGTGAAACGATTTGCCCTGGCCGCAGCCGACATCGACGATCGTAGGAGCCGTGGGCAGAGGCGAGTCGATCAGGCGTTTGAGGTCGTTGATCGCGACACGCAGGACATGATGTTCCCACGTGTGCGTGCGGAGAAACCAGATGCCGAAGGCCGTCTCCGGCACGAACGGCACCTGCTTTGATTCGGAAACCGACATATTTTTTCCCCGATGCATTTCCGGTCCTGGAAGAGAAGGGGCATTGTAATGGCAAGGGCGGCGTGAATGGCGTGAGGTCGACGTCAAAGCGGTCATCGCGTCGCGCATTCATGCGACGCACGCAGGAAGAGCTTAGGAATTATGGAACACAGTCAGGAAGAGACAGTAAAGGACGCTGCGATCCAGCGTGAAACGGTCGACGTGGCCATCATCGGCGCGGGTCCTTCGGGTGCGCTGGCGGCGGCGCTGTTGCGCAAGTCCGGCCGTTCGGTGCTGGTGCTCGAACGTCAGCATTTTCCGCGCTTTTCGATCGGCGAAAGTCTGTTGCCGCAGAGCATGGCGTACCTCGAAGAAGCGGGCATGTTGCAGGCCGTTGTGGAAGCCGGCTTTCAGTACAAGAACGGCGCGCAGTTCGTGTGGCGCGATCGCGCTACGGCCTATGACTTCCGCGATAAACATTCGCCGGGTTGGGGCACGACGTATCAGGTCGAGCGCGCGAAATTCGACGACGTGCTGATTCAATGCGCGGCTCAGCAGGGTGCGCAAGTGCGCTTCGGTCATACGGTGCTGGCGATGCATCCGGGCGACGCGCCGGTGCTCGAAGTGGCCGACGAAAGCGGCGCGCGCTACGACGTTCACGCGCGCTTTGTGCTCGATGCGAGCGGCTTTGGCCGCGTGCTGCCGCGTCTGCTGAATCTGGAAGCGCCAACCGGCATGCCCACGCGCGCGGCGATCTTCAGCCATGTGCGCGACGGCCTCGCACTCGACGACTTCGATCGCAACAAGATCTGCGTCGCGACGCATCCTGAGCATCGCGATGTGTGGTTCTGGATGATTCCGCTGGCGGGCGGCCGCTCGTCGGTGGGCTGCGTGGCCGACGCCGCGTTTCACGACATGCCTGAAGACGAGCGCGAGGCGCGTCTGCGCACGCTGATTCGCGAGGAACCGACGCTGAACCGTTTGATTGGCGACGCCCCTTTCGTGATGCCGGTGCGGCAGATCGGCGGCTATGCGGCCAATGTCGAACGTCTGCACGGGCCGGGTTATGCATTGCTCGGCAACGCGGGAGAGTTTCTCGATCCGGTATTTTCGTCGGGCGTTACGATCGCATTGCGTTCGGCGCGTCAGGCAGTCCAGGTGCTGGAGCGCGTGCTCGAAGGCGAGACTGTGGATTGGCACGCCGACTACGACGTGCCCTTGCGCAAGGGGATCGATACGTTCCGTGCGTTCGTCGAGCGCTGGTACACGGGCGAGTTACAGGACATCATTTATTACCCGCGCCAGACGCCCTTGATTCGACGCATGATCTGCTCGGTGCTCGCGGGTTACGCATGGGATGAGAGCAATCCGTATGTGGCGGAACCGGATCGCCGGCTCAATACCTTGTACGAGGCCTGCAAGTCCTGAGCGAATGGCGCGGCAATACGCATCAGAACTTGTGCGTAATGCCGACGATGACGCCGCGCGCGGTCGCGCCCGGCGTCATGGCGATACCGGAATACTCCGTGCCGTTGAGCGTGTAGCTGGCCTGATTGCGGTTATCGATCAAACCGGCCGCAGCGTAGAGAATCGACGACTTCGAGAGAAAGTATTCATAGGACAGACCGATCTGTTGCGCGTTGTTGCCCTTTCCGGTGCGATCGTGCAGATAACCGTACATCACTGCGATCTCATTGGCCGGATTGAACAGGTAGGAAGCAGAAGCCGAATAGGTGGCTTCATTCTGGCTATGATCGGATTGGGTTTCCGTGTGATAGACCAGATAGAAGCGTGCCGCCTTGACCCGTAACGACGTGACGGCGGTGAAAACCTTCTGCATCGACTTGCCTGTTGCGTTGTCCTGCTGGTCGTAGCCGGCCGCAACGTGCCACGGGCCATTGATGTATTTCACCACCACGTTATAGGTTTGAATGCCGTTGGAGGGCTGCGTGGTGGAGTCGCGCAGGCCCACCAGAAATTGTGCGGTTAGCCCGTGCCAGTCTGGCGTAAACCAGGTAATGGCGTTGCTTGCCCGCACGGAGACGTCGTCGAAATCGTTGAGCGGCGAGGCAATGGATTTCGCAGCCAGCGGATCGATTTCGCCATCCAGATAGAGATATTGCGGCTTCTTTTGCCGGCCAAAGCGCAATTCGCCGAAGCTTCCCGACAAGCCGACCCAGGCAAGACGATTGAATGCGTCGGCTGAATTCTGTGCTGCGCCATTTACGGCGGAAAAGCCTTGTTCCAGCTGGAAATTCACATGAAGGCCACCGCCCAGATCCTCGTGACCGATGAAACCATAGACGGTTGCGAACAGACCGCCCGACGAAGCGCGGATCACATGATTCGCACCGCCGCCGCTCTGATATTCGATGCCGTTATCGACGATGCCGTAGAGCGTAACGGAAGACTGGGCATGGGCGGGCTGGAAGGAAAACGACGAGATCGCGGCGGACGCGGCGAGAAGGGTCTTCTTCATTTATCTCCATGTCTGTTTATTGTCGGCACCCTGACGAATTCGCAAGGCCAGCCCATGGTAGGAAATTGAAGGAGCGGAGTCCCTGCAATAAATGGTGATTCGCTTGAATTTTTTGCTGATGCGAACGTGGTTGCTGCGTGCGGTAATTTGTGGAGTAGTGTGTGGATGGTCGGTTAATTTGACCGGTATGCACGTGGGCAAAGTCGTGCACAATAGCGCGGATGGATACTGCAGACCTTGAACGCCTCGTTACGCTTGCGATGCCCTTTGGGAAGTACAAAGGTCGGCTGATTGCCGATCTGCCTGGGCATTATCTCAACTGGTTTGCACGGGAGGGATTTCCGCCGGGGGAGATTGGCAGGCTGCTCGCGCTGATGCAGGAGATGGATCATAACGGGCTGCGGGGGTTGCTGGTGCCATTGCGGAAGCGGGGGTAGGTTTTGGTTTTGTGGTGTTGGTTTTTGGCATTTCCTTGTTTTCGTGTCGGTCTATTAGCGTTGTCC